>JAGBAI010000139.1 GCA_017939025.1 Oscillospiraceae bacterium
GGCGTGACTACAGCCCGGCAATTAACCCAGACCATTGGGTACCGCCCGGTTCGATCACATGTCCAAATGGCATCATCGAACCGGGCCGACCACCCAGGAGTCCTGGATGACAGACCAGCCGAAGTCACGCCATTGGAAGCGCGCACTGCGCGCCAAACTGCAATTTACTTATGTAACAACATCACTTACAATCCCCTCAAAATCGGGTATCCTTAAGAAAACAAGCAAAGGAGGATGCGTATGCAATATCTGATTTCCTTTTTAGAGGGCATCATCACCTTCATTTCCCCGTGCTTACTGCCGATGCTGCCCATCTACATTTCCTATTTTGCCGGCGGCGGGGAACGCAGCACGAAGAAGACCCTTCTCAATGCCTCCGGCTTTGTGGTAGGCTTTACCATCGTCTTTGTAGCCCTGGGCGCTTTGGCGGGAACCCTGGGCAGCTTCCTCACCCGGTATCAGACCTGGGTAAATCTTATCGGCGGCGGTATCGTGATCCTGTTTGGTTTCAATTACATGGGCCTTTTGAGGCTGAATCTGTTCCGGGGGGCCAGCAGGGGGCTGCTTCAGAGTGAGATGGGCTTTTTCTCCGCGCTGGTGTTCGGCATTGTTTTTTCCGTAGGCTGGACTCCCTGCGTAGGCGCATTTCTGGGCTCTGCCCTGATGCTGGCAAGCCAGCAGGGCCATGTACTGGAGGGCATGGGTATGCTGCTGTGCTACTCTCTGGGGCTTGGCATCCCCTTCCTTATGAGCGCCGTGCTCATCGACAGGCTGAAAGGCGCTTTCAACTGGATCAAAGCTCACTACGACATCATCAACAAAATCTGCGGCGGCGCGCTGGTGCTGGTAGGCATCCTCATGGCAACCGGAACCCTGGGCAGACTGCTGGCTCTGTTAAGCTGACCGTAGGGGCCGATGCCCACATCGGCTCTTTTCCGTGACAAAACCGACTTTAGGGTCGATGAGGGCATCGACCCCTGCGAAGGGAGCAAAACTATGGAAAAAATGTATAAAATTCTAAAACTCTGGATTCTGATCCTGGCCTTTGCCGTGGTCATCGCCGGTGCCTCTGTGCTCTACAACCGGCTCAGTGGAGAAGTGAACTTAGGCGGCATCGCCACTACCCCCACCGTTGTAGACGACCCCACCGGGGAAACGGAAGCCCAGCCCAGCGCGGCTCCGGATTTCACCGTTTACGATCTGGAGGACAATGCCCACACTCTGAGCGAATTCCAGGGCAAGCCCGTAATTTTGAACTTCTGGGCCAGCTGGTGCGGCCCCTGCGTCAGCGAAATGCCGGAATTTCAGGAATTCTATGATACCTACGGGGAAGAGATCCACTTTGTGCTGGTAAATCTTACCGACGGTCAGCAGGAGACGGTGGAAACTGCATCCAAATTCGTCAATGATCAGGGATATACTTTCCCCATCTACTTCGATACTGACATCGATGCTGCTATGAAGTATGGTGTCAATGCCGTGCCGGTGAGCTATTTCCTTGATGCAGAAGGTAATTTCGTAGCCTGGGCTCAGGGTGCACTGTCTGCCGATATGTTGCAGCAGGGCGTGGATATGCTGCTTAACTAACGAATCGGTGTAGGGCGTGGAATCTTCCCCGCCCTACATTGCATTTTTTATTTTTCCTCTTTACTTTATCTTGCTAAAGTGGTATAATGTGCCATATTTCATTTTGGAGGCAATGTATGCGCATCGTCGTAAAAATCGGTACATCCACTCTGGCCCACCCCACCGGACACCTGAATATCCGCCGGGTGGAGGAGCTCTGCAAAACCATGTCCGACATCAAAAACGCCGGCCACGAGCTGATTCTGGTATCCTCCGGTGCCATCGGCATGGGCGTAGGCAAGCTGGGCCTGCGGGAGCGTCCCAAGGACATTCCCGGCAAGCAGGCTGCCGCTGCCGTGGGCCAGTGTGAACTGATGTATGTATATGATAAGTTGTTCAGCGAATTCCACCACACCGTGGCCCAGCTGCTGATCACCAATGACAATATGATCAATGAGACCCGTCACTTAAATTTCACCAACACCCTGAACCGTCTGCTGGAACTGGGAGCTCTGCCCATCATCAATGAAAATGACACCGTAGCCACCGACGAGATCGTCATTGGCGACAACGATACCCTGGCCGCCAAGGTAGCAGAAACCGTCCACGCGGATCTTCTGATTCTGCTGTCCGACATTGATGGCCTGTACACCGCCGATCCCCACAAGGATCCCAATGCAAAGCTGCTGCACAAGGTCACCAAGATCGATGACTATATTCTCAATCTGGCAGGTGTCAGCTCCACCAAACAGGGTACCGGCGGCATGATCACCAAGCTCCATGCAGCAGAAATCTGTTTAAGCTGCGGCTGCGATATGGTCATTGCCAATGGCAGAAATCCTGAGAATTTGTATGATATTCTGGACGGCAAGGATGTCGGTACCAGATTTACGGAGGTATGATTATGAAAGCTATGCTGGAAGCCGCCAAAGCTGCCAAGACGGAAATCACCCGCCTGACTCCCGATCAGAAAAACGCCGCCCTGTACGCCATGGCGGATGCTCTGATTGAAAACGAAGCCGCCATTCTGGCCGCCAATGCCCAGGATCTGGAGGCTGCCAAAGGTACCGTCTCTGACGTTATGCTGGACCGGCTGCTGCTGACCTCTGCCCGGATCGCGGGCATGGCCCAGGGCATCCGGGAAGTTGCCGCCCTGCCGGAGCCTACGGGCATGATTCTGGAAGAGCACACCCGTGCCGACGGTCTGCTGATCCAGAAAAAGGCCGTTCCCATGGGTGTCATCGCCATTATTTACGAAAGCCGTCCCAATGTCACCTCTGACGCTGCGGCACTGGCTTTAAAAAGCGGCAATGTCTGCGTCCTGCGGGGCGGCAAGGAAGCCTTCCGCAGCGCCAACGCCATTGTCACCGCTCTGCGTTCCGGCCTTCAGAAACTGGGCATCACTGAAAATGCCGTGAATCTGGTTCAGGACATTACCCGTGCCAGCGCCACCGCCCTGATGACCGCCAACGGCTACATCGATCTGCTGATTCCCAGAGGCGGTGCGGGCCTCATCAGCACCTGCGTCCGAACCGCCACCGTTCCCTGCATCGCCACCGGCACCGGCATCTGCCATGTGTATGTGGAAAAGACCGCCGACCAGGACATGGCTCTGAATATCATCGAAAACGCAAAAACCAGCCGCCCCTCCGTCTGCAACGCAGAAGAGGTGCTGCTGGTGGATAAGGCCATCGCTGCTGAATTCCTGCCCAAGCTTCACCAGAGGATCGGCAGCAAGGTGGAATTCCGCCTGGATGAACTGGCTCAGACCATCATCCCCGGCACACCCGCAGGAGAAAATGACTTTGACACGGAATTTCTGGATTACATTCTGGCTATCAAGTGCGTGGAAGATGTGAACGAGGCCGTGGCCCACATTTCCGCCCACTCCACCGGTCACTCCGAGGCCATCGTCACCACTGACGAAGCCGCCATGGAAGCCTTCACCTCCGGCGTGGACAGCGCTGCCGTCTACGTCAACGCTTCCACCCGGTTCACCGACGGCGGTGAATTTGGTTTGGGCTGTGAAATGGGCATCTCCACCCAGAAGCTCCACGCCCGGGGCCCCATGGGTCTGCGGGAGCTGACCACCTACAAGTACGTCATCACCGGCAACGGTCACATTCGGTAAGGAGGACAATATGAAATACGGATTCATCGGCTGCGGCAATATGGGCGGAGCCATTGCCAAATCTCTCAGCAAGGCCACCAAAGACATCGCCGTTTCCGACCGCTCCGGCAGAGCTAAGACTCTGGCAACTGAATTGGGGATCACCTATTCTGACAATGCTTCCATTGCACAAAACTGCGACCGGGTATTTCTGGCGGTAAAGCCCTATTTTATGAAGGATGTGCTGACTGCCATCCGACCCCAACTGGCGGAAAATAAGCCTCTGTTGATCACCATGGCCGGTGGTGTGGAAATCCAGCAGATCGAAGATTATGTAGGCTTCCGGCTGCCGGTCATCCGGATCATGCCCAACACCCCCACCGCCATCGGCAAGGGTGTGACCCAGTATTGCTGCAATGACCTGGTAAGAGACGAGGATGTTCAGGATTGGCTGAACGACATGCGTTTCTGCGGTCTCCTGGATGCTCTGGAGGAACGGCTTATTGATGCCGCCAGCGCCATCTCCGGCAGCGGCCCTGCCTACATGTATGTATTCCTGGAAGCACTGGCAGACGGTGCCGTCACCTGCGGTATTCCCCGGGCCCAGGCCTATGAATATGCTGCCATGACCATGGTGGGCGCTGCAGAAATGTATCTGCAAACCAAGCAGCACCCAGGCGTTCTTAAGGATGCTGTCTGTTCTCCCCTTGGCAGCACCATTCGGGGCGTGAAAGCGTTGGAAGAAGGCGGCTTCCGGGCCGCAGCCATGAACTGCATCATTGCCACCTACGAGCGCAATAAAGAAATGGGAAAATAAAATCATAGCCACTTTTTGCTATGATTCCGATACCGAAAGAACCACGGCATGGTTTACAGGAAGTGCCTCAAAACACATACAGGCAAGCCTTTTTAAGAATTTCATCGGGAAACACAACGGCGTTGATCCAGTCAGCAATGTCGACCTTCAACGCAACAACAAGCAAAAAGTCCTGCGATGAACCGCAGGACTTTTTGCTGTTTATTTACGGATGGATTCGATCAGTCTTCTGAAATCCTTCCTGGCCCATACCACAGGCACGGGATACAGGGGATTGGCTTCCTTCTTGGCCCAGGTGATCATCTGGTCGATGTCCTCATCCTTGACCACATCGAACTTGTCGGGCAGGCCCATTTTCGCATTGGTTTCTTCAATCCAGCGAATGAAAGCGTTTGCCTTTTCTGCTTCATTGGCACCGCCGATGCCGCAGACATCTGCCAGTTCCGCAAGGCGTTTGTGGGCGGAAGCGCCGAATTCCCGCATAACATGGGGCAGCAGCACCGCCATGGCAAGACCATGGGCAACGCCATAAAGACCGCCCAGAGTGTGGCCAATGGCGTGGACATAACCCACACAGCCCCGGGTGAAGGCGCGGCCGGCATAGAAGGCGCCCCGCTGCATATTCTGCCGGGCTTCCAGATCGTTGCCATCTTCATAGGCCCGGAGGATATTATCGTGAATCAGTTTGACAGCATCCTTGGCGAGCCGGTTTTCCAGTTTGGTGTTGTAGGTCTTGTTGGTATAGGCTTCCACCGCGTGGGCCAGAGCATCCATGCCGGTGGTAGCGGTGGTATAAGGAGGCAGGCCAACGGTCAGTTCCGGGTCGAGGACTGCATACTTGGGGATCAGGAAGGGATCGTTGATGGCAGCCTTCCGGTGGGTTTTGGAATCGGTGATAACCGCGGCAACGGTAGTTTCAGAACCGGCACCGGCAGTGGTAGGAATGGCTACAAAGGGTGGGATGGGCCAGTGGACTTTCAGAAGTCCCTGCAGCTGGGCAACAGTCTTTTTCGGGTGCACAGCCTTTGCGGCGATACCCTTGGCACAGTCGATGCGGCTGCCGCCGCCGATGGCGACGATGGATTTGCAGCCGTTTTCTTTGTAGGTCTTGTAACCCAGCTCCACATCATCCGATGTGGGGTCGGTGGTTGTGTAAGCCTGAACCGTATACCGGATGCCGTTTGCGTCAAAGCCATCCAGCATGGGCTGTACCTGCCCACGGCGAATCATACCGGCACCGGTGACCACCAGAACATCGTTGATGCCCTTTTCTTTTAGAAATGCACCCAGCTCCTTGATTTTGCCGGGGCCTTCTAAGTACTTTGGCATCCGGTAGCCCATGAAATAGTTGCCCACTTTCAGAACACTTTGAAATGTGCGGCACCAGAGAACTTCCAGCATATAAGGCATTTCCATAATGATCCTCCTTTATCCGCCGGCCACCGGGGACATCAGCACCACCGTGTCGCCGTCTGTTAATTTGCTTCTTTTGTTTGCACTGTTTCCGTTTACCAAAATCAGACAGCCATTTAAATCTTTTTCCGGGATTCCACAGGCTGCCAAATTTTCCAGAACTTCTTTTACCGTTGCTGCTTTCAATTGTTTTTCCTTGATGCCGGACTCAATTCGCAGCAGTCCGTATAATTTCACCGTGATCATTTGATTTTCAGCCGCCGCAGAGTGGCTTCTGTGGGGATGCCGTTTTTGTCCCAGCCCCGGGCAGCGTAGTAGGTTTTCTTCATGGTTTCCAGGGGGATCTTGGTTTTGGGGTTCTTGGGATCCTGGGGAACATCCGTCAGCCGCTTAGGCAGTTTGTCGTTGGCGGAACTGACACCGAATTTGCAGTTGATGTAGCGCTCCATGGTGTAGCCCCGTTCACCGATCTGAATGTATTTGCCGAAATCCATGTACATACCGGTGGCGAGTCTGATCATCTTTGTGTGATGGAAGACAGGAAGGTGGAGGGCAGCCACCCTGGGGCACTTGTTGATGAGCCGGACAGCACCGCCTACATGGGTAGCGGCCTTGTTGACGGTCTGGGTAATGATTCCGTTGGGCTTCGTCAGCAGGAAGCCGGGGAAGAAGGCGTAGGAGGTAAACAGGCACTGTCCCGAGGCGGATATGGTCTCCATCAGATCCTGGAACAGCATGGTAAAGTCCGCCTTGGCTTTGGGTGTCTGGGTGTCCACATTCAGACCCAGGCCCTCCAGGATCACCAGGTAACCGCCGTTCAGATGGCAGCCACCCCGGTTGGACACGGCGTAGCCCAGACCCTGGCCCACAGCCCGGCGGGGTTCGTAAGCTGCCAGTTCCAGTCCTTTGGCGTGCATAGCAAATTCTTTGCCGCCGTACTTTTCCGAAAGGCGCTTGCTGCCCTCTGCCAGTTCGTCGCCCAGCCCTCTGCGGTGCGCGATATCTTCAAAAATACCGGAGAGTTCCTCCACAGAGCCGAATTTCAGGCCGTTGTTCCACAGTCCCTTCTCGTTTGCTTCCATGGCCCAGGCGATGGTATTGGCGGTAGAGATGGTGTCCATACCCAGTTCGTCCAGAAGATAGTTCCAATCCAGAATTTTCTGCAGATCGTTATTGCAGATATTGCCGCCCAAGAGGCCAAGGGTTTCCAGTTCCGGACCCTTGACTTGCTTGCCCTGGACAGTAACGGTTCGGGCGCAGCGGATAGGACAGGTAAGGCAGCCTTTATTGGTAATGTTAAATTCCTCTGCCAGACGCTCGCCGCTGACATCCTCAAAGTGCTCGTACTGTCCGGCGGAATAGTTTCTGGTAGACAGCAGCCCCCGCATCTGCATGGAGCTGACCAGTCCGGCGGTGCCTACCTTTGGCAGCTGATTTCCGGTGAGGGGATGTTTTTGCAGGTAGGCAAACCACTTTTTGCACCAGGCCGTGGTTTTTTCCTTGTCATAAACGGGAATGGCTTTGTTTCCGGTGACGGTGATGGCCTTCAATCCCTTCCAGCCCAGGACACTGCCCAGACCGGTGCGGCCTGCGGCACGCTCATCGGAAACGATGCCGGCATATTTGACCAGATTTTCTCCGGCAGGGCCGATGCACAGCTTACCGAACTTCTTCTTACCAACCAGCTGGGCCAGCTTTTCCTGGCAGTCCCCGGTTTTTGTGCCCCAGAGATCACCGGCATCGTGGAAAGTAAACTGATCCTCATTGATCTCCAGCCATTTATGTCCCTGGCATTTGCCCTTCAGAATCAGGGCATCATAACCTGCCTTCTTCAGGTGGAAGCCAAAGCTGCCGCCGCAGTTGGAGGAAGCCAGGATCCCAGTCTGGGGGGACAGGGCGGAAATGTTGAACCGGGCAGAGCTGGGCGCACCGGTACCCGTCAGGGGGCCGGTGGAAATGACCACCCAGTTTTCTTCGCTGAAAGCGGTTTCTTTGCCAGTCAGATGATCGCAGAGGATCCGGGCAGCCATGATTTTGCCGCCAAGGTACAGTTCCCGCTGCTCATCGCTCCAGGGATATTCCCTTATGGTTTCAGTGGTCAGGTCTGCCATTACGACCTTACCCATATAACCTGCATATTTGGATGCCATAGGCGTTCCCTCCTTTTTTATCATTATATATACAAAATGTTCAAAATTCAATACAAAAATAAAAAGAAGTTGTTTAAAACAACAAACGCCCACAGGCGCAAATTGCCTGTGGGCGTTCATTTGTTAAGGTGTATCCACAAAGGAATCGAAAAATTGACCATACAGTGTCTGGGCATACCTGTTCAGATGCTCTGAGAACTGGTCATAGGCCTCCATAAGCAGCTTCCCCTTCTGGGTCAGATCGCTTCCTCTGCCGCTGGCACCGCCGCGGTTGCGGGTGATCAGCGGGAAACCCAGCTCATCCTCTACCCGGTTGAGCATATTCCAGGCAGCGGAGTAGGAGATCTGCATCAGGCTGCAGGCATCCCGGACGGAGTGGGTATCCTCCACCAAATGCAGCAGCATAGACAGCCGGGGATCATACAAAGGAGCGTTGTTATACAGCGTCACTTCCGCAATGGGACGGGACAGCTGCCGGTTGTGGTTCTGAATCAGTAGTTTCCGATGGCGCATATCCGAACTCCGAAGAAGGATCCCGGAGTCTTCCACACGGACGGATTCCAAAGGAAGCGCGCCCTGCCGGATGGCTGTTTCCGCTGTGACATAATCCGGTTGTGCCAGGAGAAATTCCATTGCCTGATCATCCAGCAGAAGCGGATAACCGTTGACGTGTCTGGTTTCCGGCACCACCAGGGAAGCCGGACTTTGCAGCATAGCCTGTAGAGTCGAGGGAAGAAACAGCGGAACATCTCCGGGAACCACAAAAACCCGGCGGAATTTTCCACGCATGAAGGAAAGCCCCTGCTGCAATCCCTGAAAGAACCCGGTTCCTTCCTTGCAGCGCAGAAAGATCACACCATTCTGAGCCAGCTGCCGTTCGGTCTTTTTATTCTCCGGGCCCACAACCAGCCCCACTGTGGACACTCCTGCGCACTGAAACGCGGAGATCATCCGCTGTCCGGCGGAGATGGCGCCGACCTCCGAAAGCAAAGCGGCGACACCGGAAACTTTGCTCAGACCGGTGGTTACGATCAATGCGCCGATTTTCATGGTGTCACCTCTTTCTTGTTTTATCCGTCAGACCATGGGAATGGTCTCAAATTCCTGGTTCAGCAAATCGAAGTAATAAACCGTCCCGGTTTCCACACTTCTGCCAAGGAGCCATTTGACACACAGGGCAGTCTGCATGGAGGCACACAGGGCAGGGGTAAAGCTGAGAACGCTCTTATCCGTAATTTCGATTTCTTCCGGGTACAGCGTGTCGATCAGCCGGTCTCCCGGCACGGAAATGGCTGCCTGGGCCACCCAGCCCTGAATGGCTCCGTAAATATAGGGGATGTTTTTCTTTTCACAGGCGGCAGCCAGAATTTTTCGGCTCTGAATATTGTCCAGCGCATCCACAACGATGTGGCAGCCTTCCAGCAACGCTTCCGCATTATTTTCTGTAAGAAACGTTTCTGCCGCGTCAACGGTTACATCGGGATTGACCCGGGCAATCTGGTCAGCAGCAGCCTTTGCCTTGCTGACACCCAGAAGCGGCACGCAGCTAAGCAGCTGGCGGTTTAAGTTAGATGCCTCAAACACATCGCCATCCACCACCCGCAGAAATCCCACACCGATCCGGGCCAGCTGGTCAATAATATGACCACCCAGGCCGCCGCAGCCCACCACCAGAACGCGCTTTTGCTTCAGAAGTTCACATTCCGCTTCGGTAAGGGCTGGCATATTTCGCACATAACGGGGCTCCATATCAGCCGCCTCCCACAGCGGGGAAGAGAGAAACGATATCCTCGTCTTTGACCTCGGTTTCCGGCTTCTGGTGGAATCCGTTGATCAGCAGGATATTCACTTCCTTGCGATCAATACTCAGAACATCCATAATATCCTGGACGTTTTTGATGGAATCGGATTCCATCTGATAGACTTTCTGTCTGCCCTGACGCAGACCGGCAAATAAGCGTACTTCGATCATAATAGCTCCTCCTCATGATTAGGAAAGGGGAGGGGCAGAACCCCTCCCCTTATATTATGATACTTACTTACCGATGCACTCGTCAAGACCCAGTCTCTTCAGAGTCTCGTCAGTGGGGAAGGCAGCCTCCCAGCCGCGAACCTTGTAGTACTCGGGCAGGGTAATGGGCAGCTTGGAAACCAGACCCTTGGAGGGGCCATCAGGGATGGGCTCTTCCAGCAGACGCTTGGGCAGACGGTCATCCTCGGGCTTCATGCCGGCAGCCTTGTTAAACATTCTTTCAATGTTGTAGATACGCTCGCCGATGGTGAGAACTTCCTCGGGAGTGTACTCGGTGCCGCAGGCAGCGTTTAAGAGCTTGGTGTACTCGGGAGCACCCAGAGCGAAGGAGGTGAACAGGCACAGACCCATGGAGTCGATGACAGCGGTCAGATCCTGGAAGGTCTTGGACCAGAATGCCTTCTCGTTGGTGACGGTACGATCCAGCTGGACGGGCAGACCCACGACTTCGGGAGCGATGGTGTAGCCACGGACATGGCAGCCACCACGGTTGGAGGTAGCGTAGGTGATGCCGATACCCTGAACACCACGGGCGTCGTAAGCGGGCATCTCCTGCTTCTTAACAGACATGGAAACCTCGGGCATACCGTAGTGCTCGCACAGACGGGCGGAGCCGGAGCTCATCAGCCAATCCAGCTCGGTCTTGGGATCGCCCATGCGCTTGGTCCACTCGATCAGAGCGGGAACGCTGCCCCACTCCAGAGGGAAGCCTTCGCAGTCCTCTTCCTTAATGGCGCCGCGCTGGTACAGCTCCATAGCGGCAGCAATGGTGCAGGGAACGGAGATGGCGTCCAGGCCGTACTCGTTGCACCAGTAGTTGGCTTCGTTGACGGCAGCCAGGTCATTGTTGTCCATGTTGGCGCCGTAAGCCCACAGGGGTTCGTACTCGGGACCGCCGACGACCTTGTCGCCGACCTTGACGATACGGCCACAGGCGATGGGGCAGCGGTGGCAGGCACCGGCCTTGACCAGGTACTTCTCAGCCAGAGCTTCGCCGGAAACGTCTTCAGCCTTATCGTAGTAAGCTTCCTGCCAGTTCTTGGTAGGCAGGGAGCCAACGCCGTTGATGACGTTGACCAGAGAAGCGGTGCCCAGAGCCCGCAGACCGCCGCCGGTCAGACCGTTCTCACGGATGTTGACCATAACGTCCTTGTTGGCAGCCTTCAGAGCCTCGGCAGATACCAGAACCTCATCAGCGTTCTTCTTGGAAGCGGTGACAACGATGCCCTTCAGCTTCTTGGAGCCCATGACGGCACCGACACCGGAGCGGCCGGCAGCGCGGTCCTTGTCGTTCATGATGGCAGCCAGAAGAACCTTCTTCTCACCGGCGATACCGATGGACAGAACGGAGGAATCCTTGCCGTGCTTTTCCTTCAGCTTCTCATCCAGCTCTTCGGAATAGAGGCCCAGATACTCGCGGGCATCCAGCAGCTCGATCTTGTCGTCAACGATGTTGATGTAGGTCCACTCGGGAGCTTCGCCTTCCACGATCAGTGCATCCCAGCCAGCGTACTTCAGCTTGGCACCCCAGATGCCGCCGGAGTTGGAGCAGGCGATCATGCCGGTCAGAGGAGACTTGGTGACGACCATGTAACGGCCGGAGGAGGGAGCGCCGGCGCCGGTCAGAGGGCCGGTGATGTAAACCAGCTTGTTGTCAGGACCCAGGGCGTCAGCAGTGGCGCAGCCTTCGTCATAGACGATCTTGGTGCCCAGGCCACGGCCGCCGATGAACTTCTTAGCCAGATCGGTATCCAGCTTTTCAACGGTGATAGTGCCGGTGGTCAGGTTAATGCGGGCAAGTTTTTCGTAGTATGCGTATGCCATAACGATAACCTCCAAAAGTTTTGTATATATCCGTTTTTTATTATTTTCTGCTTGATTGGATACTTTAATTATATTTGAAAATAAGTTTCGCGCAAGGCTTCCCGGCTATTTCCGCGTGAACTGATACGAAACCATTCCAACTTGCACGAACCGGAATCGGATCACACAAAAAACACTGTGCGAAATAATATGAAAAACTATGAATTGACACGAACTTCCAAGGCCGTGAGGACTTGTGGAACATTACGAAAAAGAGTATAATATAGCTTATATATCTGTGGGATTATGCCGAAGGAGGGAAAACCGTGTCGCAGAACAAATCCCTGTCCACCCAGGAAGTGGCGGACATTCTCCATGTCAGCAAATCAACGATTTATGATCTTATCCGCAAGGGTGAGATCCATTCCTATAAGATCGGCAGAAAAGTGCGCTTTACCCAGGACGATGTGGATGCCTATATTGCCCGTTCCCGGCATGAGCACTCCACCCGGCCTGTGAAAAATATCGATACCCATTCCACACTGCTGACGCCTCCCAAGGAAGAAAAGCCGGAGCTGATCATCTCCGGGCAGGATGTGGTGCTGGATATTCTGGCAAATTATTTGCAGCAGGAAGGTGTCAACACGGCCCGTACCTATTTAAACAGCTTTGAGGGGCTGCTTTCCCTGTATCAGGACAATATCCATGTGGCGGCCTGCCACCTGTTCGATGGGGTTGATTACAACACCTCTTATGTCCGCAGCCTGATGCCGGGAATTTCCGCGGTATTGGTAAATGTCAGCTACCGGACCCAGGGCTTTTATGTCCAGAAGGGAAATCCTAAGGGAATCAAGGGCTGGTCAGATCTGGGGCGGGAAGATATTTCTGTTCTCAACCGCCGGGTAGGCTCTTCTGCACGGATCCTGATGGACACCCAGCTGAAGCGGCTGGGAATTTCTGCGTCCAGCGTTAAAGGCTACGAAAGGATTATGAAATCTCATCTGACTATGGCGGCAGCCATCGCCGCGGGAGAAGCAGACCTGGCCATTGGTACCGAACGAATCTCTCGGCAGATCGATGGTCTGGATTTTATCCCCCTGCTGGAAGAGCGGTTTGACTTTGTAATAAAGAAAGAAATGATGGAAACCGAAGCAGTAAAGAAGCTGCTGAAGGTATTGCAGATGCCGGCATTCCGAAAGGAAATTGCCCACTTCTCGGGCAACGATTACCGGGATCTGGGAAAAATAATGACTGAGGTGTAAGATGTTACATGTAAAAACGCCGGAAGAAGTTCTGGCTTTGATTGAAAGTGAATTTGAAGCGGTTGCAGGTGCAGAACTGGTTTCCCTGTCCGCTGCCATGGGTCGGGTGCTGGCAGAGGACATCGCCGCTACAGAATATGTTCCCGACTTTGACCGCTCCACCGTAGACGGCTACGCCGTCCGGGCAAGGGATACTTTCGGCTGCACCGATGCCATTCCTGCCATCCTCCCGCTGCAGGGCGAGGTGTTCATGGGCGAAGGCGCGGAATTTCAGCTGAATCCGGAGCAGTGTGTTGCCGTTCCCACCGGCGGTGCAGTACCCAAGGGTGCCGACAGCGTGGTGATGGTGGAGTACACCGAGGACTACGGTGACGGAACCATCGGTATTTCCAAATCCGCCGCACCGGGACAGAACATGATCTTCCGGGGTGACGATGTGTATCCCGGCAAGGTGATTTTGCAGAAGGGAAGAGTCCTTTCTTCCCAGGACATTGGCGCACTGGCTGCCATCGGACGGGTGGAGGTTCCGGTTCGCAAAAGAATAACCGTTGGTGTCATCTCCACCGGCGATGAGCTGGTTTCTCCGGAGGTGGTGCCCGGCCCCGGACAGGTGCGCAATGTCAACGGCCCCATGCTGGAAGCCATGCTTGGTGCCTTTGGGGTAAATGTGATCAATTACGGAATCGTCATTGACAATGAACCCCTTCTTTCCGAGAAGGTGACAAAGGCGGTTTCCGAATGTGATGCTGTCCTGCTTTCCGGCGGCAGCAGCGTGGGTGTGAAGGATGCCGCCTGCCGGATCATTGCGTCTATGGGAAGCCTCCTGCTCCACGGCATCGCCATCAAGCCCGGCAAGCCTACCATTCTGGGCAAGGCAGGTGTCAAGCCTCTGGTTGGTCTGCCCGGTCATCCGGTGGCGGCTTATTTTATTACCAAGCTGTTTGTCCTGCCGTTGCTGGGCAGATTAATGGACAGAAAACAGGAAACCTATACCTCCACCGCTAAAGTCACCGAAAGCATCGGTGCAAACCATGGCCGTGCCCAGTACCAGTGCTGCCGCTTAGAGCGCCGGGACGGCGAGCTGTACGCTTACCCCATCCGTGGCAAGTCCGGTCTGATCACCACCCTGGCAGGTAGCGACGGCTATTTCTGCATCGACCGGGACTGTGAGGGGCTGCCCAGGCTTGCCGAAATTCAAGTAACGATTTCTCAGGGAGATTAAGTTTATGGGATTTGAATATTTGACCAACATTCCCCTTGCCAAGGCAAGAGAGGATTACTTAGCACTGCTGCAAAGCCATGGCTTCGGCGCAAAAACAGAAACCATTCCTGTCTGGGATGCCTGCGGCCGGGTAACGGCCCATGCGGTTTACGCCCACATCTGCGCCCCCCACTATGCTGCCAGTGCCATGGACGGCGTGGCGGTAAACGCCAAGGATACCTTCGGCGCGACAGAGACTACGCCCATCACTCTGAATCCCGGTCAGTTCATCGTTCTGGACACCGGCGATCCCATTCCTGATGGCTGCGATGCTGTCATCATGGTGGAGGATATTGTCAGAAACGAGGATGGCACCATCACCATCCATGCCGCTGCCGCCCCCTGGCAGCACATCCGCCAGATTGGCGAGGACATCTGCGCAGGCGAAATGATCCTGCCCTCCCATATGACCGTTTCTCCCTCTGCCATCGGCGCCATGATCGCCGGCGGCGTGTTGGAGATCGAGGTGATCCGCAAGCCCGTGGTTGGCATTATCCCCACCGGTGATGAGATCATCCCTCCCTGCACCGACCCCAAGCCCGGTGATATTCTGGAATTCAACGGTTCTATTTTCTCTGCCATGGTTCGCCAGTGGGGTGCGGAAGCCAAGGTGTACCCCATCGTTCCTGATGTGTTTGACCAGATCAAGGCCATGGTTGCAACGGCTGCCAATGAATGCGATATGGTCATTCTGAATGCCGGTTCCTCTGCCGGCCGGGAGGACTTTTCTGCCCGGGTCATCCGGGAGCTGGGAGAGGTGCTGTACCACGGCATCGCTATGAAGCCCGGCAAGCCCGCCATCCTGGGCTGCCAGGGAAGTACGGTGATTCTGGGTGTTCCCGGCTATCCTGTGTCCGGCATCATCGTCATTGAACAGTTGCTGAAGCCCCTCATCGATCACTGGCTGAAAGTGCCCGCGGCAAAGCCGGAATATGCAAAGGCAATCCTGACCCGCCCCGTGGTATCGGGTCTTAAATACGAAGAGTTCGTCCGTGTCCGCATGGGTTACGTTGGAAATAAACTGATGGCTTCTCCCTTGAGCCGCGGCAGCGGCGTTGTGTCCTCTTTTATGAAGGCCGACGGCATTCTGGAAGTTCCTCAGGGCCTGGAAGGCTATGAGGCAGGTGCGGAGATTAATGTCCGTTTGCTGAGCCCTGTGGACAAGCTGGAAAATACCCTGGTGGTCATTGGCAGCCACGATCCGCTGCTGGATGAACTGGCAGATTTCCTCCATCTGGAAAATAACGATGTGTACATGAGCTCCTCCCATGTGGGCTCCATGGGCGGCATCATGGCCGTGCGCCGTGGCGAAGCCCACGCTGCCGGCTGCCACCTGCTGAATACGGAAAATGGCGAATACAACATCGCCTTCATGAAGAAATATTTCCCCAAGGGCGGCGTAAAGCTCATCCGCTGCGTAGGCCGTCAGCAGGGTATGATGGTAGCCAAGGGCAATCCCCTGAACATTCAGAAATTCTCGGACATTGCCAGGGACGGCATTCGTTATGTCAACCGTCAGAAGGGATCCGGCACCCGGATTTTGACGGATTATCTGTGTAAGCAGGAAAACGTAAATGTGGATGCCGTCTACGGCTACGACCGGGAAGAACTGACCCACACCTCCGTGGCTGCCCAGATCGTCAGCGGCAGCGCCGATGCCGGTATGGGCATCTACTCCGCGGCAAAGCTGTATGATCTGGACTTCATTCCCATCTGCATTGAGGAATACGACCTGATCATTCCGGATCATGCCTGGGAAACGCCCATGGTGCAACAACTGCTGGCAACTTTAAAGAGCGAAGCCTTCAAAGAAAAGATCCTCTCTCTGGGCGGCTACACCGTAGATAACCCCGGTCAGATCATTCCGTTAGACTGATATGCGGCAGTATGACACAGTCGTCATTGGCGGCGGAATTTTAGGCTGCTTTGTGGCCCGGAATCTGCGGCGATGGAACCTCTCCGTTCTTCTGCTGGAAAAAGAGGATGATGTCTGCAAAGGCATCACCCGTGCCAATTCCTCCATTGTGTATCCGGGCTACGACAATAAGCCCGGCAGCTTAAAAGCAGAACTGACTGTCCGGGGCAATGCCAATATGGGACATCTCTGTGAAGAATTGGACGTACCTTTTTCCCGGTGCGGTTCCTTGCTTGTAACCTATGATGTCCATTCGGTTTCCCGATTGGAAAAGAAACTGAAAAACGGCATTCAAAACGGTGTGCCGGATATGCGTCTGCTGCCCGGAGAGGAAGCGGAAGCCATGGAGCCTATGCTGAAACCCGGCGTGGCAGCAGCTCTGTATGCGCCCAGTACCGGAACGGTAAATCCCTGGCAGCTGGGGATCGCCGCTTTTGAGAATGCGGTCAATAACGGCGCGGAAGTCTTTCTGAGCACCCAGGTTCTGGGTATTCGGGAGAATGGTCAGGGCTTTGTTGTGGAAACCAGTGCGGAATCTTACCGGTGCAAAATGGTGTTCAACTGCGCTGGCCTTTCTGCGAATAAGGTACAGGCGCTTGCCTTCCCTTCCCCTGTCCGGCTGGAACTGGACGGTGCAGAATATCTGGTGCTGGACAAAAATGCGCCCAAGCCCTCCCGTGTTGTTTTCCACCAGGCCCAAAGCTGCGGAAAGGGGATTACTGCCATTCCCTGTACGGAAGGAAATCTGCTGATCAGCGGTATCCGCAAGCCTCTGGGGATTCCCTTTGGTACCACTGCAGAAGGACTGCAGGAGCTGCACGCCGCCGCAAAAGAGCTGCTTCCCGGTGTGGCATTAGACAAGGTGATCCGTTCCTTTGGCGCGGTGCGGCCCAATCCGTACACAGAAAGCGGCGAGAGTGTCCACGATTTCTGCATAGAGAATCCCGCTCCCGGCTTTTACAGCCTCATTGGAATCAAGACCCCGGGTCTGACCTGCGCCAACGAGCTGGGACTGTATCTGGCAGAAAAAGCAGCGGCTTTCCTGCAGGCAGAGAAGAACGAAGAATTTGATCCCAAACGCAAAGGGATTTCTGAAAATGACAACGAAATTATCTGCCAGTGTGAGCAGATTACAAGGGCAGAAATCATAGAAGCCATCCGCCGGGGTGCCGCCACTGTAGACGGTGTCAAACGCAGAGTGGGCAGCGGCATGGGCCGCTGTCAGGGAAGCCGATGCACACTGAAAATCCAGAAGCTGCTGGAGGAATACCATGATAGATCATTATGATATTCTGATCATTGGCGGCGGTGCTGCAGGAATCGCTGCGGCAAAGGCGGTAAGAGGCACAAAGGTATTACTTGTGGACAGCAAGATAGCCCTTGGCGGTGTCCTGCTACAATGCACTCATCACGGCTTTGGCAAAAACAAAAGCGGCATACAATACGCCGCGGATCTGTTACAGGACTTCCCCGAAGAAATTACCCTGGCGCTGAATACCACGGTGCTGTCAGTTTCGAAAGACAGAACAGCCCTGATTTCCGGCAGGGAATTCGGACGAAAAACCGTACAGTTTTCCCAACTGATTTTAGCTGCAGGCTGCCGGGAGATTCCCATTGGGGCGCTGCCCATTGGCGGAACCCGTCCCAAGGGAATTTATACCGCCGGGCAGATGCAGGAGATGATGAACCTGCTCGGATTCTACCCGGAAGGGCCCGTGGTGATCCTGGGCAGCGGGGATCTGGGACTGATTATGGCAAAACAGTTGGCTGAAATCGGCTTGCCTGTCACCATGGTGGAGAAAAAAAGCCATTGTGGCGGCATGGCAAGGAATCAGCACTGCCTGGAAGAATATCCGATCCGGCTTCTTTGCAGTGACACCATCCGGGAGGTTCAGGGATATCCCCACATTACCGGATGTGTAACAGCAAACGGTGAAAAACTTCCCTGCAAAACATTGCTCATTGCCGCGGGACTGATCCCGGAACGGGAGCTTACATCCCATTTGGGGAATCCTGACTGGCTTCACATCTGCGGAAACTGCAATACGGTTCATCCCATGGTGGAAGCCGTTGTAAACGAAGGAAAACAGGCGGGCATTGCCGCCATAGAGAAATTGGGAGGTGCCTTATGATCGATAAATTGGGTCGGGATATCACCTATCTGCGGATCTCCCTTACGGATAAGTGTAACTTGCGCTGCCGGTACTGTATGCCCGAAGAGGGTGTGTGCAAGCGGGCCCATCACGAGATGATGAACGAGGATGAGGTGGTCACCGCTACGGAAGTAGCGGCATCCCTTGGCATCCGCAAGATCCGGCTCACCGGCGGCGAGCCTCTGGTAAAAAAGAATATCGTCTCCATCTGCCGCCGGGTTGCAGCGGTGGAGGGCATCGAAGAGGTTTGCCTCACCACCAACGGTATCCTGCTGCCAGCCCTGGGCAAGGAGCTTCGCCAGGCAGGTGTCAACCGGGTGAATTTAAGTCTTGACACACTGGATCCGGAGAAATATGCTTACATTACCCGCCTTGGCAGGCTGGAGCAGTTTAAGGCTGGTCTGGAAGCTGCACTGGAAGCAGGCTTTGATAAAGTCAAGATCAACGCGGTACTCATCGGCGGCTTCAATGACGATGAGATCGAGGCTCTGGCAAACCTGACCATGGAGTATCCCGTGGATATGCGCTTTATTGAGCTGATGCCCATACAGGATCACGATGAATTTGGTCAGGAAGCCTATGTGCCCTACTCCGCAGTGCTTCAAAAGCTGCCCCAGGCAGTCCCCGTTGCACATGACGGCGGCGTTGCCAAGCTCTACCGGCTGCCGGGTGCAAAGGGCAATATCGGCCTCATCAGTCCCATCAGTGCCCACTTCTGCAGTGAATGCAACCGCCTGCGGCTGACCGCGGACGGCAAGCTGAAGCCCTGCCTCCACGCGCCGGACGAGTATTCCATCAAGGGTCTGAACCGGGAGGAAATGAAGGCAGTCTTTGAACAGGCTATCTGGAACAAACCTGCCTGGCACGGCGATCTGGATGCACTGCACCGCTCTCAGGCGGGAAGAAACATGAACGAAATCGGAGGTTAAGTTATGAGTGACTTTACCCATTTTAATGAACAGGGCCGGGCCAAGATGGTGGACGTGGGAGAAAAGCCCATTTCCCAGAGAGTGGCGGTTGCCGCAGGCCGGGTGCTGGTGAACGAAAAAACCTTTTCCCTGATCCAGTCCGGCGGCATGAAGAAGGGCGATGTGCTGACCGTTGCCCAGATCGCCGGTGTTATGGGTGCCAAGCGTACCCCGGATATCATCCCCATGTGCCACCCCATTCTGATGGATGGTATCAATCTGGAGCTATCTCTGGATGAAAGCAGATATTCCGTGGAAATCAAAGCCACCGTTTCCTGCGATGGCAGAACCGGCGTGGAAATGGAAGCGCTGACCGCCGTTTCCACCGCAGCACTGACGGTCTACGATATGTGCAAGGCTGTCCAGAAGGATATGGTCATCACCGATATCCGTCTGCTCAGCAAAACCGGCGGCGTTCACGGAGATTACAGACGGGAGGAATAACCATGTATACAGCAGCAGTCATCACCATCAGCGACAAGGGTTACCGTGGAGAACGTGTGGACACCAGCGGCCCCAATCTGGTGCAAATTTTGAAAGATAAGGGTTTTGATGTGGTTTACACTTCCATCATCCCCGATGAACGGGACATGATCCGGGAAGAACTGGTCAAGTGCGCCGACGAACTGGGCATTGCTCTGGTGCTGACCACCGGTGGCACCGGCTTCTCTCCCAGAGACATCACACCTGAGGCGGCTATGGATATCATCGATCGCCCCACTCCCGGCATTCCCGAGGCTATGCGGGCGGAGTCCATGCGTATTACCCCCAAGGGCTGCCTGAGCCGCAGTGTGGCAGGCATCCGTAAGCGCACCCTGATTATCACCCTGCCCGGCAGCAAGAAGGCATCTGCCGAAAATATTCTGGCAGTCATCGATCCCGTTGCCCACGGTCTGGATATGCTCTACAGCGAGGGCAGCGCCGACTGCGCCAAATAAATACAAAAAAACTGTCATTCCGAGCCGGTGATGTTGGTCACTGGTTCGTAATGACAGTATTTTTTCGTTGTTATACATCAAACCGGTTATAGGATTCGTAACAGTCCAGGCACAGCATCTTCCCGCCTGCGACCCGGATCCAGTTGGCACCGGTTTTTTCACCGCAGCACGCACAGTAATAGCTGTCAAAATTCTTTGCCGGAGCAGGCAAAGGCAATTTTACAGGCATAGCATCAAACAACTGTTCCGGGGTACGGTCGAAATAGTAGCCCCTGGATTCCTCAGGGGTCATGTTCAAAGGCTTGGGTTTCAGCACCAGCCGGACAGATTCCCCTGTGGCGCGATTATAGAAAGAGAAGGCCTGTTTGCCGGTCATATGAAACAGCAGATTTCCCTTGCCGATGCTGCAGCCCAGCATTACCTGAATGGCATCCACGCCGCAGGCATCATTTTCGGAAATGCAGACTACCTGTTCGTTGTCGGAGAAAGAGATATTCAGCTTTTTCATGGCGTACAGGGCGGCGGCATAGCCGATCCGCAGACCGCCGCAGTGGTGACCGTGGAACTCCACGCATTTTTCCCAAAGATCCATGTTTCAGTTCAGCTCCGTTTCCACCACGCACTCGTTCTTGATGCGGCCTACCAGATAGTTCAGAGCATCCATCACTCTGGGGCGAATATCGCCGCCGATGAGAACGTACATGATGTCGTCGCCCATCTTCAGCTGCCCTTCGTTGAGCCAGACTTTGATGTAATAAATGCCCTCCAGTCTATAAGCATCGGCAATGACGGCTTCTACCTTCTCCCGGTCGTAGGAGAACAGCATTCCGGTGACTTCTTTGGTATCCTCTGCGCCATAGCGCACCTTTGCCTTGGCGGTTTGGCGGACAGTGCCGTTGTGAGTCAGATACATTCCGCACAGAGGGGCGGATTCATGGGCCTTGGCCTCTTTCAGCCAGGCATCGATGGAAGGAATGGGTTTGCTCATATCTCAGCCTCCAGTTGAGAGAAATTGAATGAAATAGCGGTGATAAATAGTTTCCACGTCGGAATCCTTGCCCTCCATACGCACCTGAATGCGCTTGGCAGCCCAGACACCCATGCCCTTGGGCTTCAGTTCTGTCAGCTGGATCCGGCAGGAACCAAACACATAAACATTGGCACTTTCTTCGGTCACATCTTCCTGCTCACGAAAAAAGGCTCTTGCCCTCTGGATGGATACGGCCCAGGTTTCTTCTTTCAACATCGTCATCACCTCCTGTATATAATAGCGCAAATAACAGCAAAAAGAAAGATGCAAAACTATTGAAATTGACTTATTTCTGTGTTATACTTATCAGGTAAAAACGAAACCCCCGGGTAATGGGGTGCATAGCGTTTTGTGAAGCGGTGGACGAGCCTCTTTCCAAAAGCATTTTGGGTCACGCAGTAATTGCGCCCTTTTTGCTGTGGATGGGTTCGTCGTTTTTTTATTTTCAAATTTTGGAGGAAAGAAAATGAAGAAGATCGTATCTTTGCTGTTGGTCCTGGTTATGATGCTGGGTCTGGTAGCCTGCGGCGCATCCAAGCCCGCTGAGACTCAGGCTCCCACCGAGGCACCTGTTGTCACCGAGGCTCCTGTCACCGAGACCGAAGCCCCTGAGACTGAGGCTGCTCTGGTTGTGGACACCTGCATACTGATGGAAGCTGACAATGACATGCTGAATACCTACTCCGTCATCGCAGTCAATCCCGAGGCTCCCTTCGTGGATGCTGACGGCAATGCCGTTTCCGATGTTGCCATCAATACTGCCGGTGCCACCGCTCTGTATCAGTGGCTGGTTTCCCAGGAAGCTCTGGACATGGCTGGCGCTTACGGTGTTGCTGAGTACGGCTCCAACCTGTTCTACGTCAAGGAAGACGCTCCTGTCTACAGCGGCGAGATCGCTGCCGCCACCGAAGAGACCAAGGTCATCCGCCTGTCCACCACCACTTCCGTCAATGACTCCGGCCTGCTGGGCAAGCTGCTGCCCGAGTTCGAGGCTAAGTACGGCTACACCGTGGAGGTTTACTCCGCTGGTACCGGCAAGTCCATCAACAATGCCAAGATGGGCAATGCTGACCTGATCCTGGTCCACTCCAAGAAGCAGGAAGAGGCTTTTATTGCTGATGGTTTCGCCACTGTGGTTGAGGGCTTTGAGGCTGAGCGTACTTCCTTCATCTACAACTACTACGTCCTGTGCGGTCCTTCCGCTGACCCCGCCGGTGTTGCTGCCGCTGCTTCCGTTAAGGATGCTTTCGCAGCCATCGCAGCCGGCGAGCACACCTTCGTGTCCCGTGGCGACGCTTCCGGCACACACACCAAGGAAATCTCCCTGTGGCCTGCTGATCTGGCCATCACCACTGAGGCTGATTCCTTCGCTTCTTACACCGAGTGGTATGTCTCTGCCAACACCGGCATGGGTGCCTGCCTGGTCATGGCCGAAGAGATGGGTGCTTACATCCTGACCGACAAGGCCACCTTCCTGACCTTTGTTGCCAATGACGGCGTGATGTAAGGATTGCTTTTCCGAACAAAATAAGTTAGAATAACCCCGTGGGAGCAACCCTCCCACGGGACTTTTTCAAAGTATCGTGTCATTGCGGGCCAGTGCGCACACTGGCATGGCAAGCTCCCTGCGCCTGCCCTGCCGCACTGGGAGATTGCCACGTCGCTTCGCTCCCCGCAATGACAGTATGGTTTGCAGGAAAGGGGAGAAAATATGAAAACATCTGTGATGAAGGCCATTGCGCTGATCCTGTCCGCCGATGCGGAACTGCTGGATATTTTAAGTGTCACAGCGGAAATGAGCATCCAGAGTTCGATTTTTGCCCTTCTCATCGGATTGCCCCTTGGTATCTGGCTGGGAGCCTGTAAATTTCCCGGGCGGAATGTGTTGCTTATCTGCAACCGGACACTGATGGGCATGCCCCCTGTTGTATGTGGTCTGCTGTTTTATATGCTGTTTTCCGGCGTAGGCCCCTTCCGGCATCTGAAGCTGCTGTTTACTGTGAAGATCATGATCATGGCCCAGATCGTTTTGATTACCCCTATTGTGATCGGAAACATGGAGACCTATGTTTCCGGTGTTGCCCCCACTGTCCGGGAGACAGCGAAGGGACTGGGTTTGGGTAAAATCAAGACCTTCCTTCTTCTGTGCAATGAGTGCACCTATTCCATCATTTCTGCTTACTTACTGGCCTTCTCCCGCTCCATCGCGGAGGTGGGCGCGGTGTCCATGGTAGGCGGCGCCATTGCCTGGAAAACCAATGTCATGACCACTGCCATCATGCAGCACACCAACCGGGGCAATTTTACTCTGGGTGTTGCGCTGGGTATCATCCTGCTGACCATATCTCTGATTGTCAATATTATCATTTCTCTGCTGCAGAGGAGGTTGAGCCGATGAAAATTCTCCCCTTCTCCAAGAATTATGAGGATCGATGCGTTCTGGATTTTCCCGGAACGGAATTGCAGCCGGGAAAAATCTATGCCGTCATCGGTGCCAACGGCAGCGGCAAATCCACCTTTGCCAAGATCCTGGCAGGCGTGCTGAAGGCAGATCAGAAGGGCGGCTTCCTGGACACGGAATCCGTTGGCTATATGCCCCAGAAGAACTATGCCTTCCGCATGACAACAAAAGCCAATATTCTCTTAAATGGCAAGGACGTATCCCGGGCGGAAAAGCTGATGGACGCCATTGGACTGCGGGCGCTGGAAAATAAGCGGGCAGACCGGCTCTCCGGCGGCGAAACGGCAAGAATGGCGCTGGTGCGGCTGATGATGAAGCGATATGCGCTGGTGCTTTTGGATGAACCCACCGCCGCTATGGACATGGAAACCACGCTGCTTTCCGAAAAGCTGATTGCGGAGTATGTCCGGGAAACAGGCTGCGCCCTGATCCTTGTAACCCACAGTTTGCAGCAGGCAAGAAGAATTTCCGATGAAGTTTTGTACTTCCACAAGGGAAAGCTGTTGGAATCCGGGCCAAAGGAGCGGGTTCTGTATGAACCGCAGGCAGCGGAAACCAGACAGTTTCTGGAATTCTACGGCGTATAAGGTCGGTGCTTATGCTAAAAAAACTGTATATCGAGCCTACTACCAAATGTAATTTAAACTGCAAAATGTGCTTCCGCCACACCTGGTTCGATGAGCCCTTCTGCGACCTGAGCCTGGAGGACTACAAGCAGGTTTTGGCAACCATGCCCAAGAGTGTGCAGACCATCTTCTTCGGCGGCATGGGGGAGCCTATGTTCCATAAGGATATTCTTACCATGATCCGTCTGGCTGCCGAAACCGGCGCAGAGGTGGAGCTGCTGACCAACGGCACCCTGCTGACGGAAACCATGATCCATGGAATTCTGGATGCGGGTCTGACCCGGCTGTGGATCTCCATTGACGATCTGGAAACGGATTCCTCCATCAATGCCGCGGCAGATCACGCAGCTGCTGACCACTCCGGTCATAACCATTCGGGCCTTGTTTTAAGCAATATCCGCATGCTGAACAAGATCCGGCAGAAATCTTTGAGCAGTATCTCTCTGGGCATTACCTTCGTGGCCATGAAGAGCAATGTACATCAGCTGGGTAAGCTGCCCTTCTTCATTGCCCAGCATCTGGTGGACGAGGTGAATGTGTCCAATATTTCTCCCACCGATGAAGCCTCCCAGAACGAGCTGCTGTACACCGGCCTTGTGAATATGTATACCGGCCCCGGCAAGGGAAGCGTGCTGCCCACGGTAAGACTGCCTTTCTTTGATATAAATATCCCGGAAGCGGCAGACGGCATCCGCAGCCTGATGCGCAAGCAGAATTTTGACCTCTATTTCAACGACCAGCCGGTGCTGCGGAAAACCGGCTACTGTAAATTCGTCCGGGAGGGCATGACCTTCGTCCGCGCAGACGGGCAGGTTGCTCCCTGCATGGCATTGCTCCACAACGGCTATACTTATATGCACAATATCCGCCGGAAGATCACCCACTGTTCCTTCGGCAATGTGAAGGAGCAGCCTTTGGCGGAGATCTGGAATTCCAGGGAATACAAGATATTCCGCAGAAAATTCGACGATTTTGAATTCGCCTCCTGCCTTTACTGCGGGCATTGCGAACTGTTTGAGGAAAACAAAGAGGACTGCATCGGCAACACCCACCCCACCTGCGGCGGCTGCCTCTGGGCGGAAGGTGTGCTGAGTTGTCCGTAAGATGAATCAGAAAACCGTCAGCAATTGCCTGCTGACGGTTTTTTGCCTAAATTATAATGTTACAAGGGAATCCGTTTTGCTGCTGCCCCATGGACACACGCAAAGCCTCTCCCCTACAGCACAAGCCGAAAATCTCCCTGGGATTTCTATCGCGGTGTGTTTACACGCCGGAATAGGCGCTGAAGCCGCCGTCGATGGGCAGGACTACGCCGGTGATGAAGCCGGCGGCATTATCATCCAGCAGGAACAGCAGGCCGCCTGCCAGGTCCTCGGTCTTGCCGAAGCGGCCCATAGGAGTGCCTGCCAGGATCTTGCCGGTTCTGGCTGTGGGTGTGCCGTCCTCGTTGAACAGCAGCTTTTCATTCTGCTTGGAGGTAAAGAAACCGGGGGCGATGGCATTGACGCGGATGTTGCACTTGGAGAAGTGTACAGCCAGCCACTGGGTGAAGTTGGACACCGCAGCCTTGGCGCCGGAATAAGCGGGGATCTTAGTCAGAGGCAGGAAGGCATTCATGGAAGAGATGTTGATGATGTTGCCGCCTCCATTTTTGACCATGTGCTTGGCAAAGGCCTGGGTGGGGATCAGAGTGCCGTTGTAGTTTAAGTCAAAGCACATATTAACGCCGTCGTCATCCAGATCGAAGAACGTGCGGATATCATCCCGCTCCAGATCACCGGGTTCGTAATACTCTTTATCAGTCTGTGCCCGGGCATTGTTGCCGCCGGCACCGTTGAGGAGAATGTCACAGGGGCCCAGGTCAGCCAGAACCTGGTCTGCAATACGTTCCATATCCTCTTTGCTCAGCACGTTACCCTTGTAAGCCTTGGCAATACCGCCCTCGGCAATGATCTCGGCAGCATACTGGTTGATGGCCGCGTCAGAGCGGTTCACCAATGCCACCTTGGCACCGGCCCGAGCCAGGACCTTGGCCAGATAGCTGCACAGGACGCCGCCGGCACCGGTAACAACAGCGACTTTTCCGCTCAGATCGGTCTGCAATACATTTTTCTCCATTATGATGACTCCTTTTTTTGATCAATTCCATTTTTTCCAATACGACTTATTTAATAATTATATCGCTCACAAAAACGTTCTGCAAGTGGCGATTTCAGATTCTGCGCTTTACCCAGCAAATGTCTTGTTTTTTTGTGAAAAGTGCTGTATAATGGAGAAAATAGAAACTTTGGAGGTAACATCTATGGAATATCGTGTACTCGGCAAAACCGGACTGAACATCTCCCGGATGGGTTTTGGCGGCATTCCCATTCAGCGCATCGACGCAGAGGGAACCAAGATCCTGATGCAGCAGCTGAAAGCGGCAGGCGTCAACTTCATCGATACCGCCCGGGGCTATACCGTCAGCGAAGAATACCTGGGTTACGCCCTGGAGGGCATCCGCAGCGATTTCATCATCGCCACCAAGAGCATGGCCAGAACCAAAGAGGCCATGGCTGCGGATATCGAAATCAGCCTGAAAAATCTGCGCACTGACTATATCGACCTGTATCAGGTTCACAACGCCACCCCCGAACAGGTACAGCAGGTCATTGCGCCTGGCGGTGCTCTCGAAGCCCTGCTGGAAGCCAAGGCAGCTGGCAAGATCGGCCATATCGGTCTGACTTCCCACTCTCTGGACACCTTCAAAATGGCCCTGGACATGGAATGGGTAGAGACGTTTATGTTCCCCTACAACATCGTGGAGACTCAGGCGGAGGATCTCATTGCCGAATGTGCCAAGCGGAACATCGGTTTCATCTGCATGAAGCCCCTGGCCGGTGGTGCCATTGAAAACGCCACTCTGGCTCTGCGCTATATCTGTGACAACGACGCTGTCACCGTGGTCATCCCCGGCATGGCTGACCCCAAGGAGCTGACGGAAAATATTGCAGCCGTCTCCGACACCGCCCCCATCACAGCCGAAGAAAAGGCCGCCTTCCTGGAAATCCGCAGCGCTCTGGGCACCAATTTCTGCCGCCGCTGCAACTACTGCCAGCCCTGTTCCGCCGGCATCAACATTTCCGGTGCCTTCCTGTTCCAGGGCTACCTGAACCGTTACGGTCTCGGTGAATGGGCCAAGGGCCGCTATGCTGCCATGGACAAGCACGCCAGAGACTGCATCGGCTGCGGTGCCTGCGAAAACCGCTGCCCCTATAACCTGCCTATCCGGGAGATGCTGAAAAAGGTTGCTTCTGACTTCGGTCTTTGATTGATATTGTTTTGCTGAACCGGCACAGCCTGCGCTGTGCCGGTTTTTAGGTTCTATGTCAATAGTTGGGGTAGAGCCAAAATGAAACATCTAAGGATCGTGTCGGAGCGGCAGCTCCGGCACGATTTTTATGTATTACAGAAGAGGATTCTCTTTCTGAAATTATTGAAGTTTCTCATACCAAAA
>JAGBAI010000140.1 GCA_017939025.1 Oscillospiraceae bacterium
ATTGCCGCAGGTGGCTATGTTGGGCAGATGACATGGCAGGGACTGCTTTCCTCCTCCATCGGTTTGTCCATTGCCAATCCCGGCCATTTTCTGGAAGCTGAGATCGGTGTGATCCCCATGGCGGCGTATATGGGAAATGGGGTGAATCTGTTCGTAACCGTGGCGCTGCTGCTGCTTCCTCCGGCCTTCGCCATGTTGATGCATCCCGCCGGCGGCAATGTCTCCCCGCTGGAGTTTGATGCCATCCGTGCGATCTCAGAAGAGGAAAAGGCGGCGCCCTGCCGTCCGGAATCCCCCACCGTGGGCGAAAGACTTAACTTTAGTCCCGTTATTTCCGGCGTGATTGGCTTGATGGGCGGCATCTACATTATCTATGCCTTTGTGACCAAAGGCTTTTCCGCGCTGGATATTAACTTTGTAAACTTCATCTTCTTCATTTTGGGTATCCTGCTCCACGGGAACGTCGCCAATTATATTCGTGCGGTGACAGACGCAGTCAGCGGCGCCACCGGCATTATTTTCCAATTCCCTCTGTACGCGGGCATTCAGGGAATGATAAAATACTCCGGCCTTGTGGGGATCCTCTCCTCGGCAATTGTGTCCATCTCCACGCCCGTGACCTTTTATTTTTGGACGTTCCTGTCTGCGGCAATCATCAATATGTTCGTTCCCTCCGGCGGCGGACAGTGGGCCGTACAGGGCCCCATTGCAGTGGCATCGGCAAAAATGATGGATGCAGATGTGATTAAGACCTGTTTAATGGTTGGCTACGGAAATACCTGCACCAATATGTGCCAGCCTTTCTGGACCATCGCGCTTCTCGGAATTACGGGATTGAAAGCGAAGGACATCATGGGCTATTCCACGGCGATCATGCTCTGCGGCGGCTTGATCTTTGTCATTGCGAGCTTTTTGCCGATTTGACTATGAGGATTTTATGAAAATCAAAAAAGCACTCCGCCAAATGGCGGAGTGCTTTTTTGGTGCCTCGTCGGGGATTCGCTTTTCTGCGGAAAAGCCACGGCGGTTGCAACAGTCCACCGGACTGTTGCTAAGAGCCGCCTTTCGAATCCCCGACTAAAAGGAAAAGTATCAAAAAACCGCCCCACCTACGGTGGAGCGGTCTTTTGGTGCCTCGTCGGGGATTCGAACCCCGGACACCCTGCTTAAAAGGCAGGTGCTCTGCCTACTGAGCTAACGAAGCATCTATATAAAGGCGTGAGCCTTGTTTTGCGTTGGCAGGGATGGCTGGACTCGAACCAGCGGATGAGGGAGTCAAAGTCCCTTGCCTTACCACTTGGCGACACCCCTATGTGGATAAAAAAGAATCAGGGATTGGGATCGATGCCCAATCCCTGATTTGGTGGGGTGGGTAATGGGACTCGAACCCACGACACCCGGAACCACAATCCGGTGCTCTAACCAACTGAGCTATACCCACCACGTCTGTCCACGTGGGATCTTGATTACTGACAAAATTGGCACGCCAGAAGGGACTCGAACCCCTGGCCTACTGCTTAGAAGGCAGTTGCTCTATCCAACTGAGCTACTGGCGCAAATCGACAAAGTTGGAGCGGGTGACGGGAATCGAACCCGCATCCCCAGCTTGGAAGGCTGGTGCCCTAGCCATTGTGCTACACCCGCATGCCCTCCGAAAATTGTCAGCTCACATATAATATCATATGACCTCGTCTCTGTCAAGGAGAAAATAAGAAAAGTGGCAAAAAAGTCCAAAGATTTCTTTGCCAAAATAGCCGTTGCGCAACGATGAGATTTATGCTATAGTGTAGAGGTTGATATGCAGCGGTATCGAAGTGGTCATAACGGGGCTGACTCGAAATCGAGTAGGTCGGTAGATGCCCCACCTCCGAAAACCCTTGATATTGCTGGACTTTTCGGCTTGTCTACTTTTTTTAAACTTAATATCTACGGTTTTTCTACGCTTTTCTAACATTTTCTACGCACGGTTCTGGACCGGCGGGAAGCCCGAAAAGCGCTGGGAATACAATAGGGAGATGTATCGAAGTGGTCGTAACGAGGCTGACTCGAAATCAGTTGTACCTTTGGGTACCGGGGGTTCGAATCCCTCCATCTCCGCCATCGGCCTGCAGTGGTTCGCCACTGCAGGCTTTTTCTTTTGCTCATGCAGGCTGTCCTTCCGGTGTGCGGATGAACATTCCGCTCATTGCATTTGCGGATTCTTCCTGTGCGGTGAAGTCCAGATGCGCATAAATATCTGCCGTGGTTGCGAAGGTGCTGTGTCCCAGCCAGATCTGAATCTGCTTCATGGAGATTCCGTTACTGAGAAGCAGGCTGGCGCAGGTGTGTCTGAGGTCGTGGAAGCGAATCTTCTTCAGGTCATACTTCTGGATGAGCCATGTGAAGTGTTCCGTCACATAGTTGGGACGCAGGAGCTTGCCGGTCTGGTCGACGCAGATGTAGTCGAGGTAATCTCTGCAGTAGGACTTTTTGAAGAGTCGGCGGAACATTTCCTGCTTCTCCTTTTCCTCCAGCAGAAGCTTCTCTACTGCGGGAATGAGCGGCAGGGTGCGGAAGCTGGACTTGGTCTTGAGGACATCCTCACCTACAGGTCTGAACTTTCCGTCGACTTCGGCCTCGATGACCTTGTGTTTGATGGAGATAGTCTTGCGCTCAAGGTCTATGGCATCCCGTCTCAGGCCAAGGACTTCGCTCCTACGCAGGCCGTAGTAGGCTGCGATTTTCACGCACAGCTCCAAAGGGTCACCGGATACGGCATCGAACAGCGTCAGCATTTCGTCCTCGGTGTAGAAGTTGCCGTGGTAGACATTTTTCTTGGGACGCTGTACCTTATCCACCGGATTCTTAAGGATGATGTCCTTTTTCACGGCCACCTGCATCGCCTTGCGGAGAATGGAGTGGTAGTGGATGACCGTGTTGGTGGTGCAGTTATCGTCCAGAATCGTCTGGTAGAAGTCCTCGATGTGCTGGGGCGTTACTTCCTGCAGCTTCAGGTCCAGGGGCTTGAAGTACGGTAGGATTCTGGCCTTGATCATGTTGGAGTAGCTCTGGTAGGTAGTAGTGGCCAGAGAGGGTCGAGCACTGTTGAGCCACTTTTCAATGTAGTCAGTGAATGGGAGCAGTGCGTCCGGATGGGTATTCTTGGTCAGCTTGGCCAGTTCTGCTTCCTTTCTCTGGATTTCTTCCTGCTCCCGCTCATATTCGATACGGATCTCGTCGAAGGCTTTTTGAGCCTTGCGGTTACTGGTACCGTTGACGGGGAGCTTGGTGGGAATCCATTTGCACTTGCGCTTGCCATCTACCTTGAGGTAGAGAACCGCATAGTAATAACCATTTTTCTGTTGCAGGCTGCCTGTTATCATTTTTATCCTCCTGTTCGTAATAACAAGTAGTCGTATTGCCTGCCACTGACAACCCAAACATATCACAAAGGTTTGGGAATAGCTATACCCCAAGTGGAGAAAAACCGCTCGATTTTTCTACGATTTTATGGCAGACGACCACGATAATTTCAAAGAATTTATGCCGGTTTGGAATCCGGTCAGGAGAGCTTGATGTGGCACATTTCTTCGCCCATCAGATACTCGATGATGCAGACTTTGGGGATCTTATATGTTCTGCCGACTTTGACTGCCTGGATCTCTTTATCGGCCAGGAGCTTGTAGGCCAGCTTTCGGCTGATGCCGCCCAGCATCTTGCGGAGGTCATCCACCTCCACGACTTCCGGGTATTTATCGAACATGTTGTATTTGGCGTATTTATTCATGGCGATGCCTCCTATGCATGAGGGACCGCCCATTGAACCGTGAGCGGCCCAATGGTGTTTGATATGTAAAAATAGGCCGCAGCTCATTTCTGAACTGCGGCCTGGGTGTCGCTGTACCCACTAAGGTGGCAGCGGTTTCTTAGATGTACCGACGCTGATTTCAAGCGCCTTGTCCACCTCTTTCATTTTCGCTTTTCCGATGCTTCCGATATAGCCAAGCAGACGTTGCTTGTCCAGTGTCCGGAGCTGTTCCAGCATGATGGTGGAGTCGTTTGGTAATCCGCACTGCCTTCCATCCAGATGTACATGGGTCGGCTGATGGCGGTGTTTTATGCGGCTGGTGATCGCTGCCACGATGACCGTGGGACTATGGCGATTTCCTATGTCGTTCTGGATAACCAGTACCGGGCGGACGCCTCCTTGTTCGGAGCCGATGACCGCTTGAGGCAGTATTTGTCAAGGTTTGTAGCAGGGAGAAAAATAATCCCTTCACTGTGTAGGCATCGAGAACGCAGTTTTTACAACCTTAATTGAAATATTTTTTGATTTTCTGCAATCTTTTTGACACTGCCTGTTGAGTGCAACCCCATTCCTTCGAAATATCGTCCTGGTTTTTTCCATCGCAATAGAGAAGGGTGAGCAGCTCCTTGTCTTTTAAAGTTAGTGCCCCAACAATGGACTGTATCTGCGGATTACTACTACTCTCTAACCAACTGTAACGGTCATATAAGTCTGTATCGTTGAACGTAACTGACAACGCAGAATACTTTCGAAACAGTGTGCTGTTTTTATTCTCATCAGTATCAACACCAATGGTTTCCGGCATTTGTTGGGTATGAGAATAATATTTTCTACAGCTATTGAAGAACCGCAAATCATACTGATACATTTCTTCAATTGTTTCCGGTATCATGCCAGCGTTTTTATATTGGCGGCGAAGTTTTTCCCACTCGCGGTCAAACTTTGCTCTTTCTTTTGCGTAATGAAAACTCATATTGGTTCCTCCGTTTTCTGAAATTTTTGATGGGAGCAAAATTTCAGAACGGAGGCCCACGACAGCGCGGACTGGTTCCGGGCATATAAACAAAAACACACCCGCATTGCGGCACATAAGGCCGCACAACGAGTGTGTTGGTAAAGGCTATTTCATTGTTATGCTGAACCGTCAGTTCACGGAAGAGCCCGCAAATGCCCATCTGGGGGAACAGGCTTTTTTGATGGGCTACCATGAGTCAGCGCATTGTTCAGGCGGTATCATAACCGCTGCTTGAAATCAGCAGCGGAACACTGGATGCAGACCAGCGCATAAAAATCCTCCAATCCAAAACGCAGGATTGGAGGGACTGACGCACGGGAAATCACCCCGCCAAAAGCTGCGTTTTTTATATGGCGGGGAGTGTTCTCTATTCATTACAACAAACTATGACATAGCATGCACCTATAATTGAAATGTCACGCCATTATCAACATGGCATGAAAATATACAATTATAGGTGGAGGTGAACCAACAGTGCATACAGTACCTGAATCACCGGGTGCAGTCATCAAGGAAGCGCGTCAAAAGACCGGCATAACGATGGAAAAGCTGGCTGAACGAGTTGGGATTACGGAACGCTACTTATATCGCATTGAAAACGAAGGGCAGAAGCCCAGTTACGATGTTTTCATCAAACTGATCCGAGAATTGGCAATTGACCCCCGCGTTATAATCCATCCTGAATATCAGGATATGGACGGCGAGGTCGGAGAAATCCTGCGGATGTTGTGTACCTGCGACAAGCGCTCCATGGAGGTCGTAAAGGCAACCATTCGTGCGTTGATAGATACGGCACCTGAAAAGTAAAAGACACAAGACGGCAGTTTTTAGTGCTGCCGTCTTGTGTCTTTTTCATCATCGGCAAAGCGTTGATGCTATCATACACAACGAAAACCAAGGGATTGATAAGTTTTGGATAAGAAACAGTCAAGACTTGGATAAGATTTGGATAAGTCTTACTTGGGTACATCGAATTTATATCCACCACCGCGAACGCTTTTTATGTACTCCGGCACATCTGGCGCAGTTTTCAGCTTTCTGCGCAGATTACTGATGTGCGTAGTAACCGCTTTCGGAGAATAGAAAGAAACATCTTCATGCCATACTGCATCCATAATCGTTTCATGGGTAAAAACTTTTTTGGGGTTAGTCAGCAGCAAAGCGAGAATATCAAATTCTTTTTCCGTCAGTTCCACCTCTACGCCGCGCACTTCTACAGAGCGATATTCCAGACAAAAGCTGAGTTCCTTAACTGTTATGATCGTCAGCGCTTCTCTCTGCTCAGAGGGCATATCAAGAGCAACCTGTAAGCTCTCGTCGCCGCCTAACGCAGCAACATCGTCAAGACCGGTGGCGCGCATATACTGGATGGCACTGAGATGGGCGCAAATGTGCGCCTCCGCTGCGGAATAGGAGGGCGGCAGTATCACAGTCGGAATTGGGCGTATAGCCCGCAGAGCGGCAATATCTGCCTGACTGATTTGGTCAGAACGAATGGCGATACAGATATAGGTCTGCTGCCGAAGTTTTTCAGCAGCATCGTCCAGTGATCCTGCAAAGTCAAATGCAATACCGTGCTTCATCCATTCGGTACGCTCCACATCATATTCACTTGGCGCATATCCAAGTCCCAACACGCTGTATTTCAAGATATCGTCCTCCTTTCTAAGTCCTAAACCGATATTCATCGTTGCCTCAGTCCCGATTGCTTTTTGTTTTTTCGATTGGCTTGATTGCTTTGGTAATCCCTTTCGCAATCGTGCCTATGGCACAAATCTCTATTACCTTTTCCGTTAGATATTAGTTTATCTATTCATAACAGAAGCGGAGGGATCAACAGCCCCCTCCGCTTCTCAAAGATACTTATTTCACGAAGTAACGATACGGGAAGGTGACCATCTGTGCTCGAGTACAGGGATCGTCGGGGCTAAAGGTCGTAGCGCTGGTGCCGCCGGTGATTTTCTGCTCGTAAACCCACCTTCTCGCTGTTCAAGGTTTATTGAACCGCTTCCCGCCGCCGGAGATGGCGTCACGGGGACAGACCAACACGCAGAGATGACAACCCACACAGGCCTTGCCGTCCAGAATGGGCTTGCGCTCCGAAGGGTCAAAACGGATCGCCTGATGTCCGCCGTCCAGACAGGAGAGATAGCAACGCCCGCAGCCAATGCACCGCTCCCGATGAAATTTCGGAAAGATTACGGTGTCCCGTTCAAGAGCATCGGTGTTTACAACATTCTCCACCGCCTGTCCGATCAGGTCATCTATCCGCTGGATTCCCCTTTGAGCCATATAGATTTGCAGACCCAGCTTCAGATCGTCAATGATCCGATATCCATATTGCATGACCGCAGTGGTCACCTGTACGCTCCCTGCGCCCAGCAGCAGAAATTCCAGCGCATCCTTCCATGTCTCAACGCCGCCCATGCCGCTGATGTGGTGGCCCTTCACTTCCGGATCACCGGCCAACTCGGAGATAAAGCGCAGGGCGATGGGCTTGACCGCTGTGCCGGAATAGCCGCCCAGAGAGGATCGCCCCCGGACAGAAGGCGCCGCCACATAGGTGTCCAGATTGACGCCGGTGATGCTCTTGATGGTATTGATGGCAGCAATGCCGTCGGCGCCTGCAGCAATGGCGGCACGGGCCATGGGCCGCATATCTGCAACATTGGGCGTCAGTTTCGCCAGCAGAGGGAGATTGCTCCCGCGTCGGGCTGCACGGGTATATTGAGCCACCGCCTCCGGGTCCTGTCCCACATCCACGCCGACGCCTTTTGCCTCCATATGGGGGCATGAGAAATTGCACTCGATCACATCGGCTCCGGCCTCTGTCACCGCTCTGGCAAGATACTCCCATTCCGCTTCGTTCCGACCCATGATGGAAGCCAGCAGGATCTTGGAGGGGTAATCCCGTTTGAGTCGGCAGAACATCTCCAGATTTTCCTCCAACGCGTGGTCGGAGAGCTGCTCAATATTCTTGAATCCGTAAAAAGCCCCGTTGCCGTCTTTCAGCGCGGAGAAACGGGGTGATGCCTCGTGAATGTCCATCAGGCCAATCGTCTTGAAGGCTGCCCCGGCCCAGCCGGCATCAAACGCTCTGGCGCACATCTCATAGGTGCTGGCCACCACGGAGGAGGACAGCAGAAATGGATTTTCCATGGAGATGCCGCACATCTCACAGGACAAATCCACCTCCGCATAGCGGGGAGCTTCCTCCATTTGTTCTGCGTCCTGCCGCAGGCAGTCCATCAGTTGCGGGATGTGTACGCCTGCGGGACAGGCCTGGAGACAGGGACCGTTGCACCCGGTACAGTCATTTTCCGACAGCAGTTGGGCGGCTCCGTCTGCATTTTCAAATCGAATCGCCCGGAGCAGTCGTGCCGGATCCATTTTCGGGCAAGCCATGGTACATGGCGCCGCGTGGCAGAGAAGACACCGATGCAGCTCGTTCTTTTCTGCGGAGAGTTGATGGTTGCGAAGCATTATTTCCCTCCTTCATATCCGTTATCTGTTTTTTCTTTTGCCGGGCCAAGGTAGCATAGGCCCAGCATTGTAATGTCGTCAAATTGCGGCGCATCTCCAACAAACGCATCCACATCGTCTTTGACGATTTTCAGCAGTGTTTCCGGCCCGCTGTCTGCATGGGCATTGAGGGTATCACACAGGCGCTGGTCTCCGTAGAGTTGCCTGTTTTCATTTGTAGCCTCTGTCACACCGTCTGTATAGAGATAGACCGCATCTCCCGGCAACAGCTCCAAGCTGGCGGGACGATAGCGCATCCCGTCCATCCCAGCCAAAATAAAGCCGGAACGGGTGCGTAGAAACTCATATTTTCCGCCGTTGCGCCGCAGCAGGGGCGGGTTGTGACCCGCATTGACATAGGCGAGATGACCGGTAGTCAGCTCCAGCACACCCATCCAGGCAGTGACGAACATCCCCTCATCGTTGGCCTCGCAGAGCAGGCGGTTTACCTCGGTAAAGACCTCCTCCGGTTGCGCTCCCTGCTGGGCATGATCTTTAATGAGCGTCTTTGCAATGACCATGAACAGTGCGGCGGGAACTCCCTTGCCGGAGACATCGGCTATAACTACCGCCAGATGGTCGTCATCCACCAGGAAAAAGTCATAGAAATCGCCGCCTACCTCCTTTGCCGGGTTCATGGTGGCATAGATGTCAAATTCCGTACGCTCGGGAAAGGCGGGGAAAATGCAAGGGAGCATGGAGGTCTGGATGTGGGTGGCTACGCTCAGCTCCGAGGCGATTTGCTGCTTCTCCGCGCTGTCCTTCACCTGACGCTCCAGGAGCCTCCGTGTACGATCCGCCAGCGTCGTGCAGATGGAGGTCAGGCCGCAGAGGATCAGGCTGCGGGGCAGTATGTAGAAGAGCACAACCCTCCGGATGGTATTCGCCGTGACCACCCGGACGCCGCTTGTATCCAGTGCGTATAACAGGTTGCTGTCCCACTCGCCCACGTGAATGCCAATGAGCAGCGATGCCGCCATGCATACCACGGAGACCGTCAACAGGCTGTAAGAAAACTTCTTGGAGTAATAATGACAGCCCAGAATAATGGGCGCCGGCCACGCCATGATAGCGTGCTTGGGCAGGGCGGCAGACATGAGCGTGATACCCAGGATGCAGCACAGCAGGATGTAGAGCTTCAGTCTAGGAGAATCTCTGTCCAGCAGGCGGAGCAACAAAGTCGGAAGCAGAAACAGCACAATACCGCCGATAGCAGCAATGGCCATGATCACAGGAGGAACGATAAACAGGTGGAGAAGGTTCATCGCCCAGATGACCGCCACGACTACGGCAAGCACCCGCATACACCTTGCGGCATACAGGTTAGCTTCTTTTTCATTCTCCGCAAAGGCGGCGGAATAGTCAAATTCGTTTATCATACCACCTCTTACCTACCATTCCTATCATACGGAACAATGATTACTTGATCGTGATGATGTCCACAAAACCGGTGACCTCAAATACCTCCATAATGGTCTCGTTGACATTCACGATCACCATTTCTCCGCCTTGTTTTTGCATCTGCTTCTGGGCCGCCAGAAGGACACGAAGGCCAGCGGAGGAGAGGTACTCCAGTTTTTCCAGATCCAGAACCAGTTCCTTTACCTCATACAGACAAACTTTAAACTCGTTATCCAGCTGCGGGGCGGTGGTGGTGTCCAGACGGTCCTCCAGGGCCATCACCATTTTGTCGCCATCCATTTTTTTGCTGATCGTCATTGTAATTTCCTCCTCAGTTAATTCGTTGTATTGTGAAATGTTTTATGGACTGTGATAACCACTTTGTCCCGGCGCAGACCCACCCGAACATCGTCAGCCAAATGCGACAGAATGGACGTTTCCAATTCATCCCACTTTGCCGCCTTCCGTTCCCGGGCAGTATAATTGCGCATTCGGACCAGAGACCACTCATCGGAGACACCATCGTGAAAGCCGCCGGCAAAAGCATTTCCCCGTCCGGCAGGATCTCCCCCCTGGCTATACCAGTCAGCGACCATGCGCACTTTTCCAGCAACGCCCTGATAAAGTATGTTCTCTCCGGTGGAGGATGCGTCCAGCAGTTTTTTCTGCGCCCTTTCTCCCACGGGGAAGGTTTTGGCAGAGAGCTGGAGACGGTATTCTCCATCCCTCAGTTCAATAGTGAAGGAGCCGTCCCGCACCTCTGTCACACCATTGACCACCCCCAGCAGTTCCTCCGCCAAAAGGCGCAGATGCAGAGATTGTTTGCTTGTCAGACCAGTCTCTTTTGCAAACTTGTCTGCTTCCCGCAGAGCGGCTGCCGTGGCGTCACGGCTGCCGTCAACGGGACAAATTGCAGATGATTTCACATAGATTCCTCCCAAATCATTTAATTTCTTTTTTAATGGTCAGGATGTTTTTTCCGTTCTCATGGGCGTAGTCCACCTGATCCATGATTTTCTTTACCAACAGAATCCCCAGTCCGCCAATCTCCCGATCCTGTGCGCTCAGAGTGATATCCGCATCGGGTTTTTCCAGCGGGTTAAACGGTCGTCCCTGATCCAGAAACCGGATCGTTACTGTAGGCGGGTCACCGTCAATATCCACACCGACCTCCGCCTGCCCAACCTCCGGATGATACGCATAGCTGGAGATGTTGACGAAGATTTCCTCCACAGCCAGCTTCATCTGCATCCGGGCCCGTTTTGGACAGTCGATGGCCTCAAGTTTTTTCTGAATAAAGGTATTGACGGTCTCCAGCGCCGCTGATTCCGCAGGTACAGTAATGATCTCCATAGCAGCATTACCACCTTTCAAAAAGTAAATTTAATGTTTTTACTTTCCTCGCAGCATCTCCACGTCCAAGCGGTCCAAGGATCCTGCCAGCTCCATCAACTCCGCCTGCAGGCAGAACAAGTTGACAGCCGTGCCAAAGAACTCCAGAATCACATTTAAGGCAAGGGTGATGGCCACTGCCTCAGATGGAATATTCAGCTGTAAAAACAGCATGGTATAGCAGGTCAGACCACCGCCAGGAACCGGCGGAGCCGCCACAGCCAGCACAACAGTGATGAGCAGGGCGCTGACCAGCCAAGCCGGCAAGATCGCCACGCCATAGACTTCAGCCATACACAACCCGGCTGACAGGAAAATGACAGCCGCCCCCGGCATAAAACGACCTGCCCCAGAGGGATACCAAAATTGATGATTTGCCGGTCGATGCCCAACTGCTTCTCACAGAACTCCACATTTGTGGAGTAAGCGGCGGCCGAAGATGCGGTACTCAATCCGATGAGGAAAGTTGGCGCTACCTTTTTCACAAAGGCGGGTAAGGCTACGCGCTTACGGATACAGACCAGTAGCAGATAAGCTGCACAGACGAGCACATGGCCCAACAGCATAATGGGCAGCAGCTTGGAGGCTCGCAGCAGAGTGGAAAGACTGCCGCTGAGGATCATATTGAAGATACTGCCAAACACAAAGAACGGTATCAGATTGCTGACCGCCTCCATGATGAGCTGGACAACAGAATTGGCCTGCTCCACAAAGGAAGCGACGGATGACACCTTTGCGCCCAGCACAAGCATAGCAAAACCGATTATGACCGCCACAAAGATGATCTGCAGGGGATTTGCCTCTGTGAAGGGGGTAAAAAAGTTGCCCGGAACAATATCCAGCACCATTTGAAGAAGCTGAGAAGAATCCAGTGAGCTGCCACCGTTCCCAGCCAGCGGAAAGAAAGGGAGCATGGTGGCTCCTGCCAGCAGCGTCAGGAGAAAGGACATGAGCAAAAAGCGCAGGATCATCCGTTTACCGATTTTGCTCAGCGTAGCGGTGTCTCCGATACTGTAAACGCCCCATACCACAGAGAGGAAGATCATGGGACCGGCGATTGCGGTAAGCAGCCCCATAAAGGTATTGAATACGGGCGCAATCAGCTGGATTGACAGGAAATTTTGTATATGCTCAGGCAGCAGGGTGCAAAGCCCACCGCACACCACTGCCAGAACGACGGAAGCCACCAGCAGAAGAACCTGTGAGGGTTTACGTCTTCTGGGTGTGAATATGATCTGGTTGACTCCGTTTTTATACTGCCAGACCGGTGCAATGCCCATACCTGCAAGGATGCCCCGTAGGATTTCACTACCTTCCTCCTCGTCGGCAAAAGGATCGTGTCGGATACCTGGAACAGACAGTTCAATGCGCAGCCGCCCCAGTCTTTTTACACACCGCTGGGAGAACGATTCGGTTTCACCCAAAATCTTCTGGTAATTCAGCAGCGTTTCCTCCATGGCCAGCCGGATACGAATCATGTCCTTATCGTCTACATTGGCCTCAGAAAGAAACTTTTCCGTTTCTTTTATCCTTGTGTCGATATTTTCATTTGACAGCATTGTGCATTTGATATCTGCCATCCCGTTTCATCACCATCCTATATCTTTTGGCGTCCTCTCAGGGTAGAAAGTCATAGGTGCAACTGATCTCCTCCATCAGCACGGAGGCCAGATTCAGCTCCTCCTTGATCTCGGCGGCCACAGCGTCCGCATCCGATTTCTCAATGAAGAAGAAGGTATATTATACGAGGGTATCGTTTCCATTGATCGTTTCACCGTCCACGAATCCTCCATAGGCCATGTATTCCGTATAGCCCAAGCCCCGGTCTGTGATCACTTTCCGAGCAATGTCTCGGGCGTCCTCTACGGACAACATCTGTGTCCCGGTTTCGGCATCATTCAGGCTGCAATAGGCGACGTATTTTCTCTGTACCTTTTCTATGTCGGGGCCGCCTGCGCCGCAGCCGGAAAGGCAGAGACAAACCATCAAGAGTGTCAATGACAACACAATGGTCTTTTTCATCCTGAGATCCTTTCTGTTTCGTTTTATTCCTGCTTTAACTTCAACACCAGTTCATTTGTAAATGTTTCGGGGCAGTCACACCGATAGGACGAACTCTTGCACAGACCTTTCACCAGAAGTATAGACAGTTCATCACCCTCATCAAGCGGGTTAAATGCCGGGCCCGCATACCGAACTGTCATACTGGTATCGTTATTCTCTTCGGAATACTCTACCAGCACCTGCATTTGAAGATTATTCCCCATTCTGGGCACCAGCGTTTGCATACAGAGTTCTTCAAATATATTCTGCATCCGGTAGATGGTTTTTTGCCCCATCTCATGCTTGCGGCCAAACTGCTCCAGCTGGCTGATGATACCGATAAAGTCAAAATCCAGCGAGTCGATGAAGATTTCAAACACCTTCAAGCGGCGAATAAACTGCCGGGTACGCTCCCGCTGGGGATGGTCAAAAATCTGCTCCGGTGTGCCATCCTCGTAGATTTCGCCCTGATCCATATAAAATACACGGGTGGATACATCACGGGCGAATTTCATCTCATGGGTAACGATCATCATGGTCAGGCCCTGTTTGGCCAGATTCCGGATGACAGAAAGCACCTCACCCACCATTGTCGGGTCAAGGGCGGAGGTCGGCTCGTCAAAGAGGACGATCTCAGGCTCCATGGCCAGTGTTCGGGCAATGGCGGCCCGTTGCCTTTGTCCGCCAGAAAGCTCATCGGGATAGGCCAGCGCCTTGTCACCCAATCCCACCGCGCGAAGCAGCTCCATCCCTTTCTCATAAGCGTCCTGACGGCTTTTGCCTAAAAGGGAAACCGGACCGGTCATGATGTTTTCAATGATATTCATGTGGTGGAACAGGTTAAAGGACTGAAACACCATTCCCATCTTCCGCCTGAGAAGATGCACCTTGCATTTCGGGTCTGTGATGGCCTGACCATCAATGCAGATCTCTCCTGATGTGGGCGTTTCCAGCAAATTGATACAGCGAAGCAGGGTGGATTTTCCCGTGCCGGAGGGTCCGATAATAGAAATCACCTCACCCCGGCCAATCTCCGCGTTCACGTCTTTCAAGGGGGTAACATTGGGGTATTCTTTTCTTACATGGCGGATAGAGATCATGACAGCTTCACCCCCTTTACCTTTCTTCTCTTTCGATCAGGTGTCACCTTTCGCTCAATGGGGCGGAGCAGCGAGGTCAAAAGCCATGCGATCAAGAAGTAAATGATTGCCGTGCTGATGAGGGGGAAGAACGCCTCATAGGTGCGGCTGCGAATAATGTCGCTCATCTTGGTCAGATCCTGTACGGCAATATAACCCACCACGGAGGTCATCTTGATCAGAGAAATAAACTCCCCCTTAAAGACCGGCAGGAACTGCCGCGCGGCCTGGGGCATGACAATCTGGAAAAATGCACGGGACCTGGTAAAGCCCAGCGCCAGCGCAGCCTCGGTCTGTCCCCGTTCCACTGACTGGATGCCTGTGCGGATCATCTCGCACACATATGCGGCCAGATTCAACCCAAAGCCAATGACCGCCACCCAGATGCTGCCCAGTCCGCTGCCGGCGAAAACGAGATAGAACAGGATCATCAGCAGCACGACCATGGGCGTACCCTGTAGCACCCGGATATAGACCTGGGCAAAGCCCCGGGCCAGGGGGTATTTGGAGATTTTCAGCAGACACAGGCCAAAGCCAAGAACAGACCCCAGAAGTGTTGCCAGCACAGAAATCAGTACCGTCGTACCGATGCCCTGAACAATGAGCTGCCAGCGGTTCTCACGGATGAAGGTCTTTTCAAAGCTCTCCGCCAGAGAGGCCCAAAAGCTCTTCGCCTCTTCCTCGCCCCGAACCATCATCACGGTGCCGCCGGAATAATCGGGTTCAGAGAAATAAACGCTTTCGGCCCGCTCCGCTGTCACGGCGATGCACGACGCCGCGATGTTATACCGCTCGCCCAAACCGGGGATAAGGGCGGCAAAGTCCATGTTGTGGAGTTCCAAGGCATAGCCATAGGCAGCACAGAAGCGAACCGCAATATCGATTTCATAGCCCACGATCTGACCATTTGCCAGATAGGAGAATGGTGGATTTTCTGTGTTGGTGGCCAGCTGAAGGGTCCCATTCTCGCCGGTGAGTTCGGTCAGGTCGATGACCTTTTTACTTTCATCGGAGCCAAACCAGATGCCGTCGATTTCCTCCAATGTGCCATCTGTCTTGATTTTCGTGAGGAACTCGTTCATTTGGTCCCGAAGGACTCCGCCCTCTTCGGTTTTTGGGAACGCAAACGCATAATCTGTTTCGCTCATCAACTGCGGGATGTAAGTAACGGCAGGATATTCCAGTTCCATATACCGGGCTACCGGCTCGTCCGCCATAAAAGCGTCCAACTGATTGGTCGTGACGGAGTAAGCCATGTCGGGGATGTTGTTATAGTACGCCAGCTCGGCTTCTGGAAAGGCATCCTGTGTCAGTGCATCAAATACGGAGCCGGTGAGAATGCCCAGGCGCACGCCGGGAGCGGTCAGAGATTCTATCGTTTGATAGCCCTGCATTGCGGTGGTGGAATCGTCCCGCACCATCACTGCTGTTTCAGACAGGAGATACCCTTCGGAGAATTCCAGCTTCTCCCGCCGTTCCGGGGTAGCGTTCAGGTTGGCCATGATGCAGTCGATGTCCCCGCTCTCGGCAGCGGCAATGATCCCGCCGTAATCGTACACGGCGATCTCCACATCAGCGCCCAACCAGTAGGCAAAACGGTAGATCATTTCCAGATCGTATCCTGTAAGCGTGGTGCCCTTGTAATAGCTGAAGGGCTGCACCACGCCGGTGGTCCCGACCTTCAAATGATATGTCGGGAGTTCCGCTTTCGGAATGTCCGGCATTTGATCATCCGCCATGGTCACCCAACGGCGGTACATATCGTCCAGCGTACCTTCATCCCGAAGCTCCCGCAGGAACTGATTTACCTTTTGCGTCAGATTCGGAATCTCTGTTTTGGGAGAGATGCCCACTGCGATGTCCATAGTTTCGCCCAGACTTCCCTCCAGCAGCCTGACGCCCTCCACTTCGCCAGCAATTGCAAATTCCATCATGATGCGGTCATAGGCATAGGCATCCAGCTCTCCCTGCCGAACCGCAGCGTAGCCGGTCACATCGCTGCTGTAGAGCAGCATTTCCGCTTCGGGCAGATATTCCTCCACCGCAAACATACCGGCGGCGCCTTCGCCCACCCCGACGGAATACGCCTTGTCGTTGAGCTGTTCAATGGATGTGATTTCTGGCGTCTTTGTTTTGGAACAACCCACCAGCAGCACAGCCTGGATTAGCACGGCAACGGTTATCAGGATCCATTTTCTTCGCATAGGCGTACCCCTCTTTCAGACAGCGTAAACGGACTGTTCAGCCATCGACGGACTTCCTCCAGCGATGCAAACTCCATTCTTTGGTCATATAGTACGGCCAGTCCGACTCTCCATTCCTCCAGGGCATACCGCTCTACAGGGATATTCCTCAAATATGTGCGCAGCAGTCCCTTTGTCCCAAGAAACTGGAGTTCTTCTAGGGGCAGTCCACTGATCTCACACAAATCGTCAAGGAGGGCATCGCCGGGTGTATACGGCATCCATTTTTTCATGACCATTCTCCTAACAGATCCAAAGTCGGAATCTCTATAACGAGATTTACTTAGTTCAATGGCAAAAATTTTTCATACAGGAGCTTTGCAAACTCCGCGCTGGTGTAGGCGGCAAACTTTTGGTAGTCATCCGATTTTTCGCCATCAGCGTAGTCGCTGACTCCCTTAATCACCAGCGCATATGGTTGTGGCTGCGCTGCATTCTCTGCCGCATACATCACTGCATAGGACTCCATATCCAGACCAATGGTATGCGGGAACTGGGAATAAACCTGTTTATCGAGGATCTCTCTGTTTGCCACCACTGTGCTTCCGCAGGCCATGGGGCCTGTGTGTATATGGCACTGGTTTTCACTTGAATTTGCGGCCAGCTCCACATATTCTCTGATTCTCGGATCCATCTGTATAACAGTTGGCCTGGGAAGAAATCCAACTCCGCCGAATTGGATATCGGCGCTGTCTGCGCTGACGAACTTACCCGCAGCATAATTCCAGATCATGTCTGCCACGACCACATCTCCAAAGAACTGTTCATCCGTTTTCTGCACGGAGACCCCTGCCGCAATGCCAAGCGTAAGCAAATACCGGGGACGAAACCGTTGGATCAGCTTCATAGACAGCACAGCTGCCGCCGTCATGCCCATTTCACCCTGCTGCGCAAAAACTACCTTGTAACGGATGCCATCCCGTTCAAACGCAGATGTGTAATAGGTTTGATCTTCTCCATCAAACCTGTGTTCCTGCCACTGCTTATAAAGTGTTTTGACGCCGGCACTTTCTGTTGCTGTGGCAGTGATCAAAGCAACATGATAATCATATCCAGATTGCGATTGCCCTTGTTGGGAAACCCGAAAAATAATGATCCCTCCTAAATTAGCATTTGACGCTTTCATTTTATAAAAGTGAAAGAGATAGTTTCAATGCTATTGCCCCAAATGTGACGAACCAGTGATTTTTTCTTACAAAGTCACTGGTTCGTCACATTTCTTTGAAATTCGGGACATGCCGAATAGGAGCCGTTATAATGTGTGAAGTAAAAATACTTTTTCTGAAGATCACATTCAAACAGGAGCGGGATAACAAATGGCGGATGCACTCCATTCTTTTCATGAATTTATATCCGGTACATCCATGGATGTTGTCTGGTCTGGCCTCAAAACCACTTTGTTCATCACCGTGGCGGGTATGCTGTTGGGAACTCTACTGGCAGCGGCCCTGTGTGCTGCCTCCAGATCCAGATGCCGCATTTTGCAAGCAGCGGAACAAATATATTCGGTAATCATTCGAGGCATACCGGTGTTGATGCTGCTTCTGTTTTTGTTCTATGTGGCGTTTGCCCGTTCCGGACTGTCTGCCCTGACAGTGGCAGTGATCGCCTTTGCCCTCAACAGCGCCGCCCATGTGGATGAGATTATGAAGAGTGCCCTGTCCACCGTGGATGAAGGGCAGGTCAAAGCGGCCCGGACGCTGGGTTTTTCCAGATGGCAGGCATTCCGCTATGTGACGCTGCCCCAGGCCTTTGCCGTTGCAAGACCGGTGTATCAGAGCGCCGTCATCAACACGCTTCAATGGACCTCCGTGGTGGGTTATATCACCATCAGCGACCTCACCCGGGTCATCAATCAGCTGGGCACACGGGCCTCCAAGCCCTTTTTCAGTCTGTTTCTGGGCGTGGTCATCTATCTGCTCATCGGTTATTTGATCCATCTGATTTTCTGGCTTCCGACCCGGAAAGGGGGCGACAACCAGTGATTCGTGTAGAGAAGCTATGCAAATCCTTTGGCCCTTTGCAGGTGTTGCGGGATGTGTCCGTGGAGATCGGATGTGGCGAATGTGTGGCCGTGGTCGGGCCGTCCGGAACCGGAAAAAGCGTTTTCCTCTCCTGCCTCAATGGGCTTACAAAGCCGGACAGTGGAAGGGTGTTTATCAGCGGCGTTGACATCTGCGACAAGGGAGCGGACATTGACCGCGTCCGGCAAAAGATGGGGATGGTCTACCAGTCCTTCCACCTGTTCTCCCATCTGAGTGTCATGGACAATATCACCCTTGCTCCCAGAAAGCTGCTGGGCCTTTCGGCGGGAGAGGCGCAGGCAAAAGCAGAAGCTTTGCTGGAGATGGTGGGTCTGCGGGAGAAAGCTTTCTCCATGCCATCTACGCTCTCCGGCGGTCAGCAACAGAGAATCGCCATTGCCCGGGCCATGGCCATGGAGCCGGAACTCGTCCTCTTTGACGAGCCGACCTCCGCCCTCGATCCGGCCATGGTGGGCGAGGTGCTTGCGGTGATCCGGGCGCTTTCCAGACAGGGCCTCACCATGGTCATTGTCACCCACGAGCTGGATTTTGCCCGGGAAGTGGCTGATCGGGTGCTCTACATGGATGACATGGGAATCTATGAAGCAGGAACACCGGAGGAAATATTCGATCATCCAAAAAGAGAGCGTACAAAAGCGTTCATCCGGAGACTGAAGACATTCCAGTATGAGATCCCCTCCAAAACCTTTGACTTTTATCAGCTCTATACACAGATAGAGTTGTTCTGCCAGAAATACCGCATCAGCAGGGAGACAAGCTATGGATTGCAGCTATGCACGGAGGAAAGCGTGTTCCATCTATTGAAACACAACCTTGCAAGCCGTATCCTGCTTTCCATTTCCTACAGTGAACAGAGCGGCGCCGCCATGCTGATGCTGGATTATGATGGACCAAACCGTGATCCCTTTTCAGGTGGTGAGGAGGATATCGGGCTGCAGCTTCTGCGTTCAAAAGCGGAGCAGATCCAGTATGAGAATAGTGAAGAAGGAAATCACCTGAAATTACAACTTTACACAGGGAGAGAGCGAATATGAAAACCTTTCTGTTGGGACTTTTGATCCTGGTTATTGGAGCAGCCCTTTATGGAAAGCTCTGCGAAAAAGTGTTCGGTCCCGATGACCGAAAAACACCGGCCTTTACCAAGCAGGACGGCGTGGACTATATCCCTATGAAGGGATGGAAAAACAGTCTGATCAACCTGCTGAACATCGCAGGCACCGGGCCGATCTTTGGCCCCATCCAGGGTATCTTGTTCGGCCCGATGGCCTTCATCACCATCCCTATCGGCAACATCATCGGCGGCGCCATGCACGACTACTTTTCCGGCATGATCTGTCTGCGGGACGGCGGTTCCCAGATGTCGGAGACGGTGCGTCGGTACAGCAACCGTGGCGTATTCACAGTCTATCAGATCTTTTGCAGCGTGCTGCTTCTGCTGGTGGGTGCGGTATTCATCTACACCCCCGGAGATATCGCCGCTACACAGGTTTTTGGCTTTGACGGCAAGGCTACCAGTATTTCCACATGGGTCATTTACGGCGTGATCTTTGCCTACTACCTGGCAGCTACGGTGTTTCCCATCGACAAGATCATTGGCCGGGTCTATCCCATCTTCGGGGCTGTGCTCTTATTTTCCGCCATTGGAATTTTTATCGGTATGTTTGTCAAGGGTTATCCTCTGACTGAGTTGTGGGGCAGTTGGGAGTCTCCGCTGGCCTATGTCGTAAAGGACGGCGTGCAGACATCGTTCAGCTATGCGTACTACTTCTCGGTAGAGCGGTTTTTCCCCACCTTCTTCATCACCGTGGCCTGCGGCATCCTCTCCGGCTTCCACTCCACCCAGACGGCCATCATCTCCCGCACCATGCGTAGCGAGCGGCAGGGCCGCATGACCTTCTACAATATGATGGTTCTGGAGGGCTTCATCGCCATGGTCTGGGCGGCAGCGGCCATGGGTGTCTACAATCTTGGGCTTCAGGCCGCGGACGCCAATCTGTATTCCTCCACCGTGGGCATCGTCTGCCGGGATATTCTGGGGAATGTGGGCGGCGTGGTGGCGCTGCTGGGAATCATTATCCTGCCCATCACCTCCGGCGACACCGCCCTGCGGGGACTGCGGCTGGCCATCGCGGAGTCCCTCCATCTGGACCAGGGCAGCGGGAAAAAGCGCATGGCCCTCTCCAGCGTCGTTTTCGCGCTGGTGGCGGCGATTTTGGTGTTTGCCAAGGTTTCGCCCGATGGCTTCAAGGTGCTGTGGCGCTATTTTGCCTGGTCCAATCAGACCCTGTCTCTGTTTGCGTTTCTGGTCATTTCCGTCTGGATGTTCGAGCATGGGAAACAATGCTTTGTCTGGATGCCGCTCATCCCCGGCACCTTTTACGCCTTTGCCACGGTAACCTACATCATGAACGCAAAAATCGGCTTCCATCTCCCGTGGACAGCAGCCTACATCATCGGCGGTACAGCGGCAGCTGCCTATCTGGCTGTGGTTCTCTGGTACGGAAACAGAAGATCTGCACGTCGATACCCGTAAATAAGGGCAGACAAACGTCCTGCAATTATAGAATATGAAAGAAAAGGAGAGACCGAATATGAAACGCAAAATCAAAGCTGTCCCGCTTCTGATCGTTCTGTCTATGCTCTTTTCCCTGACTGCCTGTGGGAAGCAGGCCAGTACGGGCGCTGTGCTGACAGAGGGATCAACCTCCGCCGATCTGGATGGAAAAACCCTCGCCTCCTTTGGAGCTCCCATTCCTGAAGCGGAGTTTGAAGCGATGCTGAATGAACACTTCGGCGGTACTCTGAAGGATCTTCAGATCGTCCCGTCCCCTGGCGAAATGGCACAGCTGATCCAAAACGGGCAGGCGGATGCCGGTGCCACCCTCGCATACAACGCAAAGTACATCGTCTCACGCAACCCGGATCTTACCTTTTTTACCAACGGAATAGAAATGGAATGCTCCATGGTATTCAAAAAGGACAGCGGCCTCAAGGAGCAGGTCGATGCGGCACTGACCGAACTGGAATCCACCGGTGTACTGCCGGAACTGATCGAAACATGGCTTTCTGATGAGGCACTGCAACAGGATCCCCAGCCCAGGGAACTGGAACAGATCCCGGGAGCGGAGACAATTCGTGTGGGAATCAGTGGAACCCTTCCACCTATGGATTACGCTACAGCAGACGGAAAACCCGGCGGCTTCAATGTGGCACTGTTTGGAGAAATTTCCAGGCTTATGGGTAAAAATGTAGAATTTGTCACGATTGATCCGGACGCAAAGTTTATGGCCCTGTCCAGCGGGACCATCGACCTGTTTTTCTGGAACTTCTACGGGCGGTTTATTTCCGAGGACTATGAGATCTCACAGCCCTACCTGACGGACTACGGCGCTTTCCTGATCCGGGCTGAA
>JAGBAI010000015.1 GCA_017939025.1 Oscillospiraceae bacterium
CTAACTGCAATATTCCCGACGGCACCAACCCCGACGCTGCTGCTGAGTGCGCCCGTTATGATGCTGTCATCGATGCCTTCGGCGGCGCTGACCTGCAGCTGCTGGGCCTGGGCCCCAACGGGCATATCGGTTTCAATGAGCCCTGTGATGAGTTCGTCAAGGGCACCAACCATGTCAAGCTGACCGACTCCACCATCGACGCCAACCAGCGCTTCTTCGAAAAGCGGGAGGATGTTCCTACCCACGCCTACACCATGGGCATCGGCTCCATCATGAAGGCCAAGCGGGTTCTGCTGGTCTGCAACGGCGCAGGCAAGGCTCAGGCTGTGAAGGACTGCTTCTTTGGCCCCATCAAGCCCCAGGCTCCCGGCTCCATTCTGCAGCTGCACCCCGATTTCACTCTGGTTGCAGACGAGGCTGCTCTGGAACTGGTCAAGGACTTGATCTGATTCAAACTATGCGTTATTCACCCGAAGTGTGTATGCACTTCGGGTGATTTACTTTGTTAATAAATTGTAAATAATAGCTGAAATAATGGTAAAGATATTGCAAAGATTTGGTTAGTATGCTAAAATGTAAATGACAGCACAGAACCTTATAAATTGCATACAATTGGTAATCTTCTGATCGTTCTTCGAAAGGAGTGAGCTTCATGAGCAAGCAGTATGTCATTGTGATCGGCAGAAAGTTTGGTTCCGGTGGCCGCCGAATTGGTGAGATCCTGTCGGAAAAGCTTGGAATCCCCCTGTACGACAAAACGATTCTGGGTATGGTCGCTGAGGAGCAGAACATCTCCGACGAGCGGCTGAGAGAAATGGACGAATATCTGAATGCCCACCGCTTTAAGAACATCGGTCTTCAGCTGAAGAAGGGCGTAAACCCCTCCTACTTGTTCGAGAGCCACCCCGATGGTATCATTGACCGGGAGAAGGTTTACGAGTGGCAGTGCGATGTGATTCGCCGCCTGGCAGAGAAGGGCCCCTGCGTCATCATTGGCCGCTGCGCCGATGAGGTGCTGAAGGATCACCCCAATCTCATCAACATCTTCATCACCGCGCCCAAATCCGTTCGGGAAGACCGGATCAAGGCCTTGTATCCCAACATTCCTGCGGAAAAGAAGCAGTCCTATCGGGAGTATGTGACACAGACCGACCGTCTGAGAGCCTACTATTACAACTACCACACCGGTAAGGAGTGGGGCGATATGAACTGCCATGATCTGATCCTGGATTCCTCCAAGCTGGGTATTGAGGGCACCGCCGAATTCCTGGAAGGCTACATCAGACGCCGCATCGAATAACCGAAAGTAAATGAAATAGCAGCCGGACAGGAAACTGTCCGGCTTTTCTTGACGATGCTGGTATTTTGTGCTAAGATGCCCTTGAGGTGTTTGTTTATGAGGTATCGTCCGATTTAAGAATAAGCGGATTTAACGGCGGGCTGACCGCCGGGATTTTTGCTGCTTATTTTAAAAAGGAAAGGAACCTATGAACAAACGTAATTTATATATTCTATACGCCATGGCTCTTTTGCAGGGCATGGTTTTTTATGCCCCTGTGGCAACACTGTACCGGCAGGCGGCGGGATTGGGGATTTTTGAGATTTCGGTTATTGAAAGTATCTCCCTGGCGCTGACTGTTGCTTTGGAAATTCCCTGGGGCTATCTTGCGGACCGGATCGGCTACCGGAAAACCATGGTCATCTGCTGTGTACTCTATTTTGTATCCAAGCTCATTTTCTGGCAGGCGGCGGGCTTTGGCGGCTTTTTGCTGGAGCGGATCTTATTGGCGGCGGTCTGTGCCGGACTTTCCGGTGTGGACAGCAGCATGCTGTTTCTGTCCTGCGGAGAGGCGGATTCTCACAGGGCATTCAGCATCTACCAGAATTTGGGGGAAGCGGGTATGCTGGCCGCTGCTGCCGTGTATGCCCTTTGGCTGGGGGAAAACTACCGCAGAGCGGCATGCTGGACTGTGGTGACCTACGGTATTGCAGCGTTGCTGGCCCTGGGCTTGCAGGAAGTAAAGACGGAAGCCGAAACGCGGCAGGGAAGTCCTGCCAGGGCGCTGCTGGGGCAGCTCCGGAACAAAAAACTCCTGTTCCTGGTGCTGGCGGCAGCGTTGCTGGGGGAGACCCATCAGAGTATTACGGTGTTTCTGAACCAGCTGAAATATGATTCTCTGAATATATCATCCAAGATCATTGCCGCTGCTTTTATTGCGGTCAGTCTGATGGGCTTAACGGGAGGATTCTCCGCCAGGCTCCGGGAGAAAATAGGGGCTGAAAAAATGGGAAGGATTCTGCTGCTTCTGGCCTTCGGCTGCTGTCTGATACTGGCCGGGACGGAAAACGCGGCGGCGGCAGTGGGTGCGGTTCTGCTGCTGCGGGGATGCTTCAGTCTATTTGGGCCTCTATACCAGGATCTGCAGAACCGGGCCATTACGACAGCGGATCGGGCTACGGTACTGAGCATGAACGCGGTGATCCATGACGGTCTGGGAATTTTTCTGAATCTGGTATTTGGAGCAGTGGCCCAGCATCATCTGAACGGCGCTTTTGTATTCGGTGCAGCGTTGTGTCTGCTGGGCTATGGGTTATATCGCAAAAGCTGGCAATAAACGAAAACCGGGATGCGTAAGCATCCCGGTTTTGGTCCTGTTACAGCCAGCCGGCGTCCTCGGTTTCGGACTTTTTCCGGCGGGTCAGCAGGGCGGAGAAGGTTTCCTTTACATCGGCACCTTCGTAGAGTACTTTATAGGCAGCTTCGGTAATGGGCATGTCGATGCCCTGGCGCCGGCCCAATTCATAGGCAGATTTGGCAGCGTAGTAGCCTTCCACCACGGCACCCACTTCCTTCATAGCGGTCTGGGCATCCTTGCCCTGGCCGATGAGGATACCGGCCCGGCGGTTCCGGGAGTGCATGGAGGTGCAAGTGACGATCAGATCGCCCACACCGGCAAGTCCGGCGAAGGTCTCTTTCTTTGCGCCCAGAGAAACACCCAGCCGGGCAGTCTCTGTCAGTCCCCGGGTCATGAGCATAGCCTTGGTGTTGTCGCCGCAGCCCAGGCCGTCGGTAATACCGGCGCACAGGGCGATGACATTTTTCAGTGCGGCACCCAACTCGGCACCCACAGGATCGGGACTGGTGTATACCCGGAGGGTATCGCACATGAAGGCATCCTGGACGAATTCCGCCATTTTTTGATCGGCACAGGCAGCCAGCAGGCCGGTGGGGACGTCGATAGCCACTTCCTCTGCATGGCTGGGGCCGGTGAGTGCTACCACTTCCCGGCCGGTAACTTCGGCAACCACTGCGCTCATACGCATATGGGTTCCGGCTTCCAGACCCTTGGTGACGGAGACAACCACCGCATCCTCATCAATATAAGGTGCCACACCCTTGCCCACAGCGCGGGCAGGGAAGGAAGGGGAGGCCATGACTACCAGCTTGCAGCCCCTGACACAGGCATAATCGCCGCTGATTTTCAGGTTTTCCGGCAGCACGGCGACCGGCAGCCGTGGATTGCGGCGGGTGGTCTCCATTTCCGGGATCAGATCTTTTTCAAAAGTCCACATGGTCACATCGTGACCGTTTTTGCACAGGCGGATGGCCAGGGCAGTGCCCCAGGCACCGCTGCCAACGACGACAGCTCTCATTTTTTGCTTCCTTTCCCGAAGAGTTCTGTTTTCCGTTCTTCACCCTTGATCAGCCGCTGGATATTGCCGCGGTGCATCCATACGATCATGGCACCAAGGAAGAAGCCCACGAACATTGGGAAGATTTCCTCGCCCCAGTGGACCCAGGTGTAGAAAAAGCCAAAGGAACCGGAGGAGAGAACACTGCCCAGTGAGACGTACTTTGTCAGCAGATAGGCAACCAGGAAAATACCGAATACCAGAATTCCCAGACGCCAGTCCAGCATCAGCGCCACGGTAACACCGCTGAGGATACCCTTGCCGCCCTTAAAGCCCAGCAGAGCAGGGAAGTCGTGGCCCAGAATTACGAACAGACCGCCCAGTGCCACACCGTCCTGATAATGGCCGTAGGGAGCCAGCAGCAAACCGCCCAGCAGACAGGAGATCACGGCCTTGCCCATATCGATGAGGACGACGAAAATAGCCTTGGCGGAGCCGTAGTTTCTTGTAAAGTTCGTCAGACCGGCATTGCCGCTGCCCTTGGAGCGGACATCTTCGTCGGCAATCAGACGGGAGATCAGCACGGCGCCGTTGAGGTTACCCAGCAAATACGCGGCGATGGCTGCTACAATGAGGGAAAGAACCATTAGTCGTCCTCCTTATCGCCTTTCTGGCGGATGGTGATACGGACGGGTGTACCCTGGAGACCGAAGACCTCCCGGATCTGGTTTTCCAGATAACGCTGGTAAGAGAAGTGGAAGAGTCTTGCGTCGTTGCAGAAAATGACGAAGTGAGGCGGCTTGGAGCTGGCCTGGGTCATGTAGTAGATCTTCAGGCGGCGGCCCTTATCTGTGGGAGGCTGGACTCTTGCGGTGGCGTCAGCCAGGACGCTGTTCAGAGCGCCGGTGGTGATGCGCATGGTATTCTGAGCATGAACATCCTGGATCAGCTGGAAGAGCTTGTCCACCCGGGAGCCGGTGAGGGCAGAGATGAACAGCACAGGGGCGTAGAGCATATAGCTCAGGCCATCCCGGACAGCAGCCTCCATGTCCCGCATGGTGTTGGTTTCCTTGTTCTCAACAGCGTCCCATTTGTTGACCACGATGATGGCGGCCTTACCGGCTTCGTGAACCAGACCGGCGATCTTGGTGTCCTGTTCGGTGACACCGTCGTTGGCATCCACCAGGATCAGACACACATCAGCCTGTTCAATGGCATTGATGGAGCGCATGTTGGAATATTTTTCGATGGCATCATCTACCTTGGACTTCCGGCGCATACCGGCGGTATCGATGAAGCAGTATTTACCGGTTTCGTTTTCAAAGTAGGAGTCGATGGCATCCCGGGTAGTACCGGCCACGTTGGAGACGATAACACGCTCCTCGCCCAGAATCCGGTTCAGCAGGGAGGACTTACCTACGTTGGGCTTGCCCACGATGGCGACCTTGATCACATCGTCGTCCTCGTCCTCTCCGCTATCCTCAGGGATATTCTCCAGAACCCAGTCCAGCAGGTCACCGGTACCGTGGCCGTGGACAGCAGAGGTCTCAAACAGGTCACCGATACCAAGGCTGTAGAACTCGAACACATCGGGATTCACCAGACCGATGGAGTCGCACTTGTTCACCGCCAGGGCGATGGGCTTGCCGGATTTACGCAGCATGGTTGCAACGTCCTGATCGGCAGCGGTAACACCGGAGCGGACATCCACCACCATGACGATGGCATCGGCCAGTTCAATGCCGATCTCCGCCTGGCGGCGCATGAATTTCAGCATATCGTTCTCGGTGCCCGGCTCGATACCGCCGGTATCTACCAGAGAGAAGGTGCGGCCGCACCATTCGCAGTCGCCATAAATCCGGTCACGAGTGACACCGGGGGTATCCTCCACGATGGAGGTGCGGTGTCCGGTCAGCTTATTAAAGAGCATGGATTTGCCCACATTGGGCCGTCCGACGATGGCCACTAAGGGTTTTGCCATGGGAAACACTTCCTTTCGTTTGTAAAGGTATAAAAACTATTATGGCACAAAATCCCAACAAAAGCAATGGGAATTTGATGTTATTTACAAATTTATAATAAAGAATTTGTTGAGTTTATCAAATAGTACAGCGTATTGTCTTTGCGGGTCAGTTCGCAATGACAATACGGTAAAAAGGAAAAAGCGGAAGGCGTACGCCTTCCGCTGCATTTCCGCATTTCCTTACTCAGCCTCAACAGCCAGAACCTGACGGCCATTGTAGTTGCCGCAAGCCTTGCAAGCTCTGTGGGGCATTACGGGCTCACCGCACTTGGGGCAAACCGCAACGCTGGGAGCAGACAGCTTCCAGTTGGAGCCACGGCGCTTATCGCGGCGGGCCTTGGACACTTTACACTTAGGGACAGCC
>JAGBAI010000141.1 GCA_017939025.1 Oscillospiraceae bacterium
AAGCGGCGGCAGTCAGCAGGCCCAGGGACAAAATCATGGCCAGCAGCATACAGAATAGTCTCTTTTTCATGGAGTTCGCCTTCCTTTTCAGATGGAATCAAACTAATTATATCGCCATATCTGAGGGGTTTCAAGGACGTCTTGAAATGTTTCTGAAATTTACACCGTGATGGTCTGCCCCGGCGTGGTCATCAGGCGGATGCGGTGGCGGTAGGGCAGGGAGATGGGGTTCACCAGCAGGTCTGTGTGGGCGGTGTAGGTGCCGAAGCTGTGCATGGGTACGGCTTGTTTGATATCCAGCGTTTGCATACAGTGGTCGAAGCCTTTGGGGGCGTTGGGGCCCTGGCGTGCGTCCAGGGTCAGGAAGGCCAGATCGATGGGGATGCCGGCCAGCTTTTGGATCTCGGACAAAAACGCCTCGGTCATGGCGGCGTTGTCTGCCTCCGGCTCGCCGTCCCAGACCCACCAGTTCAGATCGCCGGCGTGGTAGACGGTGCGTCCGTCAGCGGTGACCAGAAAGGCCACGCCGCTGTCGGTGGAGCGCAGGGTGCGGATTCGGGCGTCCAGTACGGTCTCGTCCCGGTCGGGGCCGAGCCGGAGGAAATCGTCGTTGGTGATTCCCAGCGCCTCCTTCCGCCTGGCGGACAGGCGGATATCGTTGCCCAGAACGACTTTGGCCTGCTGCCACCGGGCGGCGTAGGCGAAAATTTCTTCATTGTAGTGGTCGTGATGGCTGTGGCTGGCAAAGGCCAGCAGGGCTTTGCCGGGAACCGGCTCCGGCAGGTGGCCCCGCCAGTAGTCAAACAGCAGACAGACCGTGTCCAGCTCCACAAAAAAGCCGCTGTGGTTGAGATAGGTGACGGTCATGGGAGGCCCTCCTTGGTAGTACGTGTAAATGGCTCCCCTGTGCAAGGGGAGCTGTCACGGCGGAAACTAGCCGTGACTGAGGGGTTGTGTGCAGGCACCGTCAGAAAACGATCCCCCACCGCTTCGCGGAGCCCCCTTTACGCAAGGGGGCCTTTGGTGCTACCTTCTCCGATACCCCGTTTCGAAATCCACCTCGTTGAGCAGGGGCTCTCCGCCCAGATACCGCCGCAGATTTTCGGCGGCCAGACGGTAGACCTTGTCCTCGGTCTGGGCCACGTGGCCGAAGGTGGCCCCGGAGATGTGGGGCGTCAGAATCACCCGGCGGCAGTCCCACAGGGGGTTGCTCTCCGGCAGGGGCTCCGGGTCGGTGACATCCAGCGCCACGCCGCCCAGATGACCGGCAGCCAGCACATCCTCCAGATCGCTGGTGACGATAAGGCTTCCGCGGCCGCAGTTCAGCAGCAGGGCGGTCTTTTTCATGGACAGCAGCCGTTTTTTGTCCAGCAGTCCTCTGGTGGCAGCGGTGCCGGGCAGGACGCAGGCCACGATATCGGCCCGGGGCAGCAGGTCGTCCAGCTGCTCCAGCGTATGAACTTCATCGAAGTAGGGCAGTTCTCCGGCTGTGCGGCGCAGGCCGATCACGTGGCAGTCGAAGCCCCGCAGACGTCTGGCCAGCTGCGTGCCGATGTCCCCGGTGCCGAGGATCAGGACGGTTTTTCCTTCCAGTGTGTCCTCAGACCAGGAACGATCCCAGCTGTGGGCCTGCTGCGCTTCGTCATAATGGCGCAGCTGCCGTACCATGGCCAGCATACAGGCCATCATGTGCTCGGCAATCATGACACCGTAGGCTCCGGAGCCGTTGGTGAATTTGACCCCGGCAGGAAAATCGGCAGCTTTGTAGCGGTCTGCCCCGGCCCAGACCAGATGGAACCATTGAAGTTTTTTGGCCTCCATCAGTTTGGCGGGCCCCAGGTCGCCGATGATGATATCGGCATCGGCATGATTCCCCCGGCCGTAAACCAGTTTATGGCTAATTAAAGGGAACAAAAAGAAAGGAAAAGCACAATCCAGACGGTATCAGCGGCAGGATACAAGAATAAATTGTGATTACACAAGATTGGTGTTATAATAAGAGAAAAGTTCCTGCCGGGGCAGCCGCTCCGGTGGTATGGATAGAAAGGCAGGAAAACAATATGCACATCAGCTATAAACCACTCTGGCACACACTGTTAGAGCGTGATATGAGAAAAGAGGATTTAAGGCTTGCCGCTGGTATGACAACAAATATGATTGCCAACATGAGCAAAGAGGGAAAGCACATCAGCATGGATACATTAGCCCGTATCTGCGAAACGCTGAATTGTGAGATTACCGATGTGATTGAGTTAGTACCAGACGAGCCTGCTTCCACAGGAGGTAAGGAACATGAGCGAATTGAAACCAAGAATAAAAGAAAACGGAATTGATTATATCCTTGTTGGAGATTACTACATCCCGGACTTGAAGTTGCCGGAGGAACACCGCCCCATCGGAAAGTACGGACGGATGCACCGGGAATATTTAAGAGAAGTCTGCCCAGCCAGATTACACACATTGACCCTGACCGGGGAATTGTGGACATATCTTGCAGACCTGAACGAACAGGCACAGAAACGGTTAGACACCATCATGGAGCAGATGAAAGCTGCCGAGGGCGTGACCGAGGAATTGAAGCGTACCCGTCAAATGGAATGGGTGCAGCGTTGCAATAACATTCACAACCGGGCAGAAGAAATTGTTTTACATGAGATGATTTATTCATAACGGTATGGTAGAATGATTATTACAAATTAGAAGTTGTAAAGGAGACTTTGTATGGGTAGAAAAGAAATAACAACAAAAGAAGATTTAATGAAAGTAATAGAATTATTCGAAAATACTGGAATTACATACTGGTTGGATGGCGGATGGGGTGTAGATATTTTAGCTGGTAAACAAACAAGAATTCATAGAGATATAGATATAAATTTTGATGCTCAACATACGGAAAAATTGTTAAATGTGCTTTTGAATCTGGGCTATAAAATTGATACAGACTGGAAACCGGTTAGAATAGAGTTATATAGTGATGAACTTGGTTACTTAGACATTCACCCGTTCGTTTTAAGTGAGGACGGAACTTCAAAACAAGCTGATTTAGAGGGTGGCTGGTATGAGTTTGAAAAAGATTACTTTGGTAGTGCTTTTTTTGAAGGAAAAACAATTCCTTGTATATCCTTAAAAGGCCAAAGAGTTTTCCATTCAGGTTATGAATTAAGAGATAAAGATAAGCATGATATTTCAATTCTTGAAAGTTTATCAAAATAACATTGCTGTAATTTCTAAGATAAATTCCACTTTATCGCTTTGAAATTTTAACTGAATAAGTATAGCACCAACCGCTGCTACATGGAAGCAAACACAACCATGCAACAGCGGTTTTTCTTTACCGTTTTTTCCTTTGACTGATAGGAGTTCCTGTTTTCTTTGATTTTTGTAGAATCCGAATGAGCCAGCGAAATTCTTCGTCTGACAGATTTTTATAGTTGATGCCGAGCTGCTTGCAGTAAAGGACAACCAGCTTTTCATCCCGACTGCCCTTGAAATTTTCAACCGCTTCCAAATTTTCTTTCAATTCATCGGCAACGGTGGTCTGGGGCGCACTCTCGCTGTCCTTTTTGTGGGCTTCCCGAATATCCCGGATAATGAGATTGAGGTCATCAAGAACCATGTGGCTGAAATATTCATCATCGCTGATATGGGCGGCTTGCAGCACTTTCAAATGCGGGTCGTCTTCGCCGGGGCGATACCGTTCAATGATTTCATGCCGGACAGTATCGACAAGGGCGTTGAGGTTTTGAATCTGCATGGTGGCAATCCCATCTACATAAATCTCAATGTCCGCAAGAAACTTGATAAAGTCCTTATGAGTGGCAAGCTCACAGAGCAGACGGTTGTTAATCCGACCGCCTTTCAGAAGTGCCACCATCTCATCATTCAAATGCAGCTCTGTTAGTGGCGTGTTGATCTGCTCCCGGTTCTCTGTCCGGCACAGCAGATAATCAACGGAAACCCCATAGAAGTCTGCCAGCGTGATAAGGTTGCCATGATTGATTTCCTTATAATCCTCTTTTTCATAACTGCCAAGAGCTGATTTGGAAATGCCCGTCAGCTCTGATAATTCTTCCAGATTTAAGCCTTTGTCCTTGCGGAGTTCCCAAAGGCGTTCCTGTATGCTTGTCGCTCCTTTCATGGGCGCACGCTCCTTTCCGGCGGTTTCATTACTGCCGCTTAACTGGATTATATCATACTTTCCGCAATCGTGGAAATTTCTGATTTTTACCCTTAATTCCTACTTTGTGGACATACGGCACAGGGCACAAAAATGTTCTATGATACAGGTAGTTCATCGATGGATTATTCCAATCGAATGACCAGCCTGTGTGGGATATGCTTCCCCGGCGATGTAGCGCCATGACTTTTGGCAGGGATATGGAGGAACCCTGACCGAAACGAGCGTACCAAAGGGAGCAATACGCCGCTGTGAGATTCAGGGGAGGAACGACACCGGGGAGAACTGGCGAACTGATACCGAAATGATACCGAAACACGACAATCTGATAGGGGGATAGTCTACCCTATTGCTGATACTTCTGGAGATTTTAGACGGCTCTATGACCGTAATTTTGCCGAAAATCGCCCCGAAACTATACACTAAAACGGGAGGAAACGCAATATGCCGAGAATGAGCAAAAAGAGGAAGCATGAGCTTTCTTTTTACCTCAATGACCGGGGGCGTGTCACTTACAACGAATTATGCCGGAAATGCAAGCATGGGTGCAAGCAGAGCTTCCGGGCGGTTGTGGTTGACTGCCCCCGTTATTTATCCAAAAGAGCAAAGAAAAAGGAGGAACACACCGAATGAATTTTGAATTTATGACGATAGGCACACCGTTGCCGCCCTGTATGCCCTTTCCCAGAGCGTTGACAGGATTTCCAGTCAGCAGCACCGCAAAGGTCATGTACTGCCGGATGTTGGACGCTATGCTATCCAACGGACAGGAGGACGAGAACGGAATCCTGTTTATCTGCTTCCCTGTCACAGCCATTGCCGCAGTCCTGTCCCGCAGCCCCATGACGGTCAAGCGTTCTCTGAATGAACTGG
>JAGBAI010000142.1 GCA_017939025.1 Oscillospiraceae bacterium
ATGGGCTGGGGCTCTGCCATTCCCAATGAGACCTACTATCTGTACCGCAGCGAAGGCGCTCTGCTGGATGACTTCTATAACCCCGAGGGCTATATGAATGAGACCACCGATGCTTACCTGAATGCCGCCATGGAAGCGCTGACGGTAGAAGAAGCCAACAAGAACTGGAAGCTTGCCCAGTGGGACGGCACCACCGGCACCGCCATGCAGGGGCAGTGCCCCTGGGTCTGGATCGTCAACCTGGATCATGTCACCTATGTCCGTGACGGCCTGTCCATCGGTGACCAGCCCATTCACGGCCATGGTCACGGTCTGCCTCTGATCCAGAACCTGCAGGAGTGGGCCTGGACAAAGTAATGTTATACGGATCCACCGCACTTTCCTGGTGCGGTGGGTCCAGTTGAAAATTGAAAGTGGAAAGTTGAAAGTTTGCCTTTATTTTCAATTTTCCATTTTCAATTGTCAATTCGTAAGAGAGGAGCTGCGTTATGCAAGGAAGTTTTCAGCGACTGGGCCGCACCTTTTTATCCTACAGCGTCAAATTTATCAGTCTGCTTCTGGCAGTCAGTGTTATTGCCTTTGTGCTGGTGAGCTTTTCTCCCATTGACCCGGTGCAGCAGTATATCCTGGGCTTGGGTACTGCCGTATCCCCGGAGCAAAGGGCAGAAATCGAAGAATACTGGGGAGTCAATGAACCGCCTGTGGAACGTTATTTTACCTGGCTGGGAGAGCTTCTCAAGGGTAACTGGGGAGAATCCGCCCTGTACCGCCGCCCGGTGATGGACATTATTTCTGAACGGTTTGCCAATTCTCTTGCTCTGATGCTCTGCGCCTGGGTATTGTCCGGTCTTGTGGGATTTCTCCTGGGCTGTGTTATGGGAATGTATCAGGACAAATGGCCGGATAATATCTTAAAGAAAATCTGTTATTTACTGTCCTCCGTTCCTACCTTCTGGCTGGGTCTGGTATTCGTACTGGTGTTTGCGGTGTGGCTGAAATGGTTCCCCATTGGCTTCTCCGCACCCATTGGTGTTGCCCAGGAGGATGTGACCATCTGGCAGCGGCTGCATCATCTGGCTCTGCCTGCCATTACCTTGAGTCTCATGTCCTTTGCCAATATCGCACTGCACACCCGTCAGAAGCTGATCGATGTGCTGAACTCGGAATATGTCCTCTTTGCCCGGGCCCGCGGAGAAGGGAAGTGGACGATCCTGCGGCGGCATGGACTGCGCAATATCCTGCTGCCTGCACTGACCCTTCAGTTTGCCTCCTTTGCAGAACTTTTCGGTGGATCTGTTATGGCGGAGAATGTGTTCAGTTATCCCGGTCTTGGAAGTGCTGTGTCCGCTGCGGGTCTGAACTCCGATGTGCCGCTGCTGCTGGGTGTGACCCTGTTTTCTGCCCTGTTTGTCTGTGTGGGCAATATGATTGCAAACCTGCTGTACGGCATTGTGGATCCTCAGATTCGGGAGGTGGCAGAATGAAAAAGATGAACCGCCGAACCAAAGTGCTGATCTTAACTGCAACAATGGCGGCGTTACTGATTGCCGTCTACGCTTTCGGTGTTCTGATTCCCGAAAGTGCCTATGCATCCAGCTTTATGAATGCCAAGCAGCCTCCCAGCTGGGAGCACCCCTTCGGCACGGATTCTCTGGGCCGGGATCTGCTGATGCGTACCTTAAAAGGTATGTCCATCAGCATGACTGTTGGCCTTGTGGCATCCATTATCAGCGCTGTGATTGCTGTGTTTGTAGGCATTGCCGCAGCAACCGGCTCCAAACGGGTGGATGCCTTCATTAACTGGACGATTGACTTAGTGATGGGTGTTCCTCATACCATTCTGGTGATTTTGATCTCCTTTGCCTTTGGCCGGGGG
>JAGBAI010000143.1 GCA_017939025.1 Oscillospiraceae bacterium
AACACGACAGCCCCAGGGAAAAACCAACCACATTGTTTAGACATATTAACTAAAACATAAAAAGCATGCCGGAACAAAAATGGGAACATTTATCAAAAACTCACAAAAGAAACCATAAAATGTAAGGTATAACGGATGTCAATAAAATGTCGGCCCATGGGAAAAACGCACAAAAACTGAGCATTATTTTCGGCCAATAAGGAGATATTGCCCAGTGGGGCGGAAAAAGCTTGACTTGAAAATGAGACACGGCATATTATTATTACAGATTAAACAAATAGGGGGGATCAAGCATTGAGAGACCTAAAGCACCTGATCTTTTTTGAGGATCTTCTGCAGGATGCGAACAACGCCCTTGTTCAGCAAGCCTGCGCCCAGGGCAAGCTGGCCCTCGCTTACAACTGCTCCTATATCCCGGAAGTTCTGCTGGATGTGGAGGGCTGCTTCGGCGTCCGGCTCAGGGCGCCCCGCTGCACCAGTCCCGACCTTGCCACCTATTACATGACCAACCGCTCCTGCCCCTATTCCAAGAGTATTCTGGAGCGGGCCTTTGAGGGCGGCTATAATTTTATTGACGCGCTGCTGGGCCAGGAGTGCTGCACCACCATGAACCGCACCGAGCAGTATTTCGAATACTGCAAGCTCATCCCCAGGGAGAAGTTTTTTGTCAGCTGCATCGACATGCCCTTGAAAAAGTCGGAGTGGCACGCGGGCTATTTCCGCCGCCAGATCGAAAAGAAAATCATCGGGCCCCTGAGCCGCACCTACGGCGTGGATTTCAGCGAGGAAAAGCTGAGAGCGGCCGTGGAGCGGCATAACGAGGTCTGCCGGATCATCAGCCGGATCGGCGCGCTGAGAAAGCGGGAAAACCCGCCCATCACCGGCTATGAATTTCATGTCATTCAACTGGTGAGCCTGACCTGCCCCAAGGAGCTGATCCTGCCCTATCTGCGGGAGACCCTAGAGGAGGTCCTTCAGCGCCGGCCGGATCCCCAGCCCTTCTACCGGGCCCGGGTGATGGTGGCCGGCTCCGAGATCGACGATCCGGAGTTTACCAAACTGCTGGAGAGCTGCGGCGCTTACGTTGTGGCGGACCGCTACTGCTTCGGTTCCATTCCCGGCCGGGAGGAGATCCTTCTGGAGGAGGGCAAGGACATCCTACAATCCATCGCCGACAGCTACCTGTACCACAACCAATGCCCCCGCACCATGGGTCCCCAGGCCATCGTGGGGCGCAAGCAGTTCCTCTTTGATTTGGCCAAAGAATACGGGGCGGAGGGGATCATTTTGCAGAATATGAAGTTCTGCGAGTATTGGGGCTACGAACGGGCCCAGGCGGCCATGTGGATGCAGGAGGGCTTCGCCCTGCCGGACACGCTGCCCGTCTGCCAGATCGAGCGGGATTACACCATCGCCGCCGCCGGGCAGCTGCGCACCCGTTTCCAGGCCTTTGTGGAGTCCCTGGAGATCAAGCGCATCCAGGCGGGAAAGTGAGAAAGGGGGAGAGTCCTATGTGGAAAAGAAAAGTGAGCGTCAAGGAGCAGTACGGCTCCCTCAGGCATCTTTTAAAAGGGGACGAGGACTGCCACTACATCGGCCAGCGCTACATAGAGGGCACCAATATCTTTGCCCGCCGGGAGTGGCGGGGCGTGAAGGACACCTCCTACGCCTTTTACCGCTGGCTTGTGACCTGGGTGAAGATGGGGGGCCTTGTGGCCCGGGACCCGGTGCGCATTGTGAAGGCCTTTTTCCGCTACCGCTGGCTCAGCGCCTATCTCATCGCGCCGGCCATGATCGATCGCTGGATCGAAGGGGACCGGGGCATGGCCCTGCGCTGCGACCTGACCGCGGCGGACTGCATGATCAGCGACTCGGTGGAGACCCTGTGGAACTCTCTCCGGGCCGACCGGAAGCTGGGTGAGACCGAGTGGACGGAAAAGACCGTGGCCTTTGACTATACCCTGCCCAAGCACCTGATCTTCGGCTTTCCCGGCACCTATGCCATCAACATGCAGCAGCACGCGGCCTTCATGCTGCCCCTGATCCGCAAGGAGCTGGGCTCCTACTATGTGGACCAGTCGGTGAGCTGCGGCATCCCCGGGGACATGTGTACTCTGCCCCTGGTGGAGACCGGCGTGGCCGTAGTGGGGGAATACCCGGACATCGGCAATTTCTGGATGACCACCAACAACCCCTGCGACGCCAACATGATGGACAACAACGCCATGTACCGGGAGCTGTCCGCAAACGGCAAAAAAGCGGTGCATCCGCTGACCACGCCCCTGATGTACGACGACCCTACCACCAAGGAGCTGGGGGTTCACGAGCTGTACGAGGCCATTGAGTTTATGGAGCGACAGTTCGGCCGCCCCTTTGACTGGGAGGCCTTCCGGGAGCATCTGCGCGCCACCAACAAGGTGAACCGAGAGGAGCTGGAGCGCTGGGACATCTATGCCCGAACCGACAACGGCTGCCTGAACCCGGTGCTGCAGGGCCTTTTCCGCATTTACTTCTACCAGCAGGGCGGCACCAAATATTTTGCCAAAACCTCGCCCAAGCTGCTGAAAATGTTCTATGAATGCGTGGAGAAGGACATCAAGCCCTTCCCCAAGACCCGGCACCGTGCCTTGGCCTGGAGCTGCGGCTCCACCTATTACATCCAGGGCGTCAGCTGGCTGTATAACTGCTGGGGTATTCTGTGCGTGATCAACATGGACTCCCTCACCGGGCACAACATCATCGACACCGAGGACGAGGAGATCATGATGGAGGATCTGGCCGACTGGTACTCCCACACCCCCATGCGCACCCACACCGTGGGCGGCAACCGGCATATCCTGCAGATGTTCGAGACGGCGGAGAAGTTCAACTGCGATACCATCATCATGTACGATGATATCGGCTGCAAGGGCATGGCCGGGGCCCAGGGCCTGCTGGAGGAGGAATTCAACAAATACCGGGACCGTTTCCACATCATCTGGATGCCCCACTCCCTGATGGATCCCCGCATCGTCCCGCCGGCGGAGGCCAGAAGGGCCGTGAACCAGTATATGACCGATGTTCTGCACGAGGAGCCGCTGGACCCCACATTGGTGGATTTCGATGACTCCATGGGCTGGTAAGGAGGAATGAAGATGAAAAAGGTTTTGAAGCTTCTGGGCCTGCTTTTTGCCCTGCTGTCCGGGCTTTTCGCGGTGTATTATTTCAATCTGGACATGAAGCTGATGCGCTCTGTGGTGCTGCCCTTTATGGATCGGTATTTTGACAGGCAGCAGCCCCAGCGGATCATCTGAGGAGGTTTGCCATGCTGAAAAATCTGAAGGTCACGCCCCGGGCACTGACGGCAAAGGAAAAGGCGGACCGGGCAAACGATATCTACGACAGCTTTGCCAACTACCTGTGCTTCTGCCCCGGTTGCAATTATGTGGATAAGACCAACATGTACCTGATGCGGGCGGAGATGCGGGTGCAGAAGCTGCGGGACGAGGGTGTAAAGTGCCCCAACTGCGGCCGCTGCGGCTGGATCTTGGGCTACCCTCTGGGCAGCACCACCGGCTTTGTAAAGTTTTAAGGCAACACCGCATAAATGCCACAATCCGCATTATACAATAGGTGCCGAATAAAAACTGGATATTCATATTCCGTATATTCCCAATATTGAGGGGCAGAACCATTACAAAGAGCAATATCTTAATGTTCAAGTGCTTCAGAGACTTCTAAGTCAATTCAGATGTGAGCAGGCCAGCTCAGATTCTGGGCTATTTTAGCACTTTCTACCACGGTGGGCTACGTCCAGTTGAATGGAAAACCGAGAAAATTTTGCAGTCAGTTCGGTTGACATAATGTTTTTTTCTGCCTTGTCAAATGCACCCCAGAAAGCAAGAAGTGCACCCCACGTGTAGAATTGTATTAAAATGGCCTACCTTTTCCAAAGTAATTGCCTGGTTTGTCTACCGGACAAATCAGGCAATTTTCTTGTTTTTAGGGCAAAAATGGCCCAAAATACTGTAAAACCAGAGAAAACCGGCTTCGGAATGGCGATCACAGCCAGACTGAGGCCGGTTTTTTGCGTTTTCAGGCCAAAAATCCCGCGCACCTTTTACTTCAAATTAACTGAGCAAAGTAGTCGGAAAAAGTTAGCGGTGGGTGGATTTGAACCGAAATCCCTTGATTTTGCGTTGAAAATAGACTAAAACACGCTGAAAAAAACAAGACAGGTATACTTTAATAAAAATATTGATAATTCGTACCGAATAGGCTATAATAATAGCAGAGGTGATACCATGGAAAAGAGACTGGCAAAAGTAAGTATCAGCGCTGCCGGAGGAACCGCCGGTAAGGGCGCAAAGACATATAAGCTGACAATTCCCTCCACATGGATCGCAGCAATGGGTATAACGAAAGACGACCGCGAGGTGGAGCTGAGCTTTGAAGATGACAGGATCGTGATTGCCCGCCCACTGGATATGTCACAGTTTGCATGGAGGAACTTCAACAAGAGCCATGAGCTGAAGACATTTATGTATCATGATGGGCGTGAGGTATGCACGCGGATTTTCGTGGACTTCACAGATAAAACTGTCTGCATCGAAAATCATACGGACAATTTAGTAAAGACAGCCTTCGGAAAAAATACCATGCCGACCTGGGATGATTTCATGGCATTTCTGGAGGAACGCTGTGTGCCGCGGGAGAGAGCCGGAATCCGTGAGTATCTGGAAGCGTTGGGAATTGATGAATATAACCCGCTGGAGATTATAAAGCGCACCCAGGGTCGCATGGCGGAGGATGACCAGTGGATAGAGGTGATTGATTGATGAGTGTAAAGTTTGTGACCAACGAGAAAATTGCAGAGACTTCCTCCAAGGGCAATCAGGAGAAATGGTATGACGGTGGTCGGTGGTATAAGCTCGACCAGTTCGGCTATGAAGCACTGACGGAAACGCTGATCTCCCGCCTGTTGGAGCGCAGCAACATCGAACAGGATACACCGTTCCGTTTTACGAGGTATCAGATGGAGCGCATGAATGTACATGGACGAGAGCGGACCGGATGCAGCAGCGAAAATTTCCTAAAGCCCGGTCAGTCCATCATCACGCTGAGCCATCTTTTCAAGAGAGCCGGAACCGTGCCACTGCGTGATATTCTGGCCCGCCAGACCAGCGACAAAAAGCGTATTGCCTATCTGGCTGAAACTACGGCGGAGCTAACCGGATTAGAACTATTCCCGCAATACCTTACACTGCTGTTTGAGGTGGATGCATTGTTTCTGAACGATGACCGGCATTTGAATAACATCGCTGTTTTGGAGCAGAACGGCAAATATGATTACTGTCCGATTTTCGATAACGGTGCCGGGCTGTTGTCAAACGTACAAATGTCCCCCATGGACATAGACCCGAAAGCATTGATTGCCGCACAACGGGCAAGACCGTTCAACACGACATTCAACCGTCAGGTTGGAACCGTCCGCAGCCTATACGGGTATCAGCTCCGCCTGCCGAAGCTAACGCGGTCGGAAATCCGCGCCGAACTTGCCCCGCTTTTGACCCATTACGCCGAGCGCGACAGGGGCATTATCACGGACAGAGTATGTGAAACGATATTACTTAGACAGAAGGCAGTATTATGAGATTAGTTGTTGACAAGAAAGATGAATTAATATATGGACCTGTACTTATAACAAAAGGTTCTCATAAAGGCAAAGTTGGGTATTATGATGACGAAGATGATAACCTGATAATATATCCTGATATGCCAATTCACTGTACTGATTGTTATACAGTTAACAGAACAGCAGCAACATCAGTCATACCGACAAAACGACTTGCAGAGCGCTGGTCTGAGATTGATGAAGAATTACATAAAAATCACGCAATTAGGCATTTGCTGCCGAAAAAAGAAGCCGCACTTTTGCATGAAAGAATTCTATGTTCAGACTTGTTGACGGAAAGGTACCTTAATTCCATGAAAAAGCTTCAAGATCAAGAAAAAATAGAAATTTTTATATCTCATTCTTCTAAAGACATAGTATTTTCAAGGGCTATTGCTACCGATTTAATGGATGCCGGATTTTCTGTGTTTCTGGATGATTGGTCAATAGAAATTGGTGAGAGGATATTTGAAAAAATCAGTACAGGACTACATGAGAGTAAAGCGCTAATTATGATTATCTCCGAAGATTACCTTAGATCAGTGTGCTGTAAGGATGAATGGAGCGCATTTTATGGGAAAGCGCTTCATGATGAATCTTGTGTTATTTATCCAATAATTATTGACGGCTCCACACCGCCAATATTGATTTCTCAAATTAAGTACCTCCGTTTCGATAAGGAAGAGTATTCATTGAGTCTGTCAATATTGTTGAAAGCTTTGGTAAAGCAATTTAAAAAGTAGCATAAAACCAGGCATTTAGTTCAGCTCTGTGCCCTCCTTCTGTTCGTGATGGTTGAGATAATAAACATTAATTTGAAAGATGCCAAAATTTGTTGAAAACAGGGCATTTTTGCGGTAAAATAATATAATCCTGGTGAATTGCAAAAGTAACTTCCAGTTTGCATGACTTACTTCCAGTTCTCCAAAGTTCTTGCAAGACTAAATTCCGTGAAACCAAGGGTATCCCGGCAAAGCCGGAAGTTAATTTTACAAACATCATCTAAACCGGAAGTTACTCTTACAAAGGGAATTGAATATTGCCAGCGGATGTGTTAGCATGAATATCAACAGGACACCCACAGTAAAAACGGGCATGCCAAGCGGAGGTCGAAGCGTTTTTGCAAAATTTGCAAAAGTAACTTCCACCCCTGGAAACGGATATTCCGAATGGCGGCAGCTTGTTTTTACTTCTTGAGTAGGCGGGGCGTCAGGTTAATATCGTTTGCGGGGATCTCCTGAATGCCGAGGAACGGCAGAATGGTTTCACCGTACAAGAAGCTGTACAACCGGTGTACGGACTGGTTATTCAGCTTCTTTCTCGTATAGGAGTTAATGTGGCTCATCATACGCAGAATGTCGCTTTGCTGTAAGTGGTCAAAGGATGTACCCTTGGGAAGGATGCGCCGAATGAACTCATGGGTGACTTCACAGCCGCCCTTCTGGTCAGAGCGCTGTGGATCGCAGTAGAAAACCCTGCTCCGTATTTCTCCGAATTTGGTGCACTCAATGGATACGGGGTCAGTAAATTCAGTGCCTCTGTCTGTCAGGATAATTGGGAACAGACGGCAATACTGTTCGTGCCCAAGGGTTTCATACAGCCATTCAAAAACCTCCGTGACAGACCTTGCGGTATTTCGATCTCTCAGGAATGCCAGCATGAGATTCGAGTTGCGGAAGAATACCGTCAGCAGCACCTTGCCGCCTTTGCGTCCCTCGACAGAGTCAATCTCCACAACAGGAGTATCTGGATTGGCTGTTGTGTATTCAAGGAAATCCTCGTAGGTTCTTCCCAGATGACACTGCTTGTCTACCCGTACAGATGGTTTCTTCTTGCGTACTTTGTAGCGTACTTTCCTGGGCAAATCAATGTTTCCCACAGACAGAAGTCCGGCATCCACATAGTTGTAGATGGTTCTTTCGTCCAGCATAATTTCATCCGCGTTATTCACGCAGATTTGGTGAATGGATTGTCCCTGCTTAATAAGTGGCGAGATGATCCGGTCGATCCGATCCAGTTCTGCCGGTGTTACAGCAAAACCTTGCCGAGACTCGCTGCGGGTCGCTTCATATTCTTTCTGAGCGGATTTTGCTTCGTATAGATGACGCTCCAACTTGCAGCTCTGACGCTGCTGGCAGCCGTTGCACACATAGGGCGGTTTGCTTAGTTTGGAGCATTGCAACTGCTGAAAGTCTGGGCATGCCTCAAAGCACTTGGCCTGATAGCAAGAATGGCAAGACTTCCCGTAGGTGAACTTGCAGGGGTGGCACAAATCGCCGTAGTGCTTGCAATCCTTGCGGATAACGCACGGATTGTATCCCCCGGCTTGTTTGAGCTTGATGTGGGTGCGGACTTCTTTGGAAATGGTTGTAGGGTCTTTCCCTAATTCTTCCGCAATGGCGGAAAAGCTTTTCCGCTCTCTGAGACCGACCTCAATGGCGATCCGGTCACTGAGGGTTAAATGTGAATTTTTAGCCATGGTTTTCTCCGTTTCTGTGCTGCCGTCATTCGGAGAAGGCGAAGGGGCTCTGCCCCTTAAACCCCGAGGTTTATCGCTTTTGTTTCCAGGAAGGCAGCAAAAAAGCAGCACCTGTTGAAGATGCTGCCTTCCTGCAAACCCTATGTGCCGCTCAGGTCGCTCCTCAGCGTTGCCCTATCCTGCGCATAGG
>JAGBAI010000144.1 GCA_017939025.1 Oscillospiraceae bacterium
CCCTCGGCGATGGCGGTCTTGCCGACGCCGGGCTCACCAATGAGAACAGGATTATTTTTGGTCTTTCGGGACAGGATCCGAATCACGTTGCGGATCTCCTCATCCCGGCCGATAACCGGATCCATCTTCTGATCCCGGGCCCGCTTCACCAGATCGGTGCCGTACTTTTCCAGAGCCTCATAGGTGCCCTCAGGAGAATCAGAGGTGACACGCTGGTTTCCCCGGACTGTCTGCAACGCTTTCAGGGCATTCTCCTTTGTAATGCGGTAGGTTTCGAACAGCTCCTTCACATTGCCCCGGGCAGCTTCCAGCAGACCCAGCAGCAGATGCTCCACAGAAACATAGGCGTCCTTCATGGCATCGGCCTGAGCTTGGGCTGCTGTCAGTGCATCATTCAGATCCGCGGAGAGATAAAACCTGCCCGCCTCCCGACTGGTACGGACAGAGGGGATCTTCCGCAGAGCATTGGCAGCCGCTGCTTCCAGGCTTTCCACAGTAATATCCATTTTCCGCAGGAGCTGCGGCACCAGTCCCCCCTCCTGCCGCAGCAAAGCCAGTAGCAGATGCACCTGCTCCAATTGCTGATGATCGTTTGCCACAGCCAACTGCTGGGCACTCTGGACAGCTTCCAGAGACTTCTGGGTATAGTTATTGAGATTCATAGCTATCCTTCCTTTCATTTTTAGCACTCTCGTCTCAAGAGTGCTAATTCTGTTTGATTTCAATATACCGCTTTTTTGAGAAAAGTCAAGAGGCTGAACATGAATGCAACAATTTGTTTACAAACCTGTTCTCAAGTGAGGTGTTATTGATTTTTACCGGCAGAGACTTCCGCACATCTGTACCACGCTCAACGCCTCACCTGATACACATGGTCGAAGTGTACAAAACCTGTCCGTTTTTTTCTATCCGCTTAAAACTTCCTTAATATTTTCCCCCTTATTTTTTAACACCCCTAAGATATAATATAAACAAATACAGATTTCATTCTTTTTCATTTTCTTACCTCTCTTTTTCTCTGAAAGAATCCCGGTTTGGTCTGGTCAACCATGCCGGGGTTCTTTCATTTTTCGCTTGTTTTTGTTTATTTTTCACTGATTTTTCCAGAAAGACACTTGTCCGTGTACAAAAGTCACAAAATATTTGTTACCAAACCGTGAATTTTCGGCTTATTGCTTCGTTGCAAAACGTATCCATCTATAATATAATTTATTTTATATTCGTATGTGACGGGAAAAAGCCAAAAAAGACGGTGCAAAACCGAATAAAAAGTGATGTACATCACTTTTTTGGTCATTTTGCAAAATGACCTTTCCTTTTTCGGCAACACAAAGAAAGGACAGATCCTATGAATTCCAAAACCCTAATGTACATTCTCAAACGTATCGCTCTGGCGATCCTGACGGTTTGGGTGGTCATCACGGTTACCTTCTTCGTCACCCGTGCCGTTCCCGGCGGCCCCTTCATGGGTGAGAAAGCGGTTTCCGAAGCTGCGCAGGCTGCGCTGGAGGCCAAGTACGGTCTGGACAAGCCAGTCATGGAGCAGTACTTTACCTACCTGAAGGACATTGTCACCAAGCTGGATTTCGGTCCCTCTCTGAAGCTCAGAGGCCGTATGGTCATCGATGTCATTGCTGACGGTATGAAGACCTCTGTGAAGCTGGGTGTCATCGCTGCTTTCCTGGCACTGGGCTGCGGCATTGTGCTGGGCTCCGTGGCCGCTCTGCGCCGTAATTCCTTCCTGGATAAGGTCATCATGGTCATCGTTACCGCCTTCGTTTCCATGCCCTCCTTTATTATGGGTACGCTGCTTCTGTTGGCGTTTGCGGTGCTGATCCCGATTTTCCCTGCCAATGGTTCCACCACAGAGGGTCTGGTGCTGCCCATCATCACCCTCTCCCTGTATCCCATGGCCTACATCACCCGTCTGACCCGCTCCTCCATGCTGGACGTTCTGGGCCAGGACTATATCCGCACCGCAAGAGCCAAGGGTGTCGCACCCATGAAGATCATCTTCGGCCATGCTCTGAAGAACTCTCTGATCCCCGTCATCACATATTTTGGCCCCATGCTGGCCTACATCGTCACCGGTTCTCTGGTCGTTGAGCAGATCTTCGCCGTGCCCGGTATCGGCAGAGCCTTCGTCAGCTCCATCACCAACCGTGACTACCCCCTGATCATGGGCACCACCATCGTGCTGGCCTGCCTGATCGTCATTATGAACCTGGTCAGTGACATCCTGTACAAGGTCGTTGACCCCCGTATCACCCTGGAGTAAGGAGACAGACCATGAAAAAGAAAATTTTCTCCATGCACGTGGATGTGGATGATTTCCTCCCGGCATCCGACGAAGAAAAAGCCTATATGGTAAAAATGCGCCCCTCTACCACCTTCTTTAAGGATGGTATGAAGCGCCTGATGAAGAACAAGATCGCTGCGATTTCCATGTTCCTGATCATCATCATTGCCCTGGGCTCTATCATTATCCCCTTCTTCTGGCCCTACAAGTACGACAAGATGCTGGGCAATACCCCCGGCAAGCCCATGGATCCTTCCTACAACAACCTGGCTCCCTTCGAGTACAGCACTTCTGAGCAGAAGAAGATCGATGCCGGCGAGAAAGTTTTCCCCCATATCTTCGGCACTGATGCCCAGGGCCGTGACTACTTTATCCGTATCGTCTACGGCACCCGCATTTCTCTGGCCGTCGGTTTCTTCGCCTCCATTATCGTTCTGATCATTGGTCTGACCATCGGCTCGGTGGCAGGCTATATCGGCGGCAAAGTGGATATTGTTATCATGCGCATTGTCGATATCATTTATTCTCTGCCCGATACTCTGATGGTCATTCTTCTGGGTTCCGTCATGAAGGTCACCCTGGGCCCCCTGCTGGAGGGCACCATTCTGGAGCGGCTGGGTACCAATATGGTCTCTCTGTTCCTGATCTTCGCACTGCTGTACTGGTGTTCCATGGCCCGTCTGATCCGCGGTCAGATCCTCAGCCTGCGCGAGCAGGAATACGTTCTGGCAGCCCAGGCCACCGGTGCCAAGGCCGGCTGGATCATCCGCAAGCACCTGCTGCCCAACTGCATCAGCGTGGTCATCATCTCCACCTGTCTGCAGATCCCCAGCGCCATTTTCACCGAAAGCTACCTGTCTTTCCTGGGTCTGGGTGTCAACGCCCCCATGCCTTCCCTGGGCTCCCTGGCTTCTGATGCGCTGAATGGCTACGCATCCTATCCCTACCGTCTGATCATCCCCGCAATCGTGATTTCTCTGATCGTTCTGTCTCTGAACCTGTTCGGCGACGGTCTGCGGGATGCCTTTGACCCCAAGCTGAAGAAATAAGGAGGAAAAGCAAATGGCAATGTTAGAAGTGAAAGACCTGCGTACCTCCTTCTTTACCCCCGCAGGCGAAGTGAAGGCCGTCAACGGCGTTTCCTTCAATCTGGATCACGGCAAAGTTCTGGGCATCGTGGGTGAATCCGGCTCCGGTAAGTCCGTCACCGCCTACTCCATTATGCAGATCCTGGAAAAAACCGGTAAGATCGTCGGCGGTTCCATTAAGTTTGACGGCCAGGAACTGGTGGGCATCGGTGAGAAGGGCATGAAGTCCATCCGCGGCAACAAGATCTCCATCATCTTCCAGGACCCCATGACCTCTCTGAACCCCACCTACACCATCGGCCACCAGCTGATGGAGGCTATCATGCTCCACACACCCCGCAATAAGCAGCAGGCCAAGGAGCGGGCCATTGAAATGCTGCGTCTGGTCAACGTCAACGAGCCTGAAAAGCGTATGAACCAGTACCCCTTCGAATTCTCCGGCGGTATGCGTCAGAGAGTTATGATCGCCATGGCCCTGGCCTGTGAGCCCGATATTCTGATTGCTGACGAGCCTACCACTGCTCTGGATGTGACCATTCAGGCACAGATCCTGGAGCTGATGCAGCAGCTCCAGAAGGAACTGGGTATGGCCATCATCATGATCACCCATGACCTGGGCGTTGTTGCCCAGATGTGTGACGAGGTCATCGTCATGTATGCTGGCTCCATCTGTGAACAGGGCAGCGCCGACGAGATCTTCTACAACCCCAAGCACGAGTACACTAAGGGTCTGATGCGTTCCATCCCCACCGTGGACAGTGACGGCAGCCGCCTGCAGCCCATCTCCGGTACCCCCATCGACCTGCTGAATATGCCCAAGGGCTGTCCCTTCGCTCCCCGCTGTGACGCTGCCATGAAGATCTGTATGCGTCAGCGCTGCGAGCGGATGCAGATTAACGATATGCACCAGGCCGCCTGCTGGATGAATGTAAAGGATGCCTTTGAAAAAGGTGAACTGGAGGAGGTTACCGAATGAGCGACGTCAAGAATCTGGTTGAGGTCAAGCACCTCAAGGAATACTTCCCCATCAGCACCGGCATGTTTAAGACCAAGCCTCTGAAGGCCGTTGATGATGTCTCTTTCTCCATCCGCAAGGGCGAGACCCTTGGCCTGGTCGGTGAATCCGGCTGTGGCAAGACCACCGTCGGCCGTACGCTGCTGCACCTGTATAAGCCTACCGCCGGTGAGATCTGGTTCGACGGCAAGCAGATTGTAACCAAGCAGGACATTCTGGAATACCGCAAGAAGTCTGCCATGGTTTTCCAGGATCCGTATTCCTCTCTGAATCCCCGCATGACCGTCTCTGATATCATTGGCGAGCCTCTGGACGTACACAAGCTGTACGCTTCCCAGAAGGAACGTGAAGAGAAAATCCTGGAACTGATGGCCCGGGTTGGTCTGAACTCCGAGCACGCCAACCGCTATGCCCATGAGTTCTCCGGCGGTCAGCGTCAGAGAATCGGTATTGCCCGCAGCCTCGCTATGGGCCCCGAATTCGTTGTCTGTGACGAGCCCGTTTCCGCTCTGGACGTTTCCATCCAGGCCCAGGTCATCAACATGTTCGATGAGCTGCAGGAAGAAATGGGTCTGACCTATCTGTTCATCGCTCACGACCTGCTGGTTGTTCGCCATATTTCTGACCGGATTGCCGTTATGTATCTGGGCAAGATGGTGGAAATGGCCGACGCTGACGAGATCTACAACCATCCCCTGCATCCTTACACCAAGTGCCTGATGTCCGCTGTTCCCCTGCCCGATCCCATCAAGGCCCGTGAGAACAAGCGCATCGTGCTTTCCGGTGATATTCCCTCTCCCCTGAACGCTCCCTCCGGCTGCCCCTTCCGCACCCGCTGCCCCTACGCTACGGATGCCTGTGCGGAAAGCATGCCCGAGTTCAAGGAAGTCTCCTCCGGTCACTTTGTGGCCTGCCACAACCTGGAGAAGTTCGGCTAATATCCCTTCGTTTCATCATCTGTCCCCTAATGACCTTTGGGGCGCAGGTTGTGAATAATAAAATTTCTTGAAAGGAAATGAAAAGTATGAAGAAACTCATCGCCCTGCTTCTGGCTGTCGTGATGGTTCTGTCCCTGGTCGCCTGCGGCGCCAAGGAAGAAGCTCCCGCTGCTGCTGAAGCACCCGCAACCGAAGCTGCTGTCGAGATGACCGCTGCTGAGAAGGCTGCCGCTGAGGCAGAAATCCGCTACGCTCTGGCTCTGCTGCTGGACCGTAACTACATCGTTGAGGAGATCACCCAGGCTGGCCAGCTGCCCGCTTCCTCCTTCGTTCCCATGGGTCTGACCGACGCTGACGGCTCCCAGTTCTATGAGAACGCCGGCCCCAACGCTGACTTCAATGGCTACTACAATGTTGCCAAGGAGGCTTTCGAGGCCAACTACGCTGAGGCTTACGAAATCCTGTGCAAGTACTACGAGGTTGACGAGAACGGCATGTTCACCAACTTCCCCTCCCTGACCTACCTGTACAACACCAACGAGGCTCACAAGGCCATCGGTGAGTACATCCAGTCCGCTCTGGCTGCTGTTGGCATCAACATTCAGCTGGAAAACCAGGAGTGGAACACCTTCCTGAACACCCGTAAGAACGGCGACTTCTCCATGGCCCGTAACGGCTGGCTGGGCGACTACAACGACCCCATCTCCTTCCTGGATATGTGGATCACCTCCTCCGGCAACAACGACGTTCAGTTCGGCAAGGGCGCTCATGCTGACCTGGCCATCTACGACCTGGATCTGACCTCCTACGGCTACGATGTCAAGGTTGAGGACGGCACCTGGGCTGAGACCTACGACGTTCTGATTGGCATCATCAAGACCTGCACCGACGTTGAGAAGCGCTTCGAGCTGATGCACGTCGCTGAGGACATGCTGATGGCTACCAACGCTCTGGTTCCCCTGTACTTCTACACCGATCCCTACCTGCTCGACGAGTCCGTTGAGGGCTTCTTCGCCATCCCTCTGGGCTACAAGTTCCTGTACAAGACCACCGTCAATGGCGACAACACCTCCCTGCCCGTCTGCCTGGGTTCCGAGCCCGACACTCTGGATCCCGCTCTGAACTCCGCTGCTGACTCCGCTATCACCATCCTGCACCTGTTCTCCGGCCTGGCCAAGTGGGATCAGGACGCTGACGGCAACCTGGTTATCGTTGCTGACTGCGCTGAAGAGCTGCCCGAGGGTGTCATGAACGAGGACGGCACCGTTACCTACACCTACACCCTGAAGGAAGGCCTGAAGTGGTCCGACGGCGTTGACCTGACCGCAAAGGACTTCGAGTTCGCATGGAAGCGCGCTGCCGATCCCAACACCGGCGCTGACTATGGCTACATGTTCGACGTCATCAAGGGTTACAACGACGGCGCTATCGATGTCACCGCTACCGATGACCGTACTCTGGTTGTCACTCTGAACAACTATGTCGCTTACTGGAACGAGCTGCTGGCCTTCCCCACCTACATGCCCGTCCGTGAGGATGTGGTCGCCAACGAAGCTTGGGCTACCGACTACACCACCTATGTTTCCAACGGTGCATACTCCATGACCGGCTGGGATCACAACTCCGTCATCACTCTGACCAAGAACGAGAACTACTGGAACGCTGAGAACGTCACCATGAACGAGCTGAAGCTGTACCTGTCCGATGATGACAACAACATGCTGACCAACTGGAAGGCTGACACCTGGCTGATCGTCGATTCCTTCCCCACCAACGAGATCCCCGCTCTGAAGGCTGATTACACCGGCCGCGCTGACAAACCCGATGAGTTTGTCGTCGGTTCTCAGATCGGCACCTACTACGCCTGCTGGAACATCAACGAGCCCCTGCTGCCCTGAGTTCTGAGCTGACGTAAGTCGAATCTCAAAACAGAACGCTCCCGCCACGGCGGGAGCGTTTTTGCGTCCGGTGGCCGCCGACAATGCCGTGGCTTCGGCTGATCAATATACCTGCACCACTGGGTAGTCAGACCAATTCGAAATATGCCCATATAATACGCCCCACGGATTAACCGTGGGGCGTCGTACATTATACCTTTGTCTCCGGCAGCTGCTTTGCTTTAAAGAGCTTATACATTTCCTCCGTAGCCAGACGAATCTTCGCCACAGGCTCGTTATTTTTAGGAAAGAGAAAGTAGTGAACCTCTGTATCACCAATGCAGATCACATCACCGATTTCATACCAATAGTAGTCCGCATACAGACTGTAATGGGATTGGGGTTTCTGTGTGAAATGCACCTTGCCATCACAGCCTGTGAGGGCAAAGCCGGAATTATCATGGATCAGCTTTCCCTGTCCTACCATATAGATGGCCTTATAGTCCACCTGCATGGCAATGTCCACATCCGTTTCCAGTTTATAGGTACCATCCAGAATCTCCTGACGCACCTGCTCCCGTTCCCAGCGGTAATAATCGGGAACGTGGGTGATTTCTGTCTCCCCCTCTGTTGCCTTCAGCTCCCCCAGTTTTGTCAATTCCCACTGCTTGCCGCAGTGTTTGCATGTCAGATGGATGCCTTTTCCTTCCATCTCCCCTTCTGCACCGCAATGAACACACTTATACGCGATCCGGTGGAGGCCATCGGCCCGGAAGGGCTGGTCAATTATCAGGCCCTGCTCCTTCTGCCAGCGCCAATGGTCAAAGCCAAAGGCAGCCTCGATCCCTTCACTCAATTCCCGAACGGACTTGGATTTGATCTCCTCCCGGGTATACAGCACCTTCGCCCTGGCTGTGATGGGAACATGCCTGCGGATTTGCAGCTCATTATATAAGGGGTTCCGGCCATAGGCGCCGAAAGTTTCGATCATGATGACCGGAACATTGTATTTTTTCAGAAGGATGCCCATCTTTGCAGGGAGTGTTGTAGCCGTTCCGTCAAAGGAATAGCAAGCCTCCGGATACATCAGCACACTGGTTTTCAGTTCCTTAAAGCAATATTCCATATCCTGCACCAGCCGCAGGTCGGAGACAAATTTCTGGGTCGGGATACAACCGATGATCCGCATCAGCCACTGCATCAGGCCAAACAATCCGATAAAGCCGTCATTGGAGGCTACGATGTTGAAAGGACGGGGATACAGGATCCGGTGAGCCACCTCCATATCCTGAAAACAGGTGTGGTTCATAAGAACCAGGCAGGGCTCATCCTTTCCGATCTTCTCAAAACCTTCTGTTTCGTAACGGAACTTTGTCCCCGCCATGCCGATATATGTCAGCGCTTTAATCAGCGTAGGCCAGAAGATATGGGGCTTTACAGGTAATTTATGTGTAGGCCTGGGCAAGGCCATGACCTTTTCATAATCCATTTTTTTGATGGTCGTTTTCAGAAGAACCACTTCCTTTTATGTCATTTCTCAGAAATTATACCAGAAGTTCACAATTAAGTCAATATTTGTTCATATTTCAAAAAAGAAATATACAAGGCATACGCATATTATACGCCATTGATTCTGCATATTTACATTGTATAACCGGATATCCTCGGTGTTTTCTGAACGTTTTGTGCATTTTCATTATTCGATTCCCGTTTTTTACCCGAATGTTGTGAATTCAACTAATTGACGTTATTTCCAAACAGCGGTATAATTCATTCATCGATCCCCCCTATTTTCAGAGGGCTTTGAAATTTTAAAAGGAGAGTAAGAATTATGAAAAAGATTATCGCTATGCTTCTGGCTGTCGTGATGGTTCTGTCCCTGGCTGCCTGCGGTGCCAAGGAAGAGGCTCCCGCTGCCGAAGCTGCCGCCGCTGAGACCAATGCCGCCGCCGCCGAGACCGAGGCCGCTGCTGCAGAAGCTGCTTTCACCACCATCGAAGAGGGCAAGCTGATCATGTCCACCAACGCCGCCTTCCCTCCCTACGAAATGGTTGCCGATGACGGCTCCTTCGAGGGCATCGATGTGGAAGTTGCCGGCGCCATCGCCCAGAAGCTGGGCCTGGAGCTGGTCATCGACGACATGGACTTCGATGCTGCACTGCTGGCTGTTCAGCAGGGCAAGTCCGACATGGTTATGGCTGGTGTCACCGTTACCGAGGATCGCCAGATGGTTATGAACTTCTCTGACTCCTATGCCACCGGCGTGCAGGTTGTTATCGTCAAGGAAGGCTCCGATGTCACCATGGACAACCTGGGCGAGAAGATGATCGGCTGCCAGCGCGGCACCACCGGCTACATCTACGCCTCCGACACCCCCGAGAACGGCGGCTACGGTGAAGACCATGTTACCGCTTTCGACAACGGTGCTTCCGCTGTCCAGGCCCTGATCAACGGCCAGGTTGACTGCGTCATCATCGACTCCGCTCCCGCTGCTGAGTTTGTCGCTGCCAATGCCGGTCTGACCATGCTGGAAGGCACCTGGGTGGAAGAGTTCTACGCTATCGGCATGAGCAAGGACAACACCGCTCTGCTGGATGCTGTGAACGAAGCTCTGGCTGAGCTGACCGCTGACGGCACCCTGCAGTCCATCGTTGACAAGTACATCTCTGCCGAGTAATTCCCACAAAATCATAAGGGCGGCATCTGCCGCCCTTATTGTGGCGTTTTGTATTGAAAATAATGCGTACCGAACCGTAGAGCTGATGCCCGCATCGGCCCCTGCGGAAAGCGGATTATTTTGAGTACAAAACAAATATGATTTAGGAGTGAGGCAATTGGAACAGTATCAAGCATGGAAAGCCCTGCTGCGTACCGGTGAAGCCACCGCCTGGCAGGAATTCTATGTCAAATTCTTTCAGGCATTTATTGAAGGCGACCGCTGGAAACAGTATCTGAACGGTGTTGGCACCACCCTGATGGTCACCGCCATGGCTCTGGCCATCGGTGTTGTTCTTGGTATCATCGTTGCTATGGTTCGTACTGCTTATGATCAGCAGCGCCCAGGCAAGAAAAATCCTTTCCTTGGTATTCTCAACGGAATCTGCCAGGTCTATATTACCGTCATCCGTGGCACCCCCATGATGGTGCAGCTGCTGATCATGGGCTTCGTTATCTTCTCCTCTTCCCGGAACTACACCATGGTAGGCGCTCTGACCCTGGGCATCAATTCCGGTGCTTACGTTGCTGAGATCATCCGCGGCGGCCTCATGGCCCTGGATCCCGGCCAGGCGGAAGCGGGCAGAAGTCTGGGTCTTGGCTATATCGACACCATGCGTTTTATCGTCATTCCCCAGGCTTTTAAGGCGATTCTTCCCTCTTTGGGCAATGAATTCATCATTTTGCTGAAGGACACCTCTCTGATCACCGTCATCGGCGGCAAGGAGCTGGTCTACGCCGCTCAGGCCATTTACGGCAGAACCTATGAGCAGATGTTCCCGCTGATCGGCATTGCCTGCGTGTATCTGGTGCTGGTCATCATCTTCAGCTATCTGGTAGGACTTCTGGAAAGGAGGCTGCGTCAAAGTGATCGACGTTAAGCATTTGAGCAAATCCTTCGGCGACCATCTGGTGCTGAACGATATCTCCGAGCACATTTACCCCGGTGACAAGGTGGTCATCATCGGCCCCTCCGGCTCCGGCAAATCCACCTTCCTGCGCAGCTTAAATCTGCTGGAAGAGCCCAGCAAGGGCACCATTGTCTTTGACGGTCATGAGATTACCAATCCCAAGACCAACATTGACTTTGTCCGTCAGCAGATGGGCATGGTATTCCAGCATTTCAATCTGTTCCCCAACATGACCATCAAGAAAAATATCACCCTGGCTCCCGTCCGCACCGGACGGATGACACAGGAGCAGGCCGATGAACTGGCCATGCAGCTTCTGCGCCGTGTGGGACTGGAAGAAAAGGCAAATGCTTATCCCAGCCAGCTGTCCGGTGGACAGAAGCAGCGTATCGCCATTGTCCGTGCTCTGGCTATGAACCCCAAGGTGATGCTCTTTGACGAACCCACCTCCGCGCTGGATCCGGAAATGGTCGGCGAAGTTCTGGCCGTTATGAAGGAGCTGGCTGCCGACGGCATGACCATGATCGTTGTCACCCACGAGATGGGCTTCGCCCGGGAGGTTGGCAACCGGATCCTCTTTATGGACGAAGGCCGCATCGTGGAGCAAGGCACCCCGGCTGAGGTCTTCGGCAATCCCCAGCATCCCAGACTCCGGGATTTCCTGTCGAAAGTGCTTTAATTTCTTTATTATTTCTTAAGTTTTTCCTCCAAACGTGAAAAAAACGTTTGGAGGAATTGCTTTTTTAACGGTAATATGATATTATTTCAATGTTGCGGATTTTAGTATCAAAAAGGAGGAAACTATGGAGCGGCATGTCTATATCGTGGTCAGCCAGACCGGAACTCTGCTTTCCCGGATCATGAAGCTGGTTACCAAAGCGGAATTTAACCACGCATCCATCAGCCTGGCACCGGATCTGGATACCATGTATTCCTTTGGTCGATTGAATCCTTACAACCCCTTCTGGGCAGGTTTTGTGAAGGAATCTCCCCGGTGGGGCACCTTCAAGCGTTTTTCCAAAACCCGGATTCTGGTTTTGGATCTGGAAGTAACTGAGGAGCAGTACCAGCAGATCCAGTCCCGGATCAACATCATTTCTGCCAACCGCCACCATTACCACTATAATTATCTCGGCCTGTATCTGGCAGCCTTCCGTATTCCCTACCACCACAAGCGCTGCTACTACTGTTCGGAATTCGTAAACCACCTGCTGGTTCGCAGCAGGGTTGCCGGTGCCCAAAACACCCGGGCCATTATTCAGCCCATGCACTTTTTGTCCCTGCCGGAGGCCAAGCCCATCTACACCGGGACGCTGATCGATTATGCAAAAATCGCCGCCCTTTCCCGGCAGAAAAGTCCTGCATTTTAAAATTTTTCCGCCTGTCCGATCCGGACAGGCGGTTTTTTACAGTTCTCTCAGTTTTTTCCGCAGCTCCCTGAGCTGGTCCTGGGCCAGATTCAGCCGGTCCAGCTGCTTGTATTCCATGGTGACACCCAGAATAAAACCGTCGGGATTGCGCAGATATCGAGGGATCTCCACGCTTCCTTCCGGCAGCTGTTCCAGGATTCCCAGGATCCGGCCGGCCCTTTCTCTGGCAATTCCCAAAAATTCCAGTTTCCGGTTGTCTTCCCGGACATAAGTATAGCGGACATCCATCTGCATCCAGGGTCTGGCCTGTTCCAGGGCATCCAGACAGTCGTTGGTAAGGCCAAGACAAATTCCAGTCAGAAGTTCCCGCTCCCCTTCCGCCTCTGTGCCCAGGCGTGCCTTTTCCCGCAGGTAGGCATCCCAGCTTCCGGAAAGTGCAGCATATTCTTCCCGAGCTTCCTGCAATTCTTTTGTTCGCAGTTCCACTTCCTCCTGGGCATTCTGGTATTTCACCTGAGCTGCCCGGTATTCCCGGTAGGCCTCCTCCTTCTTATCTTCCAAATCTCCCTTCAGGCGCTGGAAAAAGCCAGGCCGTTCCAACCGATCCAGCTCCCACTGGGCCACCCGAACCTGTCCGCCAGCATCGATCCGAAGAGCCTTTGCTTCCCCCAGAGCCTCTTCCAGCCGGGGAAGGGCTGCCTCCAGCTTCAGCCAGCGGCTGTAGTTCTTCAGTTCCTGTACAACCTGCTCCATATTAATCTCCAATCAGAAAAAGCTCCCGGTGACCGGGAGCTTTGCTTATTCCAAAACATGCTCCAGACCCATTTCCAGAATGGTTTTCACATGGTCATCCGCCAGAGAGTAGAGGATATTTTTACCCTCCCGGCGGAACTTGATCAGCTGCATCTGCTTCAGGATCCGCAGCTGGTGGGAAATGGCACTTTGACTTAAGTCCACCTGCTCTGCAATGTCCGAAACACACTGCTCCCGTTCTGCCAGCAGATACAGAATATGTACCCGGGTAGGGTCGGCGAAGCCCTTGAACAGCTCGCCAATGAAGTCCATGATTTCTTTTTCGGGAATCGCCATTCAGGGCACCTCCATTTCCTTTTCTTTATTTTACTCCGTCATTTGATTTTTTGCAACCTGTTTTTCTGTGGCAGTCCGCAAGGCCTCCGCCACCGGCAGCATGACTTCCGGACGGAGTTTTACCAGCTTCCGGTCATAGGTCACCAGACCGTTGATCTCATCCTCCACATCGCTGACCTGGGTGTAGATGGAAGCGCACAGGCCCTTGTGGATACAGGGCACAATTTCATCCAGGTAGAGACTGCTGACCTCTTCATTCAGCGCATCCAGCGTCTCACATCCACCATAACCATAGCTCCTGTCAGGATTAAACAGATGCCCCTCTGCCTTGTAGGTCTTGCCGCCAAATTCCGACAGTACCAAAGGTTTTCTGCCGTCGCCTTTTAATTGTATCTTTTTAAAATACACATGGCGGCTGTCCACATCAGATTTGTTCCGTCGGAACCAACCGGAGGTGGTATCGATGAACCGGGTATCATCCAGAGTTTTGAACCAGCCATAGACATTGTCGCTGTCAAACTGGCCCCAGGCTTCATTGAAGATGGTCCAGTAGCAGATACAGGGGTGATTTTTCAGCTGGCTGACCGCCGCTGCCCCACAGATTTTGAACATTTCCCGGTGCTTTTCGTCCTTATGGAGCTTCCGGTCGTTCAGCTTCTGGATGCCCACGGTGGGAAGAGCTGTATCCCGGAGGAAATTGTAATCGCTGTTGTTCACCAGATCCTGCCAGACAATCATGCCCAGCCTGTCACACTGGTAGTAGAATTCCTCCATCTCCACCTTGATGTGCTTGCGCAGGGTGTTAAAGCCAAGAGCCTTCATGGCAAGGATATCCTCCGCATAGCTTTCCGGTGCGGGCGGGGTCAGCAGGCCTTCCGGCCAGTAACCCTGATCCAGCAGACCGTGGAAGAAATAGGGTTTTCCGTTGAGGCACAGCCGGGGATATTCTCCAACCATTTTTACTTCCAGACTGCGGATGGCAAAGTAGGACTCCACCCGGTCTTCTCCCTGCGCTACCACAAAGTCGTACAAATAGGGATCCTCCGGGCTCCATAAATGGGGATCTTCCGGAGAAATGGTAACCCTGCCCTGTTCCAGCGCAAAGGTACCCAACCCCGCCACTGTGACAGTTCCGGGCAGGTTTCTGCCAGTGTCAATGGTAACAGCGCAGCCCCGGTTCTCAATGGACAGCTTCCGGATATACTCCCGGGGCACGCTTTCCAGCCAGACACTCTGCCAGATACCGGACACCGGGGTGTACCACATGCCCCCCCGTTTTTCCGGCTTCACCTGTTTGCCATAGGGATAGGACTGATCGTTGAGGTCATCATAGCAGCGGATGGAAATTTCATTTTCTTCCTGTAAGGCATCCGTAATATCCACAGAAAATGCTTCATAGCCGCCTTCATGACGGGTCATATGCTTCCCATTGATATAGATATCCGCTATCTGATCCGCCGCGCCGATATGCAGCAGCACCCGTCCCCGGTTGAATCCCTCCGGCAGGATAAGCTTCCGGCGATACCACAAAGCTGCCCCCTCCGGGAAATGGGTATGGATTCCGGAAAGCTGTGATTCCGGACAAAAGGGCACCAGTATGGTTTTTCCGTCAAACACCGGCTCCCCCACAGCAAAATCCCATTCGCCGTTGAGATTCATCCAGCTGTCCCGGCGCATCTGGGGCCGGGGATAAACATTCCAGGGCTCTCCGGTGAGATTTTCGCCCTGCTTCGTGTAAAGCTCATGCAGCATTCTGTTGCTCCTTTCTTTTAAACAGAGGGATCAGTACAAACCACACAAAAACCACTGCCACAAAGGCAGCCAGGAAAATATTGGCGTTGGGAATAAAAGAAGTTGTACCGTCGTCATTGCGGATGGTATCGGCATTTTTCAGTACCGCAGCACCGATCGCCGGGCCGATGATGCCGGGGATCAAAACCTGAGCAAAGATCCGCAGGCCCTGGAACATTCCGGACTTGTTTTCCGGCGTATGGGTCCGGACCTTGGCTCCCAGGATCGCACCGGTACCCAGATAACCGCACATCATAATCAGACTTCCCACAAATACCGGGGCAGTGCTCCGGCTGAAATACAGCACCACATATCCCGCCATCAGCAGCGCCAGCGGCAGGATCACAGCCTTCTGAAAGCCTCTGGTATCATATACCCGACCGTAAAAGAAGGTAAAAGCCGCCGCCATAATAATGGCAGGAGCAAAGATCAATACATAATTGTCCATCCCAAGGGTAACCGTATAGTAAAGGATCAGATAGGGCATGAACACACTGATGGAAATATTGAATACCGCTACCGCCAGAAAGGTCATATACAGCTTCGGGTTTTCCCCAACGATCCTGGGCCGGAAGCCGTAGAAAATATTGCCGAAATAATTCTGATTCTCCTCTGTCCGGATCGGTACATCCCGGATCAGCCAGAAGCCGGAGATGCCGATGGTAATGACTGCAATACCGATGATATTAAAAATGCGCACCCAGCTTTCCGCGAGGTTCAGGTCAAAGCTCATGAATCCACCGAAAACCACCAAAATAGATACCAGAGGCATCATGGAATTGATACCCTCAATCCTGCCCCGGTTGCTGTCATCGGAAATATCTGTCAGCCAGGCATTGAAGCAGGCATCATTGGCAGAGGAACCGAAGAAGGTCATGACACAGTCCATCAGAATGGTCAGTCCCACGCCCACAGAAGCCGCCGATGCCGCATTGGGCAGAAAACCTGTGATCACATCCATCCGCAGCAGAGAAAAGCTCCAGATACTGAGGCCCCAGGCAATATAACCGCCGCAGATAAAGATTTTCCGTTTGCCCAGCTTATCCGACAAGGCCCCGATCAGTAATGTGGTCACCGTTGCCGCCACAGCTGATGCCGCCACCATTGCAGAAATCGCCTCGGCACTGGCATGGAACATTTTATAAATGAACACGTTGCAATACATGTTTTCCACGGTCCAGGCCACTTGTCCTGTCAGGCAGAAAATCACCAAAGCCAGATAAAAGTGTTTGCTCTGCTTTCCTTTTTCCATTCGAAGTCCCACCCTTCCATTTTATTGTAAATTTATCATACCGCTTTGAAGCCTGTCAAGGGAAGACTGCACCGGCGTACATTTTTCACAATTTTATGTCAACATACCTTCCGACATTTTCCTTTAAGTTTTTCTTAAAACCCTTTGCAAATCGGAAGAATTGTGTTATAGTATACTGAGTTTAATATGACTATCTATGCGCAAAACTGAAAGAGGCGATTGTATATGACAGACTTGTCCAAAATCTCTGTCGTTCTGCCCTCTCTTGATCCGGATGAAAAGCTCATTGCCGTCATTGACGGTCTGCTGGAGCATGGTTTTTCCGATATCATTCTGGTCAACGACGGCAGTAAGGCAGAAAACCTTCACTACTTTACAGATCTGGCCGCCCAGCACCCCGAGATCCACCTGCTCCATCACGAGGTGAATAAGGGTAAGGGCGCAGCTCTGAAAAACGCCTTCCGTTACTTCCTGGAAAACCGGCCCGAAGGCACCGGTGTTGTAACGGTCGACGGCGACAACCAGCATCACCCTGCCGATACCCGGGCCTGCTGTGAACAAATGCTGAAAACCGGTCATGCGGTTCTGGGCTGCCGGGATTTTAACCAGGAGGATGTGCCCGCCAGAAGCAGCTTCGGCAATAAGACCACCTCTGCAATTTTCAAGATCTTCGTGGGCATGACCATCTCCGATACCCAGACCGGCCTGCGGGCCCTCCCCAGACCGATCGTCGAGCAGCTGGTAGATGTCTACGGTGACCGTTTTGAGTACGAGACCAACATGCTGCTGGCCTTCAAGACCAAGGGCATTGATTTCGATGAAGTCAAGATCCGCACGGTTTACATCGAAGAAAACAAGAGCTCCCACTTCCGGGTGATCCACGATTCCTGGCGGATCTACAAGCTGATCCTGGCCCACTTCTTCCGCTACACCTTAAGTTCTCTGACCAGCGCTGTGGTGGATACCGGTGCCTACTCCTTCTTAAGCTGGGCATTGCAGGGTATTTTCAGCGGCTTCGCGTTGACTGCCGCCGCAGGTGTTGCAGCCCGTGTGATCTCCTCCCTTCTGAACTTCTTCATGAATCAGAAGCTGGTGTTCCAGACCAATACCAACACCAAAAAAGCCATGCTCCGCTACTACATGCTGGCCCTGCCCCAGATGGCGGCCCAGGTGCTGCTGACTCAGGGTGTGTACATCCTGTTCGGCATCCCGGACAGTGCAAATGTGCTGCGGACTGTGCTGTATGCCGTGGTTATGACTGCTCTGTATTTTGCAAGCTATATGATCCAGCAGCGCTGGGTCTTCGCCCCGGAAAAATCCAAATAAGAGGTTGCATATATGAAAAACAAGAAAACAAACCCCGAAATTCTTGACGAAACTGCCGCACCGGTCAAGCAGCCCAAGAAAAAGAAGAAGGGCAGCGGCCTTCTGGGCCGGATCATCCGCCGGTTCTTCCTGCTGCTGTTCACCGTCGTGATCCTGGTTGTGGTTGCTCTGGTTCTGGTAATGAATATGATCTTCAACGGCCCTTCCCAGGCTGCCCAGGAGATCCTGACCATGTCCCTCATTGAGGCCAGCGCTACCAAGTGGGTGCCCGCCCTGTTCATCGGTGAGGAGCGTGTGGCTGAGATCCAGCAGTCCCAGGGCCCTGTGCTGACCGAGGCAGTCACCGATACCACCAAGGTGGTCATCCAAAAGGGCAGCGCCCTGTCCGCCACCAACGATGAGTGGGCCAACTATCCCGACGGTATCCGCATCGAGCATGTCTCCGGCGATACCTATAACGCCCATATTATGATCGTCCGGGATCCTTCCAAGGTCTATATGGGTACCTCCACGGAAAAATTCTCTACCAACATCCCCGGCAAGCGTATTACCGAGGTCATGAGCGAAAATACCGATGTGGTTGCCGCCATCAATGCCGGTGCCTTCTTTGACGACGGTACTGCCAGCTCCAAGGTCGGTTCTACACCTCTGGGTCTGGTCATGTCTGACAGTAAATGCGTCTGGACTTCCGGCAGACAGCCTGGTAAGTTTGAGGGCTTTGCCGGATTCGATCAGGACAACATCCTGGTGGTTTCCCAGACCAACCTGACGCAGGCTGAAGCAGAAAAGCTGAACATTCGGGACGGCTGCTGCTTCGGCCCCGCGCTGATCATCAATGGTGAGCAGAATATGGAGGCTTATAACAACAATTCCGGCTGGAATCCCCGTACCGCCATCGGTCAGCGTGCTGACGGTGCTGTCATCTTCGTCTGTATTGACGGCCGGCAGGTCTCTTCTCCCGGCGGCACCTATGCCGATATCATCAACATCATGGTGGAATACGGTGCTGTCAACGCCTGCAACATGGACGGTGGTTCCTCTTCCGTTATGATGTACCGGGATGTCAACGGCCAGTTGGGTACTGCCGGTGAGGTCTCCATGATCAACAACTATTCCCTGCTCCAGTCCGAACCCCGGCGTATGCCCAACTTCTGGCTGGTTCGCGGCAACTAAGGAGGTGTGATCCATGAAAAACAACGATTTCGATATTGATCTGGATCTGGGCGAAGAAGCCCCCAAGGAAAAGAAGTTTTCCTTCAATGATCTGGACTTGGGTTTGGATTTCGACCTGAGCTTCCTGGATGACATCGACGAAAGCGTCCTGGAGGAGCCTGAGGTCAAGCCGGAGCCTGTAAAGAAGCCCGCTTCCGCAAAGAAGCCTGCACCCAAGGCCGCAGAGACTCCCGTGAAGAAGCCTGCAGCGAAAAAGCCTGCCGCTCCCGCTGAAGGTGCTCCCACCAAAAAGCCCACCCCCAAGAAGCCTTCCGTTCCTGCCGATGGCGCTCCCGTAAAGAAGCCTGTGGCAAAAAAGCCCGCGGCCCCCGTTGACGGCACCTCTCCCGCAAAGAAGCCCGCCGCCAAGAAACCTGCACCGCAGAGTGAAGCACCTGCTAAAAATCAGAAACGCGGCCCCCGTCTGGGCGGTGTGATTTTCTACACCCTGTATTTCATGTTCATTCTGATTTTCTTCGTGGGTGTGTTCTTTGGTCTGAACTGGCTGCGCAGCTGGCTGACTGACTTCGAGTATGCCCAGCCCACGGTCAAGGCCCAGCAGGTCTTCGACGAAGTGTTCACAAACCCCAACTGGGGCGATCTGTATGACGCTGCCGGTGTGGAGGATTCTCCCTACGAAGGCAAGGACGAGTATGTCAACTATATGAACAATAAGGTTGGCGGCAGCGCCCTGACCTACACGGAAACCTCTGCCGGTCTGGATAAGACCAAGAAGAAGTTCCTGGTTTTCCTGGGTGAAGAAAAGGTTGCGTCCTTTACCCTGATTGACAAGAATAATGTTTCTTCCGTGAATCTCTCCGATCTCCAGAGCCTGGAAGATCTGGAAAAGATGACCGATATCCCCAACTGGACTCTGGGCGCTGTGGAGGTATTCTTTGAGCGTGAGGAATCCTACCGCATTGTGAAAATGGATGGTATGACCGCTACCGTCAACGGTGTCGCTCTGGACGAAAGCTTTACCATCCAGAAGGCTACCACCCTGGCTGAGGAATACCTGCCCGAGGGTACCGTTGGCTTCGTCACCGAGACCCAGGAGATCACCGGTCTGATGGAACTGCCCGATGTTCTCGTTACTGATAAGAACGGCAACAACATTCCTGTCTCCTACGACGAACTGACCCGCACCTTCACCGCCCAGACCGAATCCAACACCATGTCCGATGAGGAGAAGGAGCTGGCCCTGGAAGCAGCCAGAATTTCCTGTAAGTGGATGCTGGAGGCTGTCACCGACCGCGGCACTGTTGCCAAGTATTTCGACCCCACCTCTGATGCCTACAACAGCATCGTTAAGAACATGGAGCTGTGGGTTCAGGATTATAACAGCTACACCTTCGGCAACGAATCCGTCACCGACTATGCCCGTTACTCTGACGATATCTTCTCCGTCCGGGTCAAGACCGATGTGACCGTTGTCCACAATCTGGGTGATGACCGCGTCTTCAATTTCGACCAGTCCATGTTCTTCCGCAAGACCGACAGCGGCAAGTGGCTCTGCTTCGAGACAACCAATAAGAACATTTCCGAGCCGGTGGGCCGTGTCCGTCTGACCTTCAAGAACGGTGATACGGTTCTGACCACTGACTTCTTTGACACCAACAAAAAAGAGATCATTACCCCCATGATTTCTGTGCCCGAGGGCCAGGTCTTCTCCGGCTGGATCACCATTACGGAGGATGCTGAGGGCTCCACTGTCTACAATCTGGAGTTCACCCCCGATCCCACCACCGGCAAGGTTGCCATCCCCGACGGCACCACTCTGAAGCCCATGACCCTGTATGCCTGGTTTGAGGATGCCTCCGCTGCTTCCGGTGCAGTGGAGACTCCCACCGAGCCTGCTGCGGATACTGCCCCCGCTGAGACCACTGCCCCTGCAACTACCTGATAAGGAGCGTGTGAAACAACATGATCGCCACCATCCAAGCTTTCCTGAATTCCTGCGCGGTGTCCTTTGATCTGCCCATTCTGGACTGGATCCAGGCCACACTGCAGTCCCCCTTTATGGACAAATTCATGCCCTTCATCACCCTGTTCGGTGAGGGCGGCATCTTCTGGATTGCCCTGTCCGTTCTGTTCATCCTCTTCCCCAAGACCCGGAAAATGGGTCTTGGTATGGGCTTCGCCATGGCAATGGGTCTTCTGATCTGCAATGTGATCATGAAGCCCATGATCGCCCGTCCCAGACCCTATGACTTCCAAATGGCCCAGTTCGGCAAGGAGATCATCCTGCTGATTGAAGCACAGCACGACTTTTCCTTCCCTTCCGGCCACACCATTGCCTGCTTTGAAGCTTCCGTTGTGATGCTGAAGAACAACAAGTGGCTGGGTGTCCCCGCTTTCATTCTGGCCATTCTGGTTTCCTTCTCCCGGATGTATCTGTATGTCCACTACCCCACTGATGTTATCGTGTCCGTGATCCTGGGCACCCTGTTCGCTTTCATCGGCGATGCTCTGGCTGCTAAGGCTGCTCCCAGACTGAAGCCCAGAAAGCGCGGTAAGTACGAAGCTTGATCCATAAAAAATCGCAGTTCCGAATGGAACTGCGATTTTTATTACGCTTTATACGATTTTTTGATAAAACGCTCAAAAACTTCTATTGATCCCCTTGAGAAATGGCCTGTGGTATAGCTGTAAAAAACGAAATCAATTATACCCTATCCCTCGTGCTTTCCACCAGCTGTGCCTTACGGAACTGGATGATCTGGCTGGCATACAGGCCGGAATTACCGGACAGGACAAAGCAGATTACACATACAAACGCAAACAGATAAAGGTTGGTGCTGCCAAACATCTCGATGCTCAGCACAATGGATGCCAAAGGAGAATTCGTAGCGCAGCAGAACAAGCCAATAAGGCCCAATGCAGCCGCAAATCCTGTGTCAAGTCCCAGGATCCCGCCCATGACGCATCCGAAGGTCGCTCCGACGCAGAATGTAGGAACAATTTCGCCGCCTTTAAAGCCCGCAGAGAGGGTCACAGCGGTAAAGAGCATCTTCAGAAGGAAGGAGTACCAGTCTGCCTCACCGCCAACGGCTTTCAGGGCCATATCCATGCCGGCACCATTGAACCGGTGGTCGCCCACCAGCAGTGTCATACCGGTAATGACCGCACCGCCCACAGCAATTCGAACAAAGGGATTGTGGATCTTATGCGCCGCAAAATGCTCTGCCTGATGGAACAGCCAGCACATAAAAATCCCCAGCAGACTCACCAGCACCGCCAGAACCAAATACTGCCAGCAGTTGGTCAGAGTCATGGTAAAACTTTCTGTCAGAATGAAGGTTTCTGCATGGACGCCCAGCAGCAAGGATACCCGGCTGGCAATATATGCCGCCAGAAAGCAGGGCAGCAGCGCAGGAGAAAAAATCGTTCCCACAGATTCAAACTCCATGCAGAACAGAGTAGCCGTCAGAGGCGTACCAAACAGCCCCGCAAACACTGCACTCATTCCCGCCATGACCATAACCTTCCGTTCCTCCTCCCGGAGTCGGAACAGCCTTGCCAGCATAGATGCAGTGGAGCCGCCCAGCTGCAGCGCAGCGCCCTCCCGGCCCGCGGAACCACCGAACAGATGAGTAATTGCCGTAGCCAGGAAGATCGCAGGTGCTACCATGGGACTGACGGGATGACCATCCAGAGTAGAATCGATGATCTCATTGGTACCCCTATTCCCTTTCATACCAGGAAGACGGTAAATGAGAACTGTCAGCAGGCCACCAATGGGCAGCAGAAAAATCAGCCAGGTAAATTCACTCCGGATGTGGGTCACAAAGTGCAGCGCATGATGGAAACCAGCACCCAGAAGGCCGCCCAGTGCACCCATTAAAGCGCCCAACAGGCCCCATTTCAGAAAGGTTCTGAGGTAATCTTCCGGATGATGCAGTTTTTCAAGCCAAGCCATGAATATCTCTTCTTTCTTTTCATGATACAATAATTCTATCAAAGGCATGCCTATTTTTCAATCCTTGTACGAAAAAATGTGGCAGGAATCAACCTGCCACACACTCTGTTATATCAGAAAAAATGCCGCGATCACTGCCACCACAATTGCAGGCAGCAAATTTGCCACTTTGATTTTCTTTCCCCAAACCAGATTGATGCCAACGCAGAAGATCAGAACATTACCCACCAGGGACAGGTTGCCCAGAGCCGCATCCGTCATCACAGGCCGCAGGAGCCCCGCCAGCGCTGTAATAGATCCCTGAAACACCGCGACAGGAATTGCTGAAAAAACAGCGCCACGGCCCAGAGAACAGCTCATAACCATGATGATGATCAGATCCAGGATTGCTTTTGTTGCCAGGATGGAGTAATCTCCCACAAGACCGTCCTGTATGGATCCAACGATGGCCATAGCACCAATGCAGACTGTCAAGGACGCTGTCACAAAAGCATTCACAAAGCCCTTATCCTTCGCATTTCCTGTTTTCTGCTTCAGCCACTGACCAAACCCTTCAAAACCATCCTCGATCCGCATTGCCTCTCCGATCACAGCTCCGATTGCAAGGCAGATGATCACCAGCATAGATCCGCCGCTGACGATTGCGCCATTTTCTACCGCCAGCATTTCTTCCAGGGCACCAGTAATAGCAATAAACAGTGTGCTGATGCCGCATACCTTCGTCAGGGTATCCTGAGCACTTTCACTCAAAAAACGCCCAAACAGCGACCCAAACAATCCTCCTGCCAAAATTGCCAGTGTATTGATTATGGTTCCAAGTCCCACCATTGATTGCACCTTCTGTAAAAGATTTTGGTGGCATTTTACCGCAGCCGGCAGATTTTGTCAAGTCCAGGCTTCTGTCCAATTTTTCTTATACCAATCCGAAGCCTTTGCCTTCATCGTACACCATCCTCTCTCCATCACTTTACTGTTTTATGATCCGTTAAAAATATCATTGTAATTCTAACATAAATCTACGGCACTGACAATAAAAATCGCCCCTTACAGGACGTGACACAAAAAAATAGCCCTAGATACATTCTCTAATCAGACAAAATGATCATAAAAAAACCTCCCAAGTCTTAATAGACTTGAGAGGTTTTTTATGCGAATGACGCCCAAAACGGTGCATAAGTGGGGGTATGAACTCGTAAAAGTACACCACCCCGCATCAAAGGCCAGCCGCTCCCTATTGTCTAGCCGTTCGAAATATTGGAATTTGTTTTATGGTGTAATGTGTTTGATAAACCTTTTTTGAGATTTATCACAGTAATATCCAAGGTGTTGATAAAATTCATGTGCCTCTGTGCGTACAATGTTGGAATTTAATCGAATAAAGGTATAGCCCAATTCCATTGCATGGTTTTCCAAGGAGAATAGTAATTGTTTTCCGATACCACGCCTCTGTGCATTTGATTCAACCGCCAAAGCAATGATATTCCAGCCGTTTTCACCATACAATAGATTATATTTCTCAGCCTGAATAAAACCTAAAACCCGATGAGTCTGTGCATCAACAAAAACCTTAATGTAGTAATTGTCATTAACAGAAAGCTCTTCTATTCGCTGTCTGAGGAGAGCAACCGTCGTTTTATGACCCAATTCAGATTCACAGATGTTTTTTATTACTTCTGCATCCTTTGGCTGTATTACTCGTATCATGATAATCGCCTCCAAATTCCAGTATTATGAACTGTTTAAAATATCATCGTAATTCTAACACATATCTGCTGCACTGACAATAAAAAATCGCCCCTTCCGGGACGTGAAATACATTAAATACGCCTTGATCCAATGGCTATGGGTTCGAGTCCAACAGAGGGTCATTTTTTTCGAGTTCACTACTCAGCTATGAACTCTAAAAAGTAACACGCATTTTTGACCCCTAAAACGAAAAAAACAGGAGCCGGTGCAGCCTGATCGACTGCGCCAGCTCCTGCTGTGTTTCGTATTACCCTCAAAACAGAGTGTTTTTAGAACAATATAAAATAAAAGACCTCTCAAGTCTTGGAAGACTTAAGAGGTTTCTTTTATGGCTCCCCCTGTTGGACTCGAACCAACGACCTGCGGATTAACAGTCCGTCGCTCTACCGACTGAGCTAAGGGGGAATATTTGTGTTGGCGTTACCTATCTTCCCGGGCAGTCACCCGCCAAGTATTGTCGGCGCACATGTGCTTAACTTCTGTGTTCGGGATGGGAACAGGTGGACCCACATGGCAATCAACACCAACTATGTCAGATGGCTTTGACCATCCTTTATGTTAAACGCCTTAGCGATTAACGCCTTTGAATTGTACCACAAACATTTCAGCTTGTCAATACATTTTTTAAGGATCTTTGGTGACCCATACCGGATTCGAACCGATGTTAACGGCGTGAGAGGCCGCTGTCTTAACCACTTGACCAATGGGCCATGGTGCACCTTCAGGGACTCGAACCCG
>JAGBAI010000145.1 GCA_017939025.1 Oscillospiraceae bacterium
CGTCCAATTTCTCGTCTGGACGAAAATCCGCTCCGGCAAAACTGCTTCGCACATTTCGGCGAGGTATGTTTGAGGGATTTTGGCCGCGGAGGACGCAGCCTTGCTGGCGCAAGGCAAGGACGACAAGTCCAAAAGCGCCAAGCAGAGCCGCCGAAATGCGGTGCGTGTTCGACTCCCGTTGGACTAAAGCATAGTGCTGAATCTAACATTTCCGCCCGCATTCCTCATCCGCCCCAGTGTGCGCACTGGGGCACCTTTCCCCCGGGAGAAGGCATGGGCGCCGTAAGCGCCACAGCAGCAAACAGGAATTTACCTGAGCAGCCGGGTCTTAAGAAAAAATTAAACAATCCGTTAATTTTGCGCCGGTCATGTTGCAATCTGTCTCATTTGCACTATAATATTAAAAACGTTTCTTTCCCAAGGGGGATTTGTATGAATGGTATCGGCGGATGGTTTCGGCAGTTTACCGCAAAACTGTCGGCGGGCCTGCGTCAGTTTATGATGGGCCGCTACGGCACCGACCGGCTGAATATGGTGATCCTGGGCATTGGCCTGGCGGCGAGCCTGCTGTCTGCCTTTTTCCCGGTGCAGCCGCTGAATCTGATTTTCTTCTTTTTGAGCTACGGAATGCTGATCTGGGCCATTTTCCGCAGCCTGTCCCGGAACACCTACAAGCGCTATGATGAAAACCGGAGATTCCTGCAGCTGTGGACCCGGCTCCGGGACCGCCAGCACCGCTATTATGACTGCCCCAAGTGCCGCCAGATGGTAAGAGTCCCCCGGGGAAAAGGCAAAATTTCCATCACCTGCCCCCGGTGCAGGGAGAAGTTCGTCCGGAAAACCTGATAAAAAAGCAAAGCAGCCGCATTGCGGCTGCTTTTTGATCGTATGAAGGGTAAATTGGAGTTTACCGGGCAGTTAACAAAGCCTTCCCCCGGGGGGAAGGTGGATGCCCGAAGGCGAGACGGATGAGGGATGGCGTGCACTGAAAGTCTGGAATAGGTCTGGAACATGGTGCTGAATCTAACATTTCCGCCCGCACTCCTCATCCGCCCCAGTGTGCGCACTGGGGCACCTTCCCCCCGGGGGAAGGCATGGGCGCTGTAAGCGCCACAGCAACAAACCACAATTTGTGAATCTTGGAACAGGCAGTTACCGCTGCTGGCCCATGAAGAACAGTACCAGCACACCGGGGCCGGTGTGGGCACCGATGACGGGGCCGACGTAGCCGGAGATGACGTTTTTCACGCCCAGCGCCTTTACCATTTCTTCCAGAGCGGCGGCATCCTCCGGGCAGTCGCCGTGGGCGATGAAAACGGTGTCCAGGTCGGTACCGGTGTCCTTCAGCTTCTTTACCAGATATTCCAGAGCGGCTTTGCGTCCGCGAACCTTGGCGGTGTTGATCAGGTGGCCGTCATTGTCCACGTGGATGATGGGCTTGATATTCAGCATGGTACCCACGATGGCGGTGGTGGCGCTGATACGGCCGCCCCGTTTCAGGTGGCTCAGGTCATCCACAGTGACCCAGTGGCAGATATGCAGCTTGTTTTCTTCCACCCAGTCCCGGACGTCCGTGATGGTTCTGCCCGCATCCCGGAGGCGGCAGGCATGGTAAACCAGCAGACCCTGGCCCAGGGCAGCACAGAGGGTATCGCAGACCAGAATGGTGCGGTCAGGATATTCCGGCATCAGCTCCTTGGCGGCGATGACGGCAGACTGGTAGGTGGTGGATAAGCCCGAGGAAAAACACAGTGCCAGCACGTCCTCGCCCCGCTCCAGAGAGACCTTCATCAGCTCTGCCCAGTCGTCGGGATTGGCGGCAGCGGTGGAGGCGGTGATACCGTCCCGCAGCTGGTCGTAAAAAGCCTTCACAGCGGCTTCCTCAGAAAAATTCTTATAGCTGTTACCGCCATAGGTGACGGTCAGAGGCGCACAGCTCACGTTCCACTGGCGGTACTGTGCTTCGGTGAAATCACAGCAGGAATCGGTGATAATTTGAAAAGACATGTCATACACTCCATAATACGGGGAATTGCGCTGGACTAACCAGCGCGATCTGTGATAGAATACTTCAAATTCATTCCCTGCTATCATACCGCAGCGGATGTGCGAAATCACCCTTTTTTTTGGAGAACGCTTCTACAAGGGGTAGAAAAACACTCTACTGCCGGTAGAATCGGAAAAATCGGCAAATATGGCCAATCCAATTGCAGGGCATTGCCCCGCCCCTGCAGTATGACTTAAGGAGGGATCTTATGACCAGCCTTCTTCTTCGCATCTTTATAAAGGCTCCGCTGGACTCACCCCAGGGCCGCTCTGAGGCGGGCAGTTTTTCCGGAGCCGTCGGAATATTCTGCAACGGTCTTCTGTTTCTGCTGAAGCTGGCAGTGGGCGTGCTCAGCGGCTCCGTGTCCATCATGGCAGACGCGCTGAATAACCTGTCCGATGCCTCCGGTTCTGTGGTGACCCTCATCGGCTTCCGGCTGGCGGATAAGCCTGCGGATGTGCACCATCCTTACGGCCATGCCCGGGCGGAATATCTGAGCGGACTGGCAGTGGCGGTGCTGATTCTGTGCATCGGGTTTGAACTGGTGAAAAGCTCTGTTGAGAAGATCTTTTTCCCGTCACCGGTGCAGGTTTCTCCGGTGCTGGTTGGTGTGTTGCTGGCCTGCATCGCAGTGAAATTCTGGATGTTTCTCTTTAACCGGAAGCTGGGGCAGCGCATCGGTTCCACTGCCCTGCTGGCCACGGCAGAGGACAGCCGCAACGACTGTGTGGCCACCTCCGCGGTGCTGGTCTCCGCATTGGTGGAGCGTTTTACAGGTTTGCCGGTGGACGGCTGGATGGGTCTGCTGGTGGCGGCCTTCATATTGCACAGCGGTTTTTCCATGGCAAAGCAGACCATCTCTCCACTGCTGGGGGAAGGGGCCGACAGCACCGCCCGGGAGGAGATCCTGGACCGGATCCGCAGGGAACCGAAGGTTCTGGGCTGGCACGATCTGATGGTTCACGACTACGGCCCCGGCAGGCGCTATGCCAGCATCCATGTGGAAATGGATCACCGGGAGGATCCGCTGGAATGCCACGAGATCATCGACCAGCTGGAATGGGAGTGCCTGCAAAGCCACAATATCCATCTGGTGATCCACTATGATCCCATCGTTACCGACGACCCGGAGCTGGTCTGCCTGAGGGAACAGGCAGAAGGCGTGCTCAGGGGCATTGATCACCGGCTGACGCTCCATGATTTCCGCATGGTCAAGGGCAGCCATCATATGAATCTGGTGTTCCACGTGCCGCTGCCCACCGGTTTGCGTGGCCGGGAGGAGGAGATCCGGCAGCAGGTGGAGGATGTCATGAACGGCAGCGCCAGCGTGTACCATGTGCGGATCACCTTTGATCTGGAACAGTAAGCACCAAAAAAGCGCGGGCACCCTCAATGGGGTGCCCGCGCTTTTGCAATAAAGTATAGATTATTGCAATCGGAGGTGCGGTAATGTTCCTTTCTTGTCCCGCCAAGAAAGGAACCAAAGAACGGCTATAGTTCAGTTTAGGAGACTTTTACAAATCCAAATTGTCAAAAGTGCTAGAGCCGCAACACTTTTATGGGTTTTGACCAATGAATAAACATACATAACCTCTTGACTTTTAGTAGCAGTAGTGCTACAATATGTATACAAGTAGCAGAACCGCTACTCTTGACGAGTTGGTATGGTTTTCTTAATTAAGAGGTATTGTGTATGAAGAAGGAAATGAATGTAGAGTCTCTTCTTGAGGTGGTTAAGGGATTAAGTAGAGCTGAACAATCCACACTGGCAGAGCAGATCATGCGGATGATGGCCGCGCCTTCTGTACCTGCCGAAGAAAAGAAATCGCGCAGAAACCTATGCAAAGATATGGGGATTCCCAAATCTGATGAAAGACCTGACTGTCCTCATTGTGCGGCAAAAGCCAGCTTGGGCTATATTATTAAACGCGGCTTGAACAAGGGTGCTCAGCGTTATTACTGTAAATCCTGTGGGAAATACTTCGTTCCTACTACCAATACGGCGTTTGCTTTCACCCGCAAGAATGCGGATACTTGGAAGAAGTTTATCCAAATGACGATCTCCGGTGAGAGTCTGAAATCTTGTGAGGAAGCTTGCCGTATTTCTCACCTTACAGCCTTTACCTGGAGACATAAGATTCTGAATGTTTTTGCCCAGGATCAAGAGCAACTGCAGATGTCTGGCAATGTGGAAGTAGATGAAATGCTTATCCCTATTAGCTATAAGGGCAATCATATCCAGGGAGCCTTCGGAAAGCGGGAAAAGAGGCCTGGTGCTGTCAATAATATGCCCAGAAAGTCTTATCACCGTGGTACCGATAACAAGTACAGATCCTCAAAAGAAAAAGCTTGTGTCTTCTGCATGGTGGAGAATGGAAACAAGAGTTTCTTTGCCACTGTGCCCGGTGTGGGGTTTATGAATGAATCTATGCTGAATGGAACTGTGGCGAAGCACATCAACAAAGATAAGGCTCTGCTGCTGGCTGACGATTACAATGCAACAAAAGCATATTTTGAAAAGAACGGCTACCGGCATATAATCCTGCTCTCCAACACCTCTGACAATCCCAGAGACCACAAGCCCGAGGTTCGGGATGGTTTACATCTGCAGCATGTCAATGCTATGCACCATCACATCCGTAATTTCCTCAAGCCCTATTACGGGGTCAGCACCAAGTACCTTTCCAACTACATCGCCCTCTTCATTTGGTTGAAGTCTGTTGGACAGATGAAGAAGCGGAAAAAGGTAGAGCAGATTTCTTTAACCCGCGCGGCTGCGCCGGACTGCTATATTACCGGCAAGAAGCTGCTCAGCAGACCAGCAGTACCTCAGTGTGCGTAAGGGAGATTCTTTATGGCGAAACCAAAATCTGTGAAGCTTCGCAGTCTGCTTATGCTTCGCACTTTATTTAAATATTCTGATGCAAACCATCCGATTGACTGGGAGGAAATGAATCAGCACCTCCGTCCATATGCCCTCGATTGCAACAGAAGGTCGATGAACGATACCATTGAAAACTTGGAAGGATTCGGCATCAAGATATCCCGCAATACCTCTAAATTTACATGTAGAGTATGGTTTGAGGATCGGCCTCTTTCGGACAGTGATATTAGTTACCTCACATTTGCGCTTACAACTAACCCGTATGTTTCCCCAAAGCTGGCTGCCACTCTTCTGAAAAAGATGAAACCATTTGTAACGGTCTATCAGGAACCAATGTTGTCCGATAATGTAGTACTTACGAGGAAGGATGATGAAGACGATTCACAGTGGAGGATATATACTGCGATTCAAGAAGCGTGTTCCAAAAATCTCAAGATTCAATATACAAAGAATCTATTAAAATATGACAAGGATAAAAAGAGCGTTGCCATGGAGCAAAGTGTTCCCATCTGGTTCTCTCCAAGATGCTTTTACAGCGTTGGTCATGAGCTGTATATGGTTGGTTTTCAAAGAGCCTGCCTGGTTCCTCATGCGGTTAATCTGAAGGATATTGCTTCTGTCAGGGTTCCAAGCAAACCTGTACCGATCAAAAATGAGCAGCAGGCTGTAACGATTTCTGATTTACTCTCCAATGTTAGTGTTCCGGGTGAATGCTATGCGATGGTATATCAGGGGCCAGTGATTTTTCGATGCCGTGGGAGCTATTTGCAGCACCTCTATCACCGTTTTGGTCCTCCTTCTTCTCCAATAAAGAAAAATTCCTGCAGCATTATAATCTATCCTGTAGAAAATGTTACGTTGTCTTCCGAGGATTTGTACTGGCTTAGTCAAATTCCGGGGCTTGGAATACGAATTATAGGGCCGAAAGCTGCTGTAGAGGCCGTCAGAGAATACTACAAAAAGAATTCAGAAGGTTTGTTGGATCCTTCATTTCTTTCCGTAGGGTAAGGTATTGTGAAACTTCAAACATTTAAATAGATTTAAGCAATAAGCATGTCGTTCGACAAAAGTGTATTAAGATATAGATAAAAACCAGTTCCACCCATTGGGTAGGGACTGGTTTTTGTGTATTCATTTAAATGCAAGAAAACGTTTTGTAATTTCCTGAATTGTCCTGAAAAGTATACTTTTTCGGACGTATTTCTTCTCATAAAGAATACCACATTCTGCGAACAAAATCAACCATAACTATCTGCATATTCCGGAAAACGCAGGTTTTACGCCGGTGTCTCAAAAAGTATACCTTTTTGGACACTGGCGCTTTTTTGATTTTTTGGGAGGTGAAAAGCATGGCCTTGGTGTTATTTGACCACAATTTGCGGGCTTTTTCTGCGGCGGAAGCCATGCTGGACGCTGCCGGGAAGGCGGCTGTCATTCACCCTACGGGAACCGGAAAGAGCTATATCGCTTTTCGGCTCATTGAGGCTCATCCGGAGAAGAAATTCGTTTGGTTGTCTCCTTCTGAATATATTTTTCGGACGCAGACTGAGGCGGTTTTGCGGTCTGACCCGGGTTTTTCTCTGGAAAATGTGCAGTTTTTTACCTATGCCAAGCTGATGCTTTTGATGCCTGCTCAGATTGGTGCGTTGGAAGTGGACTACATTATTTTGGACGAATTCCATCGCTGCGGTGCTATGCGCTGGGGGGAAGGTGTTCAGGCGCTGATCAATGCCAATCCTTCTGCCAAAATGCTGGGGCTTTCTGCGACAAATATCCGCTATCTGGACAACCAGCGGGATATTGCTCAGGAGTTGTTTGATGGCTGCATCGCCAGTGAAATGACCTTGGGTGAGGCAATTGTGAGAGGAATTTTACCTCGGCCCAAATATGTGACTACAGTTTTTAAATATCACCAGTCTCTGGATCAGTACCAGCAGCGAATCTTGAATCTGCGTGTTCCCGCTCTGCGGGATGTGAACCAGGTCTACTACGATGCCCTGCGCCGGGCCCTGGAGCAAGCTGATGGGCTGGATGTGGTTTTAAGGAAACACATCACCAACAAAACCGGGAAATATCTGGTTTTCTGCTCGGGTTTTGAACATTTACAGGAAATGCGGGACATGACCGCACCCTGGTTTGCGCAGATCAATTCTGAGGTTCACAGCTATATTGCCTATTCCAATGATCCGGAAACCAGCAAGGCTTTTCAGGCCTTTAAGGCAGATGAGAGCAATGCGCTGAAGCTCCTGTTCTGCATCGATATGCTCAACGAGGGCGTTCA
>JAGBAI010000146.1 GCA_017939025.1 Oscillospiraceae bacterium
ACAGATAAACTTCTTCAAAGAATCGTGGAGGGATAACCTATGGTACATTTTGTTGGCGCAGGCAGCGGCGCGGTAGATCTGATCACGATCCGTGGCGCAAAGCTTCTGGGAGAAGCGGATGTGGTGATTTATGCCGGTTCTCTGGTGAATCCTGATCTGCTGCATTACTGCAAAGAGGGCTGTGAGATTTATGACAGTGCAAAGATGACACTGGAGCAAGTCATAGCTGTGATCAAGGAGGCAGAAGCTGCCGAGAAAACCACCGTGCGCCTCCATACCGGTGACAGCAGTATTTTTGGTGCAGTCCGGGAACAATTTGATGAGCTGATCAAACTGGGGATCGAATACGATGTCTGCCCCGGTGTCAGCTCCTTCTGCGGTGCGGCCGCTTCCCTGAAAACCGAATATACCCTGCCGGATGTGAGTCAGACCGTCATTATCACCCGGGCTGCAGGAAGAACCCCGGTGCCGGAAAAGCAGTCCATCCGGGAATTGGCTTCCCATCAGGCAACCATGGTATTGTTCCTCAGCACTTCTTTGACCGAGAAATTGCAATCTGAATTGCTCTCTGGCGGTTATCCCGGGGAAACACCTGTGGCAATCGTTTATAAGGCCACCTGGCCAGAGGAGAAAATCTTCCGCTGCACCGTGGATACCCTCCATAGGACGGTAACGGAAAATGGTCTGACAAAAACAAGTCTCATCATTGTTGGCAACTGCATGGGAGATAAGTATTTAAGAAGCCTTCTGTATCATCCCGGTTTTACTACGGAATTCCGGGAGGCCAGCGAATGAAAATCGCAGTCTTTGCCTATAGCCGACAGGGATGTAAAACTGCCCGGCGGGTTATAGAGTATTTTGCAGGCAATGAAATCCAAGCTTATACCATGGCTCGTTTTGAAGAACCGGGATTCGGTTCTATCACCAGACCGTCAAAACCCTTCTATGGCCCCATTTTCAGCAGTATGGATGCTATGGTGTTTGTAGGCAGCACCGGGATCGCTGTCAGAGAAATTGCGCCCCATATCCGGGACAAAGCCATAGACCCGGCAGTGGTGTCCATTGATGAATTGGGTAGATTCTGTGTTCCGCTGCTCTCCGGGCACATCGGCGGAGCCAATGATCTGGCACTGGAACTGGCAAAAGCACTGGAAGCTACCCCAGTGATTACCACCGCAACGGACATTAACAAGCGTTTCTCCGTGGATGCCTGGGCAGCCAGAAATGGGTATGAAATTGCTTCCTTAAGCCGTGCAAAGGCAGTATCTGCCGCCATTCTGGAGCAGGACGTGCCTCTTTGCTGTGATTACCCAATCACAACTATGCTGCCGAACGGCGTAAAGACCGGACATTCCGGTGAGGTGGGGATCTGCATCAGTGTGTACCGGGACGAACCTTTTGAAAAAACCCTGCGGCTGATTCCTAAGGCTTTGCATCTGGGCATCGGCTGCCGCAAAGGAACGCCAATGGAAACGATCCGTGAAGCAGTGGACGAGGTGCTGAAAGCGCACAATATCGACTGCCGTGCTGTCAAATGTGTATCATCTATCGATCTGAAAGCAGAAGAATCGGGACTTCTGGCATTCTGCCAGGAGTGGAAGTTACCTGTGACATTTTACTCTGCTGAGGAACTGAAAGCCGTTTCTGGTGATTTTACCCCGTCTGCTTTTGTGCAGAGTATCACCGGGGTGGACAATGTCTGTGAGCGTGCAGCTCTGATTGGCGCGGAAAAATTGATTGTAAAAAAGACTGCCAGGCACGGTGTCACCGTTGCACTGGCAGAAGAACATTGGGAGGTACACTTTGGGTAAGCTGATTGTTGTGGGCATTGGCCCTGGTGACTATGAGAATATGACCATCCGTGCAGACCGGGCGCTGCAAGACAGTGATGTGATCATCGGTTATACCGTATATGTGGATCTGGTTCGGGACCGGTATTCTGATAAGGAATTCTTTGAAACCCCTATGACCCGGGAAGCGGAACGCTGCCAGATCGCCATCGATGAGGCCCGGAAAGGCAAAAAAGTTGCTATGGTCTGTTCCGGCGACAGCGGCATTTACGGCATGGCTGCACTGATTTACGAACTGCGGGGAGAACGTGCCGATCCGGAAGTGGAAGTGATTCCCGGACTGACAGCTGCCTGCAGCGGCGGAGCTTTGCTGGGTGCTCCTCTGACCCATGACTTTGCGGTGATCAGTCTGAGCAACCGGCTGACCCCATGGGAGAAGATTGCAAAACGGCTGGAATGTGCTGCTATGGCTGATCTGGGTATCGTGCTGTACAACCCCCGAAGCAAGGGCCGCCCGGATAATCTGCGCCTCGCCTGCGATATTTTGCTGAAATACCTTCCGGCTGATCGTCCCTGCGGCGTGGCCCATTACATTGGCCGGGAAGGAGAAGAAAGCGTCTTCCTGACGCTATCCGAGCTTCGGAATGCAGATATTGATATGTTCAGCACGGTGTTTATCGGAAACGCCCAGACGCGCATGATCGGGGACAAAATGGTCACCCCCAGAGGATACAAAGATGTATAAAATTTGCGTTTTTGCAGGCACTACGGAGGGCCGGGAACTGGTGGAGTTTCTTTCCTCGCAGCCGGTTTTCGTGACAGCCTGTGTGGCAACGGAATATGGGGAAACCCTGCTTTCTGCCAAAGATAATCTGGCCATTTCCGCCCAGCGGCTTACCGTCATAGAAATGGAAGAATTGTTTGGGAAAGAGCGATTCGACATCGTGGTGGACGCCACCCATCCCTATGCCAGTGCGGTAACGGAGAATATTGCTTCTGCCTGCAAAGCTGCCGGCACAGAGTATCTGCGGCTGCAACGCAGCGGCGCAGCGGTTCCCGAGGATGCGGTGTTTGCTGCGGACATTGCGGAAGCGGTTTCATACTTAAACAGTGTGGAAGGAAATATCCTGCTGACCACAGGAAGCAAAGAACTTCACAAGTTTACATTTATCAAAGACTTTGCGGACAGAGTCTATGCCCGGGTACTTCCAATGGAAGAATCTCTGCAGCTGTGTGAGTCCGCCGGGGTGAAGCCTGCTCACATCTTGGCCATGCAGGGGCCTTTCTCCAAAGAAATGAATGTTGCCATGCTGAAAAGTGTGGATGCCAAATTCCTGGTGACCAAGGATTCAGGAAATAAGGGCGGCTTTGAAGAAAAACAAGCTGCTGCACGGGAAGTTGGTGCAAAGCTGGTAGTCATCGGCAGACCGCCTCAACGGGAAGGTTTCAGCTTTGTGGAAACCATTTCTCTGCTGAGCCATCGGTTCGGACTAAAATCCAGGCCGCAGGTCACAGTGGTGGGCATCGGCCCCGGAAGCAAGGCTGCCATGACCGAAGAAGTCAAAACTGCCCTCGCCAATGCGGACTGCATCATTGGTGCGAGGCGGATGGTGGAAGCGGTCGCACAGCCGGAACAGGCCGTGCATCATGCCATCGCTCCGGAAGAAATTACCGCCTTTATTCTGACACATCCGGAATACCGCCGTTTTGTCGTTTCCATGTCCGGGGATGTGGGGTTCTTCAGCGGCACGAAAAAACTGCTTCCGATGCTCCGCAACTGTGATGTGAACGTGCTGCCGGGGATCAGTTCCATGGTGTATCTGTGCGCCAAACTGGGAACTTCCTACGAGAATGTGGTGCCGGTCAGCGTTCATGGCCGTGACCATGATATCATCCCGGATATCCGAAGAATCGAAAGGGTCTTTGCCTTGGTTGGCGGCGAGAACGGTATAGGTAATCTGTGCCGGGAATTGACAGAGGCTGGCCTTGGCAAGGTAAAGGTAAGTGTGGGTGAACGGCTCAGCTATCCCGATGAGAAAATCACCGCCGGCACAGCCGAAAGCTTGCAAAACCAGGAATTTAAGACACTTAGCGTCGCTCTGATTGAAAATGATGCTGCGGATGCACCTGCCGTCTGTGGCCTGCCGGATGATGCCTTCCTCCGGACAGAATCCGTCCCCATGACCAAGAGCGAAGTTCGCGCCGTTTGTCTCAGTAAACTTGCGCTGACGGAAAAGGCAGTAGCCTGGGATGTGGGTGCCGGAACGGGCAGTGTTGCCATTGAGATGGCGCTGCAAGCCAGTAAGGGTGCGGTTTATGCCATTGAACGGAAGGATGCAGCAGTGGAAATTTTGCAAGAGAATGTCCGTAAATTCCGTACATCCAATCTGACAGTTGTTCCGGGAACTGCCCCCAATGCCTGCACTGACTTGCCTGCGCCCACTCATGCGTTCATTGGCGGCAGCAGCGGTAATATGAAAGAAATCATCACATTGCTGCTTCAGAAGAATCCAAAAGTTAGAATTGTAGCCACCGCCATCGCACTGGAATCTATTGGGGAATTAACGGAATGTATGAAGCACTTTGCTTTTGAAGAAGCCGAAGTGGTCAGTATGACCGTTGCCCGGAACCGGAAAGCAGGTCACTATAACCTGATGACCGGGCAGAATCCCATCTATATTTTCACCATGCAGGGAGGAAAACTGTGATGTGCTCTTTATTGGCACTGGTGCTTGGCTTTGGAATTGATTTGCTCGTGGGAGACCCTCATAGCATCCCCCATCCGGTGATTCTTATCGGCAAGCTGATTACAATCATTGAGAATCTGGTGCGGAAGGTGTTTCCAAAGACCGTCAGAGGAGAGAACTTCGCAGGTTTCATTCTATGGCTGCTGGTGGCTACAATCTCCACAGCGGTTCCGGCCCTTCTGCTGCTAATCTGTTACGGGGTGAATACCTGGCTTGGCCTTGCAATGGAGAGCATTATGTGTGCGCAGATCCTTGCAACCAAGTCGCTGAAAGACGAAAGCATGAAAGTTTATCATGCTCTGCAAACCGGGAATATAGAAAAATCCCGCTATGCAGTCTCCATGATTGTCGGCCGGGATACTGCCAATCTGGATGACAAGGCTGTTACCCGTGCAGCAGTGGAAACCGTTGCGGAAAACACCTCTGACGGTATTGTGGCTCCCATGCTGTACCTCGCCATTGGCGGTGCGCCTCTGGGATTTTTCTACAAGGCGGTGAACACCATGGACTCCATGCTGGGCTATGTGGAGATGCCTTATAAAAATATCGGTCTGGTGCCTGCCAAGATGGATGATATCGTGAATTATATTCCTGCCCGTTTGTCTGCCTTTGTGATGCTGGCTGCAGGGTGGCTGCTGAAGCTGAATGTAATAAATGGCATAAAAATCTTCAAGCGAGACCGGTTCAACCATGCAAGCCCCAATTCTGCCCAGACGGAATCGGTCTGCGCAGGTCTTCTGGGTCTGCAGCTGGCAGGAGATGCCTGGTATCACGGCGAGCTGCATAAGAAAAAGTTCATCGGCGATGCCCTGCGGGAAATCGAATACGAAGATATTAAGCGTGCCTGCCGTTTGCTGTATGTGACGGCGGTGCTGTCCCTGATCCTGTTTGGCGGAGTAAAACTGTTGGTTCTGGTGGTGATTTGATGTTATTTCGAACGAACAATCCCCATGGCGGTGATATTTACGGAGAGGAAATCCTGCTGGACTTCTCTGCCAATACAAATCCCTTTGGAACGCCCCAGGGGGTTTTGGATGCCGTGGGCTCCGCATTGCCGGAAATGCACCGCTATCCGGATCCCTACTGCCGAAAACTGACCCAGGCGATTGCTGACTTTGAAGGTGTCCCACGGGAGTACATTCTTTGCGGCAATGGTGCTGCCGATCTGATCTATGCCTACTGCGAGGCAGTGCACCCGAAGCTGGCTGTCGAACTGGCACCGACCTTTTCGGAATATACCCTGGGACTGAAACGGGTAGGCTGCCGGGTGGAACGCTTCTTTCTGCCACCGGAAAATGACTTTGCCCTGGAGGACGGTTTTCTAAAGTTTTTGGCAGAACAAAAACCGGAAGCAGTCTTCCTGTGCAATCCGAACAATCCCACGGGAAAGATCATTCCGCCGGATCTTATGAAAAAAATCCTTGCATTCTGCGCGAAACATGACACGCAGCTGTTTGTGGATGAATGCTTCCTGGATCTTTCCGACAGCGGTGAAAGCTTGAAGCAGCATCTTACAAACAATCGGAATCTCTTCATTCTGAAAGCCTTCACCAAAAGCTATGGCATGGCAGGTATCCGGCTTGGCTACTGCCTGTGTGCCGACGGGAAACTGCTCTCTCGTATGGCAGCAGCATCTCAGCCCTGGAATGTATCCTGCCTTGCTCAGGCGGCAGGTGTGGCAGCGTTGCAGGAACAGGAATTTTTACAGAAAACCAAGGATTTGGTTGCGGTGGAGCGGCAATGGCTGAAACGGGAACTGGAAGCACTGGGCTTCCGGGTCATCCCATCCAGCGTTAACTATCTGCTGTTCCAGGCAAAGCCCGATCTGCATACGAAGCTGAAAGCTAAGAAAATCGCCATCCGAAACTGCGATAACTACTTTGGCCTGGGGCCGGGCTGGTACCGGGTTGCGGTACGGCTCCATGAAGAAAACGAAGCTCTGATCCGGGCAATGAAAGAGGTGTGACTATGGCAAAGAACATTATGATCCAGGGAACCATGTCCAATGCAGGAAAAAGCCTGCTGTGTGCGGGCCTGTGCCGGATTTTCAAGCAGGACGGTTACCGGGTAGCCCCTTTCAAAAGTCAGAATATGGCCTTAAACTCCTTTATCACCGTCGATGGCGGCGAAATGGGCCGGGCACAGGTGGTACAGGCGGAAGCCGCAGGCATTGTGCCTGATGTTCGCATGAATCCCATTCTTTTGAAACCTACCACCGATGTGGGCAGCCAGGTCATTGTAAACGGTGTGGTTCAGGGCAATATGCGGGCCATGGAGTATTACAAGCGGAAACGGGAGTTTATCCCAGCAGTCATGGAAGCCTACAACTCGTTGGCAGCGGAGTATGACATCATCGTCATTGAAGGTGCCGGCAGTCCTGCGGAGATCAATCTGAAGCAGGAGGATATCGTCAACATGGGCCTTGCAAGATTAGTGGATGCGCCTGTTCTGCTGGTGGGTGACATTGACCGGGGCGGTGTGTTTGCCCAGCTTTACGGTACCGTAGCCCTGCTGGAAGCGGATGAACGGGCCAGAATCAAAGGCACCGTGGTGAACAAATTCCGGGGTGACAGGAAAATTCTGGAACCGGGCATCAAAATACTGGAAGATCTCTGCGGTGTCCCTGTGGCAGGTGTGATCCCCTATACCTATGTGGATGTGGATGATGAAGACAGCTTAAGCGAGCGGTTTAACCGCAGCACGGATCGAAAACTCCTGGATATCGCCGTGATTCGGCTGCCCAGAATTTCCAATTTCACAGATTTCACTCCCTTTGAACGGTACGAAAATGTTTCCCTGCGGTATGTGGAGAAAGTATCTGACTTACAGAAACCGGATATGATTCTGGTTCCCGGCACCAAGAGCACCATTTCCGATCTGAAGTGGCTGCGGCAAAGCGGTCTGGAAGCAGCGGTTCTGAAAGCTGCGGCAGCAGGAACGCTGGTCTTCGGTATCTGCGGCGGTTATCAGATGCTGGGAAGAACCGTTTCTGATCCGGATCAGGTAGAAGCTGCCGGAGTGACGGAAATTGCCGGTATGGACTTGCTTCCCATGGATACGGTTTTTCATGGAGAGAAAGTGCAGACCCAAACCAACGGCATCTTTGCAGGGATCGAAGGGATGCTGTCCGGCTTAAACGGCATTTCCTATGAGGGCTATGAGATTCACATGGGCCGCAGTCAGGAAGCACTGACTCCGGTTACTGGGAATGGCAATGTTTACGGCAGCTACATCCATGGAATCTTCGATGCACCCGGTGTAACAGACACCATTCTGAAAGCCCTGTGCCAGCAAAAGGGTATCGATTTTGAAGCCCTTGGTACCTTCGATATGAGGGCATATAAGGAGCAGCAGTATGATAAACTGGCAGACGCTGTCCGGAAAGGGTTGGATATGGAGCTGGTCTACAAGATCCTGAACCGGGAGGTGTAAGGTGTGCCGGGACTGATCCATATTTACTGCGGTGACGGAAAAGGAAAAACCACTGCTGCTGTTGGTCTGGCTGTCCGTGCAGCCAGTGCGGGAAAGAAAGTGGTATTTACCCAGTTTTTCAAGGATGGAAGCTCCTCCGAAATCAAAGTGCTGCAGAATGTAGAAAATATCCAGATTATGCACAGCAACACCGTCCGGAGCTTCTGGAAACGGATGACGGATGCGGAGAAGGCAAGGGCAAGTGAAGATTATACCCGGCTGTTTTCCGATGTTACCCGATTGGCAATGGATGCTGACTTGCTGGTTCTGGATGAAATTGTTTCTGCCTGCAACCACGGAACGGTTGCAGAGGTGGCAGTTGCAGATTTCCTTCGCAGCAAACCAGAGCGTCTGGAAGTAGTACTGACCGGACGGGATCCATCGGAACGCTTACTGCATCTTGCGGACTATGTGACGCAAATGCAGAAGATCAAGCACCCCTATGACTGCGGCATCGCCGCCAGAAAAGGAATTGAGTTTTAATGAATCGGACAATTCGTAAAAAATCAGATATCACAGAAGAAGTCCTGCGTCAACCCAATATGTCAGAAGCGCAGCGCAGAGAATGGGCAATCGGTCAGCTCCGGCAAAAAGCAGAGGAGTTGGGAAAGCTTCCCAGAAAAGCGGACTTTGTAGATGTGGACTGCATTCGTATTAAAGCGGCCCTGGGGCCCTGGCCCCGGGCATTGGAAGCAGCAGGACTCAAGACACCGAAAACCGACGCGGTGCAAAAGAAAAAGGTAGATATGAATACGATTATTTCGAAGATCACACCTCTTGATGGTGCAGCCATGTCTGCTGCTGAAAAGCGGCAGGCGCAGCTTGCCAAACCTCCCGGAAGCCTGGGTCGGTTGGAAGAACTGTCGATCCAATTGGCAGGTATCACAGGACTGGTACATAACAAAATCGAAAAGAAACATCTGCTGGTATTTGCGGCTGACAATGGTGTGGTGGAAGAAGGGATTTCCTCTGCTCCCCAGTCTGTGACATTGATGCAGACCATCAATCTGACCAGAGCGAAAACCGGTGCTTCCACTCTCTGCAAATACTTTGGCTGCGGCATTACTGTCTGCGATGTAGGTGTGAATGCGGATATCTCCGAGCCCAAGGTTTTGAACCGCAAAATCGCCTACGGTACACACAACATTGTGAAGGGCCCTGCTATGAGTCGCAAGCAGGCAGTCAAGGCGATCATGACCGGCATCGAACTGGCACAGTCCACGGATGCGGATGTGATCGGCATTGGGGAAATGGGCATTGGCAATACCACTACCTCTTCTGCGGTGTTATCCGTTCTGCTGAATGCCGATGTGGATGCGGTAACTGGCCGGGGCGGCGGTATCACGGATGAGAGTTTCCTGAAAAAGAAACAGGTCATCAAGAATGCCATCGAAGTGAATAAGCCTGACAAAAACGATGTGGTCGATGTGCTGGCAAAAGTGGGCGGTTTTGATATTGCCGCCATGTGCGGTGCCTTTTTAGGTTGTGCTGTTACCCGCCGTCCGGTGGTCATTGATGGTTTTATTTCCGCAGTAGCAGCCCTGTGTGCTTACAAGCTGTGTCCCAACGCAGTTAAGTATTTTGTTCCCAGCCATGCTTCCTATGAAATCGGCTATAAGCTGGCAATGGATGCTATGGATTTACAGCCTTTGTTCCTCCTTGGAATGCGGCTGGGTGAAGGCAGTGGCTGCCCTCTGGCTTTTGAGATTCTGGATGCCGCCTGCGCCATTATCAATGATATGGCAACTTTTGATCAGGCGGGCATCGATGACGGCTATCTGGATGAAATCCGGGAGGGCGATAAATTCACCGTGGAGGGTGCCAAATGACCGTATTCATTTCCGGCGGAGCCAAATGCGGAAAGTCTTCCTTTGCGCAGAATCTGGCTGTGGCTTTGGCAGGAGGCGGAAAACGCTATTATGTGGCAACCATGATTCCCACCGGGGAGGAAGATTATGCGAGGATCCGGCGGCACATTTCTGACCGGGATGGCATGGGTTTTGAAACGGTGGAGTGCTTTAATGATATCATGGCTATAGCGAAAACCCATGGAACCTTTCTGGTGGACAGTGTGACTTCTCTGGTTCAGAATTCTCTGTTTCCTGTGGATAAGAATTACGAAATGGATCTGAATGGGGCGAACCGCTGCGCAGATGCACTGATTCAATTTGCACACACGGTTCGTCATGCCGTGTTCGTCAGCGATTACATTTATTCGGATGCCGGGAGATATTCAGAAAGTACGGAAATGTACCGTAAGTGTTTGGCAGATATTGACCGCCGTCTGGCTGCTGTCTGTGACACCGTAATCGAAGTATCTGCAGGACAGCTTATCATCCACAAATCGTGTCATTGCGAGGAGCAAAGCGACATGGCAATCCCCATCGACATAGGAGATTGCCACACCAGTGTGTGCACTGGTTCGCAATGACAGCAGGAGGGAAACTATATGAAAACGTACTACCACGCCTTTGCCATGTGCCAGAGTATGTTCTGCTCCATTCCTGCGCCGCAGATTTGGGATGATAAGGCCAGGGATAAGATGCTTTTGTTTCTTCCTGTTGTAGGACTGGAAATTGGCAGTCTTTGGGCATTGCTTGCCTGGGCTTGCAGAGTGCTGAATCTTCCTGCGCTGGTTACCGGACTGATTCTTTCTGCGTATCCTTACATGATTACCGGCTTTATTCATCTGGATGGCTACATGGATGTGACCGATGCAGTGAAAAGCTGCCGAAGTTTAGAACGAAGAAGAGAAATCCTCAAGGACTCCCATGTGGGAAGCTTTGCGGTGATCGGTATTGTGCTGCTGATGATCGCGCAGTTTGCACTGTTGGCATCTGCCCCTGCCCATGCAAATCCTTTGATCCTGGTTTTTATCCCTGCGGTGAGCCGGTGCTGCAGTGCTCTGGCAGTCACCGGACTGAAGCCGATGTCCACCAGCCAGTATGCGGATCAGAAGAAGCCAAAGTCCCACATGGTAGTGCTGATGGCTATGCTTATGGTTTTCCTTTCAGCAGGCTTCCTGCTCTGTGGAAAATATGGTTTCTCTCTCGTTGGCTGTCTCATTGGCTATGGTTTTGCCCTGCGGCAAGCATATAAATCCCTGGAGGGTATGAACGGAGATATTTCCGGCTACGCATTGACCATCGGGGAACTGTGCGCTGTGGCAGTCTATACACTGATTTAGTCCAACGGGAGTCGAACACGCACCGCATTTCGGCGGCTCTGTTTGGCGCTTTTGGACTTGTCGTCCTTGCCTTGCGCCAGCAAGGCTGCGTCCTCCGCGGCCAAAATCCCTCAAACATACCTCGCCG
>JAGBAI010000147.1 GCA_017939025.1 Oscillospiraceae bacterium
ATGCGTACCTTCCACTCCGGCGGCGTTGCAGGTGACGATATCACCCAGGGTCTTCCCAGAGTTGAAGAACTGTTTGAGGCCCGCCGCCCCAAGAAGATGGCTCAGATCTCTGAGATCACCGGCGTGGTCAACATCGACGATACCCACCGCACCGCTCTGCGTAACATTACCGTTACCGCAGACGACGGCGAGGTGAAGGTCTATCAGGTGCCTTACTCCGTGGGTCTGAAGGTCAGCCATGGCAAGACCGTCCAGAAGGGCGAGCCCATCACCGACGGTGCCCTGTATCCCCAGGATGTCCTGCGTATCTCCGGCGTGGAGGCTGTTCAGGATTACCTGGTCCAGTCCGTCCAGGCTGTGTACCGCCAGCAGGGCGTTGACATCAACGATAAGCACATCGAAGTTATCATCCGTCAGATGATGCGTAAGGTTCGCATTGAGGAGCCTGGCGACAGCACACTGCTCACCGGTTCCACTGTGGATATCTTCGAGTTCGAGGACGCCAATGCCGCTGTCCAGGCCCGGATCGATGCCGGTGAGACCGAGCTGCGTCTGGCAGAGGCCAGCACCATCCTGCTGGGTATCACCAAGGCCGCACTGGCCACCGACTCCTTCCTGTCTGCCGCATCCTTCCAGGAAACCACCAAGGTTCTGACCGATGCCGCTATCAAGGGTAAGGTTGACCACCTGGTTGGCCTGAAGGAGAACGTGCTGATCGGTAAGCTGATCCCCGCCGGCTCCGGCCTGGCTGCCTACCGGGACTATCAGCCCGGCGCAACCCCCGAAGCCCGGATCCCCGAGGAAATGATCGAGAACGCACTGAACTAAGTTAAGAAAGCCGCCATCGGAAGATGGCGGCTTTTTCAACTGGAAGTTGAGAGTGGAAAGTTGAGGAAAAGAAAGAAGTCTGTCATCCCGAGCGAAGCACAGCGAAGTCGAGGGATCCTTGCAATACATTACTGCTAAGCATCCGGTCGGTGCGTGGATCCTTCGACTCCGGGCTACGCCCTCCGCTCAGGATGACAGGTGCTCCGGTTATTTGGTTTTGCTCAGACCATAGGGACGTCCGGCGGGCAGTCCAAGAATATAGTCTGCACTGACTTGATAATAATTGCAAAGGGTCAGCAGATGCTTGATAGGCATTTCCTGTTCACCTCGTTCATATTTGCCAACCTGATTTTTTGTGGTGCCCAGAATGTCTGCAATCTGTGCCTGAGATTTATCGTGATCGATCCTAAGATCACGGATTCGTTGTGCATATTCTCTCATAAAACGGCTCCTTAATTTGTAGTATATGCTGAATATAACACGACACCTGATAAGGTGCTTGAAAAACACCTTATCAGGTGCTAAAATTTACGCATACTACCAAATAATTAACAGGAGTATTTCTATGAATTATCAAGCCCAAATCGAAGCCTATCTCTCTGCCAATCAGCCAAATTATGGTGTCGACAGCATCGGATCTATATTGGAATTCCTTTTTTGGAACTACACGGAATATAATCCCATTTATGATGAAACCATCCGGGGCGAATTCCGGGAGCTGCACGAATTGTTCAGTTATCTTACACCGCAACAGGAGGACAGGGTATTTAATGTGATTACGGATTTGTGCCTGAAGCATCAGCAGCTGGCATTCCGGGAGGGATTTCGGGTGGGGCTGCGGATGGCAGAGGAACTAAGGGGGATCGGAAGCTGTCCATAATAAAAAAACGTCCATCTGCGCACAGCGGACAGAAAGCGCCGCAACCGTTTTCGTTGAAAATGATACCTAAAAAATAGCATTATCACAAAAATAATTCCCAACTTTTTGTTGACTTTTTCGGAAAAGTGCGTATAATATGTTTTTGTATGGATAAGAAAAAAGATTGTAAAATACCGAACTGCGGCAAACTCAGCGATCTTTCCGAAGAAAGGTTCGTTGTGGGGGCCAAGCAGCTGAAGAAAGCTGTGAAGGCTGGCCGTGTAAGGTATGTTTTCCTGGCGGAAAACGCCGATCCCGCTGTGACGGAACCGTTGGAAAACCTCTGCGCAGCCAATCACATACGCATCACCTGGATCCGCTCCATGGCCGAGCTTGGCCGAGCCTGCGGCATCGAGGTGGGGGCAGCAGCCGCTGCCGTTTTGACTCCTGATTCTAACGGGTAAAGCCGTAGAATATATACCCGCCCGAGGAGGGCGAGAATCAAAGAAAGGAGAAAATCAATGCCTACTTTTAATCAGCTCGTTCGTAATGGCCGTCAGCAGGTCACTTACAAGTCCACCGCTCCCGCTCTGCAGAGAGGTCTGAACACTCTGGAGAACAAGGCTACTATCCTGCCTTCCCCCCAGAAGCGCGGTGTCTGCACTGCTGTCCGTACCACCACCCCCAAGAAGCCTAACTCCGCACTGCGTAAGATCGCCCGTGTGCGTCTGACCAACGGTATGGAAGTTTCCGCTTACATTCCCGGTGTTGGCCACAACCTGCAGGAGCACTCCGTCGTTCTGATCCGCGGCGGTCGTGTTAAGGACCTTCCCGGTGTCCGTTATCACATCATCCGTGGTACTCTGGATACTCAGGGTGTCAATGGCCGTATGCAGTCCCGTTCCAAGTACGGTGCAAAGCGCCCCAAGGCTGGCAAGAAGAAGTAATTTCTTACCTGTCCCACAAATTTGAATTTTTCCTGCCCTTACGCAAGGCAAGGCCTTGCCAATGAAGGTTTTATATATACGAAACCTCTTGGCCAGGCACAACGAAAGTCACACTTTCGAGTACCGATGAAATCATTATATTTATGAAGGAGGGAAGCAAAGTGCCCAGAAGAGGTAATGTTCCCAAGAGAGAGGTTCTCCCGGATCCTAATTACAATTCCGTTCTGGTTACCAAGCTCGTTAACAGCATCATGCTGGACGGCAAGAAGGGCGTCGCCCAGAAGGTCGTTTATGGTGCTTTCGAAATCGTCGAGAACAAGACCGGTAAGAACGGCCTGGAAGTCTTCCAGCAGGCTATGGAAAACATCATGCCCGCAGTGGAGCTGAAGGCTCGCCGTGTCGGTGGCGCTACCTACCAGGTGCCCATCGAAGTCCGTCCCGATCGTCGTCAGACCCTGGGTCTGCGTTGGATCACCACCTACTCCCGCAACCGCAGCGAGAACACCATGAAGGAGCGTCTGGCTGCTGAGATCATGGATGCCGCCAACAACACCGGCGCATCTGTGAAGAAGCGCGAGGACGTCCACAAGATGGCCGAGGCCAACAAGGCATTCGCCCATTTCCGCTGGTAATAAAGGAGTTTCACCTAAATGGCAAGACAGTATTCTCTGGAGAATACCAGAAACTTTGGCATCATGGCTCACATTGATGCCGGTAAGACCACCACTTCCGAGCGTATTCTGTTCTACACCGGTAAGAACTACAAGATCGGTGAGACCCATGA
>JAGBAI010000148.1 GCA_017939025.1 Oscillospiraceae bacterium
ATTGATTCTGTACGGCAGAGGAATTTCACCTCTGAATTTGAGATTTGAGTTCTCTACGATATTTTCTTGATATATCAAGTGCTATCGCATGGTGCTGTTCGTCATAGCTGTCTGCTACGACTTATGCACAACGTTTCGCACAATTTTTGTAATTATGTGCCTCGTCCACGAACAGTCGGTCAACGCCCAACTGCTCAAAGGTCACAACATCATCTTTCCGGTGGCCTGCCCGGAGTTTTTCCAGCCGGGTTTCCAGACCACGCTTGGTGCGCTCCAACTGCTTGACGGTGAACTTTTCACCGCCGTTGTCCTGCACTTCCTGGATGCCCATGGTGATATCCGTGATCTGGTCTTGCAGAATCCACTCCTGCCGCTGCTGGCTCATGGGGATTCTCTCAAACTGGCTGTGACCGATGATGACCGCATCATAGTCGCCTGTGGCGATCCGGGCGCAAAACTTTTTCCGGTTATGCTTTTCAAAGTCCCGCTGCTTGGTCACAAGGATATTGGCAGAGGGGTACAGCCGCAGAAATTCAGATGCCCACTGCTCTGTCAGATGGTTGGGAACCACAAAAATAGACTTCTGGCATAGCCCTAACCGCTTGCTTTCCATGGCGGCGGCAACCATTTCAAAGGTCTTTCCTGCGCCGACCTCATGGGCAAGGAGAGTATTGCCGCCGTAAAGAGTGTGGGCAATGGCATTGCGCTGATGCTCCCGGAGGGTGATTTCCGGGTTCATGCCAGCAAAGACAATGTGACTGCCATCATACTCACGGGGACGGATGGAGTTCATTTCCTCGTTGTACTGCTTGACGATTGCCTGACGGCGATCCGGATCACGCCAGATCCAGTCTTTGAATGCTTCCCGGATCATGGACTGCTTCTGGGATGCCAGGGTGGTTTCCTTGGCGTTCAGCACCCGCTTTTCCTTACCCTCGTCATCATAAACGGTGTCATAAATGCGAACATCCCGGAGGTTCAGAGAGTCCTCCAGGATGTCATAGGCGCTGGCCCGGTCAGTACCGTAGGTGCTGTACGCGGCAACGTCATCGTAGAATATTCTGCCTTTGTTGGTGATGTTCCATGCGGCGGTATAGGAAGAGTACTGCACCTGGATGGTGTCCAGCAGACGTTTGGGGGTATCAAAGGTTTCATTCATAAACTGCTGGATGTAAGACTTGTCAATCCAGGTGGCACCCAGACGGACTTCGATTTCCGAAGCATCCAGGTCTTTGGGCTGGGCAGCACGGAGGGCTTCCACATTGACCATGTAAGCAGGATCATCCACTGCCGCAGCTTCCGCCTGCCGCAGTTTCTTTCTGACATTACCGGAAAGGTACTCGTCCGCGGTCTGCCATCCATCCAGCGGATCAGACAGGTATAATGGGTCTTTGAAAATAACGCCCCGGAGATCGGATGCCACTTCCTCCACTGTCTTTCCGCAGAGCTGGGACATATATTCCATATCTACTTCTGCTTTTTCTGCAATGGAAATAGCCAGAGCTTCGCTTGCAGTTTCAACAGAGGTAACGACCCGGTGGGGTTGGATAGTTCGTTTGGTGAACATATCGGCTTTTCGCAGGAAGTTACCTTCATCGTCCATCACTTCCAGAGCGCACAGAAGGAAATAGGAGGAATCATCGGAATAAGCCAGCTTGTTGCCCCGGTTGTTAATGATGCCGTACTTGGCAACGAAGTTGTCATAGACCTCGTTCAGCTCCGCCTGATACTGCTTTATCACAGAATCCGGATAATGCTCGTCCATCTGGACTTCGATCAGATTCTGGACGCAGTTCTTTAGCTGAATCATGCCCTTGATGCGTTCCTTGGCGGTGGCGTTCAGATCGGGTTTGACCATGATGCTGTTTTCCCGGAAATAGACTTCACCATCCACAACGGTGTAGGAGTAGTTTTTTACGTTGGGATCGGCAGGAAGGGTTTCCTTGATGGCTTCGCCCTCGCCAATGTCGGGTAGTTCCGCTTCCTGATAGCTGCCCCGGATGTGCTGCACTGCCTCATGGAGCTGGTCGGCAAGGGAAACATCCTCCAGCGGCTCCACGGTATAGTCCATACCATGCGCGGTGCTTTCGGAGCTGTTTTTACCCATGACCATTTCCGGGTGTTCCAGGAAATAGCTGTTGATGGCATAACCATCCTCCGTTTGACCCAAGTGAATCCATTCCGGTTCAATTTCTATGGGACGGTCACGCTTCTGCAGGAAGATGATATCCGATACCACTTCCGTGCCAGCGTTGGCTTTGAAAGCGGTGTTGGGCAGACGGATGGCACCTAAGAGGTCAGCCCTCTGCGCCAGATATTTCCGTACATTGGCGTTCTGGGCATCCAGGGTATAGCGGCTGGTGACAAAGGCCACCACGCCGCCGGGACGCACCTGATCCAGTGCCTTGGCAAAGAAATAGTTGTGGATATTGAAGTTCAGTTTGTTATAGGCAGGGTCATTGACCTTGTACTGACCAAAGGGAACATTGCCGATGGCAAGGTCATAGAAGTCACGGCGGTCTGTGGTTTCAAAACCTGCCACGGTGATGTTTGCCTTGGGATAAAGCTGCTGGGCGATCCGTCCGCTGATGGCATCCAGCTCCACACCATACAGGCGGCTGTTATTCATTTCCTCTGGGAGCATACCGAAGAAATTGCCGACGCCCATTGCCGGTTCCAGAACATTGCCTGTTTTGAATCCCATGTTGCCCAGGGCTTCATACATTGCCCGGATGACCGTGGGACTGGTGTAGTGGGCATTGAGGGTGGATGCACGGGCGGCATCATACTCTGCCGGGGTGAGAAGGTCTTTCAGTTCCTGGTATTCCGTTGACCAGTTTGCTTTGTTGGGGTCAAAGGCATCCGGGACACCTCCCCAGCCGACATAGCGGGACAGGACTTCCTGCTGCTCCGGGGTGGCCTGTGCGCCCTCTGCTTCCAGAGATTTCAACAGCTTGATAGCATTGATATTGGCCTGGAACTTTGCCTTGGCACCGCCCACACCCAGATCATCGTCGGTGATATGGAAATTCTGGGCATTGCGGCGGATATTGGCTGTGTGTTCTTCATAGGCGGCTTCCTCCGCTGCCTTGGCATTGGGGAAGGTTTTCCATTCGCCACCAACCTGGATGGAGATGGGGTTGCTGTCCAGTTCTTCCTCAACGGTTACTTCCTGGGCGGGCAGTACCTTTTCCTCTGGTGTAAACAGATGGGAATTGCGTTCATCCTGCCGGAGAAGATCTTCAAACTGGTTATGGGGCAAAACTTCATGGCTCCAGCTATACGGCCCGGTATCAATGCGGATACCGTTTTCACTGATATATCCAATGGTGCCTTTGATATCCCGGTCAGGGTATGGCAGCACCACACTGTCTCCAGCCTGATAAGAAGGAACACCTTCCAACGTTACGGGTTCCTTCTGGATGAGTTCCAGAGAGAATCCATCCCGCTCCTGCTGGTACATAGCCCGGAGGATGGGGGCGACCTTATCCCATTTGAAGGATAAACGGGCTTCAGAATTGCCGTGAATGTCCACCTTCAGATCCAGAGTAGTTCCACTGTATTCTGCGGAGCCGCCGCCAGCAAGCTCCACCACACCATCCTTGTTGGTGAAGGTGTCCGAAAGACGCATGGCAATATGGGTGTTGCTTTCGCCGTTGCGGAACCATCTGGCAGCGATTTCTTTATCCCTGGCATCCAGCAATCCTCCCTCGGCGGTTAGTACATCCTGTAAATCCGGGTCAACCTCATCCAGATCGGAAGCAAGAAATTCAGAAATGGCACCGTTGCGGTAGTCCTGCTGCAAAAGGTATTCAAAGGTGGCTTTTGGTTCTGCCCGGAAGATGGGATAGGCAAGGGAGGGATCTTGAAGCTGTACTTCGTGGTCGCGAATTTCTGTAATAATAAAGGGCGTTTCTTCCAGATATACGGTATCTCCTACGGCGTAAGGAGGTGCGGTAGGATCACGGTCTGGCAAGTCAAATATTACAGAACTGTCCGTTTCCGGTGCTGTTTTTTCGGGTTCTTCCTGCAAAACCGGAATTGTGAAAATACCCTGATCCAGATTCAGCTCGAACAGAGAACGGCGCAGCTTAACAGGAGGCCGCTCTGGTTCATTCGGGATGGTGTACCAGATGAAGCTGTCATTGATGTAATCAATAACAGAATCTTCCCGCCATGCTTCATTTCGGTTACTGTGGAAAGCATCTCCGAATTTGAAGGTATTTCCCTTTGGTGTGGTAAATACTACATTTTCCAGGGTCTGACTTTCACTGACTCCGGTGATATGCTGTAATCCATGCAGATAATTTTCTGCGCTTACGGGGTTGTCGAAGTGGATGATCCTGCCGCCCTCTGAGTAAAAATCCTTCTGGGCAGCATCCCAGATCGCAAGGTCATCTGGGTTATCCATGACCGGGCGAACAGAAAACCGCTTCGGATCATACCGTGGGATTATTTTCGGGGCGGGAGATGCGCCAGAGATATCCTGCTCCGCTCTGGAATCCGGGAAGTCACCCCAAACGCGGATATACTTCTGGTCCTGTTTATCATAGACAGCAGCACCTTCGTACCGAAACCCATCTTCATCCTTAGTGCCATCCCAATATCCTTGGGCAGCTTTTTCCGCATCCTCCAGAGAACGGTAATCCTTCTTGTCGTCAAAACCATTTTCAATGTGATGGTAGACCACCACCTGAAACCGCTTGGCGTTCTCTGTGATGGGTTCCGGCTTGGAAAGAACAGGATAGGTTTCGTCCACGATCTCCTGATGGAGCCGGTTGTGGAATTTGGTAGAGCCGAAATACAGCTTCACAAGCTGCATATCGTTATTGTCCAGAACTGCCCGTCTGACTGCTTCGTTTCCTTCTATGTGGGCACTCTCTGCAGGGGAATGTTTGCAGGCATTCTGATAAGCCACATCCTTCAGAACCGCATCCCGGATAACGGGATAGAACTGGTCATAGATGGCCCGGACAGTGGGTGGCGTTGTCTGTGCGGCTGGAGGAACGGTATGCTCCAGCTTCTGATATTCACCTGTATAGCAGAACAATTCATTATCTCCCGGCAGATAGACCTTTCCGTTTTCAAGGCACCGGAAAAGGTCAGCCTGGGAATCACCGCTGGCAAGATAAAAACTGTAATGGGAATAGGTGTGCTTTGCCCAATCGTAACTGGACATACCCAGTTCCCGGTCTGAGGCAATTACTTTGGATATTTCATTGATGTCATATCCCTTTGGCAGCTTGCCAACTGCGGTAAAGTGATACCCTCTAAATTCAAAGCTCTCTCGTTCCGGTTTTTCCTGTTTGGGCAATTCCCGTTGTGGGCCAGCCAGCACCATTGCATAGTCCAGCGGTTCGGTGGAGTACATGGGGTCATCTTCCGGGGAGGTTAGATCCCGCATGACTGCCATAGGGCCAAGGTCATCAGTTGGATCGATCCGGATCACTTCGTAGGGGGTGTGGTTCACTTCTACCACAGTACCGATGAACGGTGGCTGCTGCTTTTCTTCCTCCGTCAGAAAGCGATCCTCTTTGATAAGCTGGGCAATACGCCGCTGCACTTTTGCCCAAGAAAGGGATACGCTTGCATCCGATGCAGATATCTCCAGAGGAAGCTCCGGAGAACCGCCATATTCTTTGGCAAGCCACGCGGCAGTATCCCTTTCACGGCCATGGTCTGCCATGTAGGTGACAACGTTCTTTTTGCTGTCAGTGATCCCGTTCCACCGAATCAGGCTTGCGTCGATTTCATCCTGGGTCAGCGTGGTTCGGACAGGATAACGGCCTGCATCCATAAGTCTGCGGATATGGGAAAGCATTTCATCATATCGGACTTCACGCTGTTTTCCATCCGGTTCCGGAGTGATGCGGACACCTTCTGCCACATAGTAGGCATAGGCATCTGTGCGGTCTGCCAGAGTGCAGAAACCTCCGGTTTCCGGTTGCCCCGGCTGGAGCTTATTTTCGTTGTATTCTGTCCGCAGAATATCAATTAGTTCTGCATCGGATTTCCCAGACTGGATATGAATGGCAATTCGTTCTTTTCGGCCCGATACACCCCAATCTTCCAGAAGAATGTGGTCAATGTCTGCCTGGGTGACTTCCCGGAGAACGGGTTCCGGATCTTTTTTCTGGGCTTTTGCGGCATCCTTTTCGGAGAGAATAACGAAAGTTTCTAGCTCCTGGCCAGGTACACGGTCAACCAGCACCATCCCGGCTCCGGTTTTGGAAATGGCAGCAGAGTGTTCCTGGAAGTCTGCAATAGGCAGGAAGCAGACCGTCACCGGACGCTTTCTGCCAATGACCTCCCGCTTTACGGTTTCCAGTCCTAACAGCTTGGAAATCGCCTGGGCATCCTTTTCAAAGGCAAAGTAGCCGTCGTTCAGCTTGACCAGTGCATAATAATCTGGATGTTCCTTTTTGACCTCCCGGTAGGCTTCCCAGAAGGGGCCAACGGAGGCAATGGTTTGAGCAACATTCTCGTGGGAAGTTTCCTCTACCACGGGCGCAGGCGGTTCCAGTTTGCCCAGGGAATATACATTGCGGTTTCCATCTTCATTGATGCCAGAGATGGTCACAGGATGATGCAGTCGCAGCTTTTCTAGGTTTTCTTCTAACTTGTGGGCAGGGATGCTACAGAAGTTCAGTCTGCCAGCACCGGCAAGGGCACGGGATGACAGATGCAGCCCAAGGATCGGGGCTGTGGCGTTGGCATCATCTCCATAGATTTCAAAGAAATCACCTACCTGATACAGCACGATATCTTCCGGATGATCGTGCTTGATATCATTGATCGCCTGGGCAGTATTTTTGTTCAGTTCCTCCTGCCGCGCTTCTGCTTCCTTGGCAGCTTGCAGCTCCGCTTCTTTTTTTGCCTTCTTTTCCCGTAGCTTGACCAGTTCATCGGGAGAAATGAAATGCCCGGATTCTATAAGAGAATCATAGTATTTCACTACCTTTTTCCAGGGAAGCTCTATTCTGGTACATCCTGGCTTATCGTAACGGATACCTCTGCTGTCATAGTTTTCGTGACTATGAAAGTTGCGAGAGAGGGCAACATTACCGCCGCCAGTGCCATACTCTTTTTTCAGAAAGTCCAGCTTTTCCTTTGGTGTGTGTGGGGTATGAAAGAAGTCGTAGATTCTGAGCTTGGTGTATTCGTAATGGGAACCACCGGATAGTGCATCCTCAATTTCATCTTCTGTGATGAAAGGGTGTTCTTCCGGAATAGCGATCATATCGCTGGTATACTCCTTCCGGGGGATGGCATATTGCTCCATCAGAGGAACCAGATTGTTGGGATTGCTGGCACGGAAACGCATGATTTCCCGGTCCTGAGCATAAGCATCCCGGAGATTATATAGTTGATCCATTATGGCTCCATAGGATTCCGGTTCGGAAAGGAATACCTTTATCTGTTCCGTTTCACTGGGGAAGCCACCCCGAAGATCGTGGATGATACGCATATACTTGTTGTCCGTATATTTGTGGTCAACATCACGGGTAAGATAGATCAGCTTCTCAGCCAGTTCCTTTTGCTCAAAAGAACGCATTTCAGCCAGTTCCACATTTGTGGCAAACTGGCCTTCGTCCAGCAGTTCACCAATTCGGTTGGCAACATCCTCCCAAGACAGGATCTGTGCGTTTCTGGCATACCGTGCGGAATCTCCATAAGTGATGTGCATACCGTCCTCGGCATACCATGCAGATACCTTGGTATCTCCAAACTTCAGACCATAGCCACCGTGATAGGTCTTTTGGATGAAGGACAGCAAGGATTCCCTGGGAAGCTGCTTGGAATATTCAATGGCAATCCGGGTACGAGCATTGTCCGTATTGCTGCCCACCCGGAGAAACTGGTCGATATATTCCTGTGGCATAGTAAAAGCGGAGGGTGCTATTTCTGCACTCTCCGCTTCTGCGATATATTGTATTTGTGCTGCTTCCGATGCAAAGAAGGAGAATTGTTCTCCCGCTGTGGGAGGTTCCTCATCTGTCAGGCGTAAATCAGTTCCGTCAGAATGATCTCCTCTGCCTGGGCCTTCAAGGTGTTCATCAGCCCCACCCATTTCATCGGGTCGCTGGCCTTCAGTTCCTCCGTCACTCCCGCCGACTTCTTCAGCTCCGTCAGGATCTGTTCCAGCCGCTGGTTCGCCGTCTGGTCGATCTCCCGCAGATGGGGGTACAGAGTCTCCGACAGGATCATGCTGTTCCACAGGATCGGACGGTGTTCCTTCAGATAGGTTTTCCGCATCCTCCCGTACTTGGTCAGCGGCTGTGGGTTCTGGTCGGACAGGCTCAGGTTGGGGATAAAGTAGTCCCCGTTCTTTCTGTAAGTCAGTTCGCTCATGGTCATGGCTCCTTTCCGCGTGTTTTTCTCTTTCGTATCGTTTGACGGTGACTTCAATCTGCCGCAGAACGGCTTCGCTGGTCTGGCTGATGGCACTGCCCAGTGCGGATATGGTCTGGGGTGTATTGAAGTCAAAGACCGGCATGAAGTCTAAGTGTTCATACCGCAGTTCCGGGTTCATCCCGCACCGGGACAGGATGGTGTAGGTGGTGCTGACCACTGCCGCCTGATGAAAGATAAACCGGATGTTTTCTTCATCATACTCTTCCAGAAACGAACCGTCAACGATGCGGAGAATGTCCTGCCCATGAGCATCCCAGTAGTCTGCCATCGTCCAGTTGACGATTTCTTCAATCAGGTCTGGGAGGTTTCGGGCATCATCCACTTCAAAACGTTCTGTCAGTGCGAAGGTAACTGCCAGTTCATGTTCTTCCCGGAACTGGAATAGGTAGGGATACCGGGCATTTTTGCCGCCGCGTGTGTCCGCTACATCGAATACATATTTCAGTTCCGGATTATCTCCGGAAGTGTCAATGAGTGCAATGCCCGTATTCTTGCCCCGGACATAGCGGCGCATCTGCTTGTTCCAGGTATCATAGTCAGCGCAGGCGGTGGCATCCGGGCGCTGGGCAAAGATCATGAGCTGCTCGTGGTAGGGGTATTTGTACAGCCTTGCCATAGTTTGCAGAAATGCAGTCCAGTTTTGGTAGCTGCTTGTGACCTGGACGGCGGTTTGGTCTGCCAACTGGGCGTAGTGCTGCAATTTGCTTGCCAAGGGGAAAACTCCTTTCTTCGGTATTTCGTTAAAAAACCCGCCTGATAATCAATCAGACGGGTGTGGATATGATTTCGATTTCTGATATTTCGGAAAAATCGATGGAGATATTTCCGACTTGAAGTGAACTCCAATAGGTGTCCACTTTGATAATTGCTCCGGTGATTTGATGGTATTCCTGGTCATAGGCACAATAGTAAACTACGGTAACAAGGGTGCCTTTGCAAAGCAGGGACAGCTGGTGATTCAGTTCGACTATGGAATCTTCTGCCAGAATACGCTTGGGCGTGGGGATTCGCTCCTTCTCAGCAATCGCTTCTTTCAAACCTTTCAAGGCATCAAAAGGTGCAAATTGCTTTGCCCTGCGGTCGTTAGACATTGGCGCTCTTGGTGATCTAGCCATTGGATTTGTGTCCTCCAATCTGAAGGTTTCTTTCTCTGCCAGTGGCAGCGGGATCATAATTCACGCCTTTTAAGATGGCGTTTTTTCCGTATTTTGCCTTGATGCCTAGCATGGTTTCCTGGATGGCTCTGCTGCGAAGCTGGGAAGTAACATCATCGAACATATTGAGCTGATACACCCCACGGTCTTCCACCACGCTGTTGCAGCACAGGCAGATACGGCGAATGGCATAGGCGGGGTTCACGATCCGCTTGTATAGGGTGGCAATCGCCGGGACGATGATAGAGTCGGCGTTGGTTTCACAGGCCAGCTTGGCGGTTCCCTTGGCTCCGCCGATGCACTGTGTATAAGAATACCCAACATAAAGGGACACGGATTCCGTTGCCAGCTTCTTTGCAACCATGTCCAGGCACAGCTGATCCATCATTTCTTTGGCAATGACCAGACCTTCCTCATAACGATAGTCACGCATCAAGACCTGTCCGCTGGACAGGCTTTTTCCTTTGGAGCGGTAAGCCTTGATATCCGCTATGGTGGTTGGCTCCCGGCCCCAGGCATGATCGATCAGCAGTTCTGCGTCGATGCCGAACCAGTCGTATAGAAAGTCCTCTTTCATCATGGCAATATCCCGCATGGTGGTAATGCCGTGGTTTCTGAGCCTTTCAGCCTTTCCAGATGCAATCTGCCAGAAGTCCGTGATAGGCTTGTGATCCCATAACTTTTCTCGATAGCTCTCTTCGTCCAGCTCTGCAATAAAGTCCGCTGCGTGTTTTGCATG
>JAGBAI010000149.1 GCA_017939025.1 Oscillospiraceae bacterium
CTCGGTATCCTCGTGGGGCTTGATTTCAAACTTCTGGACAGTTTCATCCACCATCCAGTATTCATCCTCAAAACGTCCATACTCGTCACCGGTTTCTTTGGCCCAGTAAATGCCGGGGTCCATGTAGTATCCGGTGCGTCCGTCCTCGTTGGTAATCATGGTGCGGATCTCCTGGGTGCAGGCTTCATCGGCGTAGATGGTGATGTGCCAGCCTTCCACAGATTCGCCCGTGTTGGTCTTTTTGTGGAACCAACCCAGACCCTGTTCCCGGTTCAGCCATTCATCCACAACGGTCTGACCAGCCTGGACAGTCACATCATGGAAGCCCAGTTCAAAGTTCCAATAAAGATCGTCGGTTTGCAGCTCGATAACGGTGTATCGGCCCAAGGGAAGATTTTCAGTACAGGCGTAACCGTTTTCATCGGTGGTGTATTCACCGACCACATCGTAATTGCTGTCCTGGACACGGAACGTCCAGCCGCCCAGATGGTTGCCAGTGTTGGTGGTTTTCCGGAACTCAATGCGTCCGTAGTGGGTGTTGGTGAAGGTTACGGTAGCAGTCTGGTTGACAGCGATAGTCACTTCCTTGACCTCGGTATCAAAATCCCAGTAAGGATCATCCGTAGGAATCTCCTTTGCGTACAGGGTGCCAGGTTCCAGATCACTGACGGTGATGGTTCCGTCTGCTCCGGTGACGAAGGGGGAACCATCAATGGGCTGAGTACAGTCTGTGTCATAATACAGACCAATTTGCCAACCTGCCAGATTTTCTCCGGTGTTGGTTTTCTTCACCAGCTTCACGCTGCCCGTTTTCAGAACATTACGGAAGCTGACGGATGCGGACTGACCAGCGGTGAGCGTGACCTTCTGGGGATTTTCGCTGGAACAGGTATACAGCGCATTGATGGCGCTGTCGGTATGGCCCAGCTCCTTGACATATACCGTGCCAGCGGAAAGTCCGGTGACGGAGATCTTACCATTGGAATCGGTAGTGTGAGGGCCGGAAATCCGTGCAGTACAAGCGGCATCGGAGTAGATACTGAACTGCCAGCCTGCCAGGTTTTGATTGTCCTGAGTGGTCTTGGTCAGGTTCAGCCCGGAAGGATTCAGCTTATTCACAAAGCTGACAGAAGCAGTCTGACCAGCGGTGAGCGTGACCTTCTGAGGATTGGTACTGGAACAGCTGTACATGGCATTGATTGCACTGTCGGAGTGTCCCATCTCCTTAACGTATACAGTGCCAGCAGAGAGATCCGAAACGGAAATTCTGCCATTGGCATCCGTGGTATGGGGACCGGAAATCCGAGTGGTACAAGCTGCATCAGAGTAGATGCTAAACTGCCAGCCAGACAGGTTCTTGCCGTCCTCAGTTGTCTTTGTCAGATTCAGTCCGGAGGGATTCAGCTTGTTCACAAAGCTGACAGAAGCAGTCTGACCGATGGTGAGTGTGACTTTCTGAGGATTGGTGCTGGAACAGGTGTACATTGCATTGATGGCGGTATCCTGGTGGCCCAGCTCCTTGACGTACACAGTGCCAGCGGAAAGCCCGGTGACGGAGATCTTACCATTGACGTCGGTAGTGTGAGGGCCGGAGATCCGTGTAGTACAAGCAGCATCGGAGTAGATACTGAACTGCCAGCCAGAAAGGTTCTTGCCGTCCTCTGTGGTCTTGGTCAAATTCAGTCCGGAAGGGTTCAGCTTATTCACAAAGCTGACAGAAGCGGTCTGACCAGCGGTAAGCGTAACCTTCTGAGGATTGGTGCTGGAACAGGTGTACATAGCGTTGATA
>JAGBAI010000150.1 GCA_017939025.1 Oscillospiraceae bacterium
ACCGACATGGATGCAGGGCCGCAGAAGACCAGAAGGAGGTACACCGTCGCCCAGAAGGACTTCAGCGGCTCTGTGGTGGTGACAGAAGCACAAAGACAAATTCTCGAGACCTGGTACGAGGAAATCCTGGGTAACGGAGCTTTGCGTTTCGTCATGACTGACCCCCAGACCCTAGAGTCAGCTGAATTCCGCTTTTTGGAGGACTACAGCGAGGATAGTGCCGATGGCCTTTGGACAATAACAATGAAACTGGAGAAGCTTAATGCCTAGTCAAGAATTTATCAGGGCTGCAACGGCCCCAGAGACAGCCGCCTGTCTTTTGACCCTGCTGACAATCAGTGTGGATAACAATCCTGTCTTACACTTGGTGGACAATCTCACCGACATAACTAGCCAAGGGCAAGACTATACCGCCTGCTCCTTTACCTGTCTTTTACCTGACCAGTCAGAAGGAGGAAGTAAAACCTGCAAACTACAGATTGACAACACGGACACCAGAATCTACGGAACCATCAAGGAAAGCTTGAAGGGAGCAAAAGAAATAAGGGCAGAAGTGGCCGTCATTATGTCAACTAGCCCTGACGTGTACGAGCAAGGGCCTTTGAGCCTTGTTCTGCGCAACGTCTCCGCCAATGTCCAGTCCATATCCGCCGAGCTATACGACGGTTACATGGCCGACAGGAAATTCACCGCCATGACCTACAGCCCCGACCACTTCCCCGGCCTGTTCTTCTAGGAAGGAGGCGGATATGGACGAGGTGTACAGCTGGGCCGCCGACTACATCGGCATCCCCTTTGTCTCCGGCGGCCGGGACAGGACGGGGCTTGACTGCTACGGGCTTTTGCGGCTGGTGATGGCGGAGCAGTACGGCTACCAGCTTCCCTTGCTGGATAGCAAATATGACAATGCCCTAAACATCTACGACACAAGCCCTTTATTTTTTCAGCAGATCCCCATCCTTGCCGCCGAAAAAATTGCAGAGCCACAAGAATCTGCCGTAGCGCTGCTGGAGATACGCCAACTGCCCTGCCACATCGGCATCTGGTGCGGAGGCGGGTGTATACTGCACGCACGATCTGGAGTAGGCGTTGTGGCAGAAAAAATTGACAGCCGCCGCCTGCCGGGAAGAATTGCGGGGTGGTATCGTGTCAGTGAAAGTTATCGCGCAGCTGAACCTGTTCAGCCAGGAGCGCCAGGAATGGGAGTGCGAGAGCCAGAGCATAGCCCAAATTCTTGAAAAAATTGACGTAGTAAGAACTGTGGACACTGGCTGGCGGGTGATGGTGAACGACCTGCCGGTGAAAGATTTTTCCGCCATGGCCAATGACGGCGACACCGTGTACATCAAGCTGGTGCCGGAGGGGGACACACAATCTCAGGGAGCCGGCATGAAGGCTGGCGGCTGGGTTATGGTAGTGGCGGGAATAATACTTGCCGCTGCAACCTCTTGGACAGGTATTGGCGCTTTTGCCGGCATGATGCTCATCGGTGTGGGAATCGGCCTGGCCACCAGCGGCCACGTGCTCTACAACCTGAACATCCCCGACATCAACAACAAGGAGCGTGAGCAGCCGGAGCAGGACCCCTCCATTCGCGGCAGCGAGAACCAGAGCCGTCCACTGGGAACCATCCCCACGCTACTGGGTAGAAGAAGAATCTACCCGGACCTGGCCGCCAACAACTACACTTGGGTGGACAACAAAGGCGACCAGTACTTGTACCAGCTTTTCTGCTTAGGACAGGCCGAGCAGGAAATTGACACAGACACACTCAAGATAGACGAGACACTACTGAAGGACTACTCCGCCTCCGGCGACATCAACAAAATACTTGATGGTACCGACGAGCTGATAGACGTGACGATCCGCCAGGGCGGGGTCACTCCTCCCATGATGACAAAATGCGTCCATGAAATCCAGCTAAATACAATCCTCAAGAATAAGACAGAGGAAGGTCAGGACGGTTCCATCATCAGGACCACCCCGGACAAGACGTCGGAAATTCACCTGGACATCTTCTTCTACAATGGGCTTGGAAAATACAACGACGAGGGGAAAGTGGAATCCACCAGTGTCCAGCTTCAGGCTTTGTACAAGCGGGCCGACCAAGGGGACGAGTCCTACCAGAGCCTCGGCGACTTCTACTACGGAAGCAATGTCATTTCCGGAAATGAGCTCAAAACCAAGCGGTACATGATCCACAAGACAGACCTTCTCGCAGCCTCCTACACGGTGAAGGTGATGCGTGTGACCAAAGACAGCGAGGACAACAAGGTGGTGGATGCAGTGTACGTGGGCTCCATCCGAGCACTGAAAAAAGAGGCTCCTATTTCACCTGAGCGATGCCAGCTTTTGACCTTGATGGGAGTAAAAATCAAGGTGTCAGAAAAACTGAACAATGTTATCAAGCGGCTGAACGTGGTAAGTCAAGCTAAACTACCCACTTACAGCGGAAATGACGCAGGAATTACTAGCTGGCC
>JAGBAI010000151.1 GCA_017939025.1 Oscillospiraceae bacterium
CCAGAACCCCATGGGTTATGGCGAATAACTTCCAATAGAAACGGAGGACGCACAGAAATGTGCGTCCTCTTCGGTTGTTGAAAGGTATACCTTATCGTAACCATCGGTGCAGTAATGTTCTTTTCTTGATCGGCAAGAAAAGAACCAAAAGAAGCCGACATAGGGGAGGCGCTTCGAAAAGGCGCCCTCCCCTATGTACCCCTCCCGCCGCTTCGCCAGTCGACACCGGAAAATGTTCCGATTTTCCGGTGTCTAACTTGAAAAAGCCTGTAAGCTTTTGCGCATTAAACGTTCAAAAACCGGGACATTTATGGACGCTGGTTGGCAATGCGGCGGGGGATTCTAAAGGGTGGTGCTCCGCGCAGCGAATCAAGATGAATATGATTGCCGGTGGCAATCATACCATAATTTATGCCTCTTCAAAGCGCCCCTTAAGCCGATTTCTGTGGTTACTTTCTTGTTCGGTACAAGAAAGTAACATTCTCCGCACCATATATTTGCAACAAGGTATGCTTTTTTGACAGCAAAAGGCCGCACCGAAAGGTGCGGCCTTTGTTATAGAATTCCGAGAATCCCGGTTTTCAAGCGATTTTTCGATTAGACAACCAGGAAGGTGCAGGTCATGGGGGCCAGTTCCACCTTGCCGGCAGCGACTGCGTCGCCGGACAGGTCAGGCAGTTCCCAGTTCTCGCCCAGAACCAGGTCGCGGCCGTTCAGAGTCATGACAGTAGCGCGCTTGAAGCCGTCCTTGCCGTTCAGAACCCAGATCAGACCGTCATTGGGAACATCAACGGTGGTGGTCTCGGTTTCAGAGTTGTTGATGATCAGGTAGCACTTCTTGGAAGGATCCTTCTTGTAGGACTGGACGTAAACGTGAGCGCCTTCACGGATGGGCTCGCCGGAAGCGAAGACGTCGGTGCCCATCAGCTCGATCCACAGCTTGACAGCGAAGAAGTTGGGGCGGGGATCATGGACAAAGCGGGCCAGGTAAGCGTAGTCGGAGGCGGTCAGGGTGTTGTGGAAGATAACACCGCGGGTCAGAGCGGAGAAGCCGCCCAGCTCGTTCAGGGTACGCAGGACATCCAGGTAGGTGGAAGCCCAGGTATCGCCGCCGCCGCCTGCGTCACCGGACTCGGTGACCCACATTTCGGTGCCGGGAGCGTACTTGTCACGGTAGGGGATGTAAGCACGGCAGAAGGCCATGGCAACATCCAGGTACTCTTCGCCGTTGGCCTCGCTGGGATCCCAGTGACCGGCGGGCATGACGGAAGCCAGACGGTCAGACAGGCCGTTGTAGTAGTGGTAAGAGAACACGTCCAGAGGCATCTCCAGACCGTTCAGCAGATCTTCGCAGGTAGCGCTCTCACGGGCCAGCTGCTCAACGCCGCCGGTGCCGCCGTCCTTGCCCATCTTACCGAAGGACACATCAGCGCCGCCGGTGTCGGAGGTACCGACGTACAGACACTCAGGATAGTTTTCCTTCAGCCACTTGGCGAACAGGTCAGCGTCACGACGGTAGTGGGCAGCAGTGTAACCCTTGGGGAAGCCGGTGTCTTCCAGCATATTGGGCTCGTTGGCGAACTCAGCAGCCATGATGGGCACGCCGTAGGCCTTGGAGAAGGAGAACAGCTTCTCAGCCTCGGTGGAAGGCCAGGGCTCCTCAGCGCTGTGCAGGCCGGGGCAGTTGGCCACGGAAACCTTCAGCTTCAGGCCGCAGTCCTTGACGAAATCCAGAACGCCGATCCACTGCTCCTTGGTCAGAACGTTCAGATAACCCTCGGGAACCTGGCCGGGAGCATATTCGCCGTCAAAGTCGTAGTAGGTCTTAGTTGCCCAGGTACCGGAAACACGGCACCAGGTGGTGCCCAGATCCTTGGTCAGCTTGCGCAGCTTGGGGTTGTACAGGTCGATGGGGGGATACATCTGCATCAGATCGCGGTACATGGCGGCGATGCCGTCAGCAGAGGGACGGACGATGAAGGGCTCGGTGCCGGCAATCTGCTCGGGGGTGTAGGCCTTCCAGAAGGTGCCGCCGGTAACTTCGGCGAACTCCACGTTGTAGGAAACCAGATCGGGGTTCTGCTCATGCAGGAACTTTACTTCTGCAGGATTCAGTTTGACAAATTCAGCCATGGGAATCATTCTCCTTACTTTTCTGCGCCAATTGCACAGTTTATCATTATCAGTATAAAACGATTTTAGCAGAATAGCAAGAATATTCCGAGATATTTGTGTTTCCGTGGGTGACAAAATTCCGGGGTGTTTTTTGGGTAAAACAACGGTTTTTTATAATACAGTTTATTAACCAAAAACCAGGATAAACCGGTAATCACCATCCTCGAAGGGGATCCGGTACAGGGCCCACTCTTCTTCGCCGTCATAGCGGGTGGCCAGTTTCATTTCGTAGCGGTGGGGCTTCACAGGCTCCAGAGAATAGACGGCAGTTTCCACACGGTCGCCGTGATGGTATTCTTCGTACAGGGTCAGATTTTCCTGAGGAAGGCCTGCTACAGTGAGCTTCATTTTGGCATTATCCACCACATCCACAAGGCTGAATGTTGGTTGAGGATCTTCTCTTCCGGGCGCATACCAGTCAGGCTGGAAATAGATGGATTTTCCGAAGGTGGAGACATCGACGACGCAGGTATTCCGGCCATAGGGAGTCAGCTTGCCCCGCCAGCACAGCTGATCCTGCCGGTAGTAACTCAGAAGGATGCTGTCATCGGCTTCTACGGTGATCTGGAACATTCCCTCCGGTGCATCCTCCGGAATCAGACTCCAGGTGCCTTTCTGGCTCTGTCCGGGGATCGGCTCCACATAGGTGAAGGGGCCGTAGCTGCCAGTGCGGTCGCCGTTTCGGTCACTGACATACATATAAGTACCGGCCAGCTCGACTTTCGTGTATTCCGGGACGCTGCCTCCCTCCGGGTGCAGAACCTGAGCAATCTGATAGGACTGCCCGAAGGGATCTGCGCTATTGAATCCCCCAAGCTCCTGGACGGTTGTTCCAATATTCAGCAGGGGAGTGCCGAAGAACAACACGATAATGAGCCACAGACGGGTGCTTTTCAGGTCAATGGTAAGCACATCAGCGCTCCAGATCAGTCCAAAGGACAGCAACCGCAGGAAGCTGATCCCCAAGGCAGACATGGTAAAGCGCAGGAGGATGTTGCAGCCCATGTGCAGAACCAGCCCTATGGTTCCCCGGAGAATCTCTCCCCAGTCATGATCAAAGACCCGCAGGTGCATGAAGATCGACAGGTATTCCAGCGAAATGCCTGCGATGCGGCAGACAATGGCGATGCCTACCATTTCCTGCACCACCAGCAGCGTAGACAGCAGATCCAGAATAATGCCGATCTCCAGCATCATCTGCCAGAATTTCCGCCGTCTGGTTACCAGATCTTCAAAAGTTTTCAGAACACTGCGCTCATCTCTCAGCAGTTCATCCAGAGAAACCTGATATACATTGCTCATTTTCACCGCGCTGCCCACATCCGGCAGGGAGCGGTTGTTTTCCCAGTTGGAGATGGTCTGGCGGCTGACACCCAGCTGCTTTGCCAGCTCCTCCTGTTTTAACCCGGCGTTAACACGGGCTTCTTTTAATTTTTCACCCAGTTCCATAGGCTTTCCTCCCTCAATAAGGTATCCTTACAGGGATACTCCCTGCAAGGGGATTCGTAAATTCAGCATACGAAAAAGAGCCCGGGAAGTCAAGCTCCCGGGCTCTACCAGTTGTGGAATTGACGTAAAAATGGTTTTACATGGGGTTTTCAGCAAAGATCGCTTCGTAGTCATAAGTGGAATAGAACTGGCGAACCTGCTCCCAGTGGGCTTTATAATTCTCCTTCGTCAGCCGGTATTCGCCTGCGTGCATCCTGCGCAGCAGCTCGGAATTGATGCCGCTGTGGTAATGGGCTATGTCCCGATAGTTGTCGAAATCGGTGCAGAGGCTATAGTCATCATAGAAGGAATACAACTGAATATTGTCGGCTTCCAGGAGAATTTCCGAGGCCAGAGTCATAGCGTCGATGTGCATGTCCATAATTCCCTCCTGCATATGGGCATCCCAGTTGAGGATGCTGTAAGGTGGAAAGAAAAACAGGAACAGCGTATCGGGATGCGCATTTGCCAGGGCGATGATGTTCTTCTCCAGATTATCCCGCATGGTTTGGGCCATCCCGTCCGTAAAGGGTGTGGGGGTATCCACTTTTTCTGCCCGGTTGTAACCTTCCAGAACGGCGGCTTTTCCTGTAGGGAATTCCCAGGAACTGTAATCGTCAAAGGTGGTGGTGCTGCTGCCGCTGTGGGTATGGTATAAAACGCCTAGGGTATCATTGCACAGAATATCCTTGTTGAAAAGATATTGTACATCGTTGAACAGCTTATCATCATAGAGGTAGGTAGGATATTCACCGCTGGCCAAAATCAGCTCTTTGCCTCCGTAGAGATTCCATTCATCCATGCCGTAGAGTACATAGCGGATCTGAGGGTTGGCTTTCAGTGCCTGCTGCAGATTGCTGGTGATCTCGGCATAGGTGCCGCCGGAGAAGCAGACCTTTACAGACCGGGTGCCGAAGAGCGCATCGAATTCCGAAGTTTTGAAGTTTTCGGTTAAGGAGGTTCCGGTGATCAGAGCGTCATAAGCAAAATTTTTTACAATGCCGTCATTCTGATACCTCTGGTTGTTCAGGGGATAGGCCAGCTGCTCCAAAGGGGCATGATAATGAAAAAAGGGATCGATCATGCCGGTCAGCGTAGCAGCACTCAGCAGCAGAACCAGACACAGGGACAGCATACAGATGCTCCATTTTTTTCCGTTCATAGGGACTCCTCAGAAATTAAAATACAGGAAGGTGCTGACACCGGAGAAAGACATAATGCACCAGAACAGCAGCAGGGCTGTGGCAACCAGATTGACAATACCGGGTTTGTAGGTGAGCATATGCTCCCGGGCGTTTCGTGCCCCCAGAACCAGCGCCATGGCACCAACATAGAACAGCAGAAGAATGGTATTGGGATACCACTGGAAGTACATCAGCTGGGGGATCTTGTTGATCAGAAGTGTGATTTCCGGCAGAAGGAAAGCATTCGTGATATTGCTGTTCACCGGGCCGATCTCCATCCGCAGCAGGGCTTTGAAGAGCACCAGCGCATCACCGATGCTGTCAGCCCGGAACAGAACCCAGGCCAGATTTACGAAGGTAAAGGTAAGCAGCCAGTTGAAAACCGGATGGAACCGATCAAACCGGGGTTTCTGCCAGCGGTACAGCACGGAGAACAGACCGTGCAGGATACCCCAGGCAATGAACGTATAATTGGCGCCATGCCAGATGCCGCTGACCAGATAGACGATCATCACATTCAGGTAAGTACGCCATGCGCCTCTGCGGCTGCCGCCAAGCGGAATGTAAATGTAACGGGTAAAGAAGCGGGTAAGGGTCTTGTGCCACCGGTGCCAGAATTCGTCAATGGTCAACGCCTTGTAGGGAGAATCAAAGTTCACAGGCAGTTCCAGATTCATCATCCGGCCAATGCCAATGGCCATATCACAGTAGCCGCTGAAGTCGAAGTAGATCTGAATGGTATAAGCCAGGCTGGTCAGGAACGCATTGGTGGTGTCCAGGATCTGGACATTGTCAAAGCCCCAGTTGGCAGCAACGCCGAAAACATCGGCAATGAGCACCTTTTTGCCTAAGCCCAACACGAACATAAACATGCCTTGGGCGAAGTTATCCCAGTTGAATTTCTTCTTTTCCAGATCCATAAACTGGGGGATCAGTTCATCGTGGGTAACGATGGGGCCTGCGATCAGCTGAGGGAAATAGGCAACGAAGGAGGCATACTGCAAAAAATTATATTTCTGAACCTCGCCCCGGTAGGCATCCACCACATAGCTGACCTGCTGGAAGGTAAAGAAGCTGATGCCCAGAGGCAGCAGAATATTGCGCAGGGTAAAATCGCAGTGGAAGATCCGGTTTACGTTCATCAGGAAAAAGTCAAAATACTTGAAATAGAACAGCACACTGATATTCCCCAGAATAGCCAGAATTACTTCCAGCTTTCGCAGCAGCAGATGCCGGGTCTTTCCCATCAGCAGGGTAAAGCCATAGTTCATCACAATGGATACCAAAATGATGGCAAGATAACTGGGATTGAAATAGCCATAGAACCATAAAGACATTCCCAGCAAAAAAGCCTGGGCCAGGGTGTACTTTTTAAAATGGTTCAGCCCAAAATATCCGATGAGACACAGGGGGAAAAAGACAAAAATAAAAATATAGGAATTAAACAGCAAATAGTGTCACTCCTCATAAAAACGCAATAATTAATTATTATAGTCGAAGAAAAAGATACTGTCAAGCAAACAGTCGTCTGGACGGTAAAGGCAGAAAAAAGAAACTGGACGGGAAACCGCAACAAAAAAGACCAGCTCAATTGAACTGGTCTTTTTGTGGTGGGGGAGGACGGATTCGAACCATCGAAGCGAAACGCAGCAGATTTACAGTCTGTCCCCTTTGGCCACTCGGGAACTCCCCCATATGTACTTTCGGCTCAGTGGAGCCGGTAGACGGACTCGAACCCCCGACCTACTGATTACAAATCAGTTGCTCTACCGACTGAGCTATACCGGCGTGCCGAACCGAACGAGAGTATTATAGCACGAAGTCCGAAAAAGTCAAGCACTTTTTTATCTTTTTTAAAAAATATTTTGGCAAAGGAAAAGCCCGTGATGTTTTCACATCACGGGCTTTGAAATCACTCTTTTTCCACGGTGACGGTGTAGGTCTTGGTGGTGGTGCCGTTCTCGGCAGTGACCTTGACCTCAAAGGTGTTTGTGCCTTTCTTCAGCGTCAGATCATTGGGCAGTTCGATCTCTGCCTTGGCATCGAAGGAGAATGCGGAGATTTTGGTTTTTTCCAGATCCTTCACCAGCAGCTTGCCCTCGTACTCGGTGACGTCCTTCTTGAAACTGGGGGACAGCTTGATACCGCTCATCCACAGAACGGTCAGATCGGCATTGTCCATAAACTTGTAGCCGCAGACGCAGGTGCCGTCAGACTGCATGGTGTGTTCCTGGAAGTGGTGCTTGGCTCCGCAGGTACAGCGGTAGAAGTGGCCGTCACGGTTGACAGTCCATTCGTACTCGTGGACATGGGCAGCAATGTAAATTTCCTCGCCGCCTTTGCCTTTGGTTACCAGATCATCCAGAGCAATGCCCTTAACGGTGGAATAGGTGACTTTACCTTCATAAGTAACGACCTTGGAGCCGTCAGCAAAGGTATAGGTGGAAATGCAGGCACCGGTACCGGCCTGCTGGACATGGGTGGCGCTTTCGAAGTTTTCGACCTTCACGTTCTTGGATGCTGCGGATGCAGCCAGGGGCAGGGCACTGAGCAGCAGGATCAGCACCAGCAGAGCGGAAATGATACGTTTCATAATGTTACTCCTTTGGATCCGTGTGAATTACTTTTCAATGGTGACGGTGTAGGTGTTCTCAGTGCCAGTCTCGGAAGTGACCTTCAGCGTGATGGTATTGGTGCCGGACTTGAGGATCATATCGCCGGACACTTCCAGGTCAGCGTTTGCATCGTTGGTAAAAGCGGAAATGTTCACAGCTTCGGTATCCTTACTGAGCAGAGTAGCTTTGTACTCGGTGGTATCGGGATCAAAAGCGTTATCCAGTTTAACGCCGGAGATCCACAGAACACACAGTGTGGCATCATCCATGTACTTGTAGCCACAGACACAGCGGCCGTCCACAGCATCCTTAATTTCGTCATGGGGGATAATATCACCCTTGCGCAGACCGCAGAAGCAGGCGAGGTAGTGACCCTCACGGCTGATTTCCCAGCCATAATCGTGATCATGGAGGGTGTAGTTGGTGATGACGGAATCGGAATCACCGGGGTTATACTGATCGGTGACCTGGACTTTGTAATCGGGGTTAGTGGATTCCAGAATCCAGTCCTTGCTGTTGTCATAAATCACATAGGTACCATCCTCAAAGTGGTACTCGGTGGTGTCTCTGGTGATCAGACGCCAGGCCCAGTCTTCTGCAGCGGATGCGCCCATGGGGATAAGACACAGCAGCAGAGCCAGTACCAGCAGCAGGGAAAATGTCTTTTTCATTGCAGATTCCTCCTTTGGTTTTAGAAAGCGGCAGCCTCTCTTACTGCGGCTTCAGATACAGGGCATACTACCCCATATATATATACTATAATAAGGCTGGAATTGGTAAATGTCAACAAGGATTTGCTAAGATTGCAATTTTGTCCACCTTTTACAGCAGGAAAAGCCCGGATGCTTTTGCATCCGGGCTTGGGCTATGCTGAGAATATAATGGCAAAATCGGCAGCACCACAGGTGGTGTTTTCCTGATTAAAGAAATGAATCAGGAGACAGCATCAGATCTCTACTTCCAGCTTGGCGATAACAGCAGCGCAGCGCTTGCACAGGCCGTTCTCGTCGGCTTCCTCAGAGTGCATCCAGCAGCGGGGGCACTTGGTGCCCTTAGCCTCAGAGACACCGATGGTCAGCGCGGGGAAGTTGGTGCCGGTGGCTACCTCTGCACCCTCCTCGGGTGCGCTCCAGTCGCAGGCGGAGACGATGCAGACCTCAGCCAGGTTCACACCCTCACAGGCGGCCTTCAGAGCGGCATCCTGGGTCTCCAGGGTTACACGGGCCTCCAGAGCCTTACCGATGCGCTTGTCGGCACGGGCCTTCTCCAGAACGCCGTTGACATCCTGGCGCAGCTTCATGATGGTAGCCCACTTTTCCATGGCAGTCTCATCCAGAGCGTAGGCAGCGAAGGATTCGGGCATCTGGTTCAGCAGGACATTCCGGGCATCATCCTCAGCACGATGGGGCATAGCCTGCCAGATCTCATCACAGGTGAAGGCCAGGATGGGAGCAAACAGCTTTGCCATGGCATCCAGGATCAGGAACAGGGCAGTCTGGGCAGAGCGGCGGCGGTTGCCGGCTGCCTCTTCGCAGTACAGGCGGTCCTTCAGAATATCCAGATAGAAGCTGGACAGTTCAACGACACAGAAGTCGTTGATGGCATGGGTGACCACATGGAATTCATAACCGTTGTAGGACTTGCGAACCAGCTTCACCAGTGCATCCAGCTTGGTCAGCACCCAGCGGTCCAGCTCTTCCATGTCTTCCACGGCCACCAGATTGTTGGGATCGAAGTCAGCCAGGTTGCCCAGGCAGTAGCGGGCAGTATTACGGAACTTCAGATAGTTCTGAGCCACCTGCTTGAAGATCTCCTTGGAGCAGCGGACGTCAGCATGATAGTCAGAAGATGCTGCCCACAGGCGGACGATATCGGCACCAAAGTCCTTGATCAGGTCAGCAGGATCAACACCGTTGCCCAGGGACTTGTGCATGGCGCGGCCCTGGCCGTCCACGACCCAGCCGTGGGTCAGAACCTGCTTGAAGGGAGCACCCTGATCCAGTGCGCCGACGCTCGTCAGCAGGGAGGACTGGAACCAGCCGCGGTACTGG
>JAGBAI010000152.1 GCA_017939025.1 Oscillospiraceae bacterium
CTGTTATGAGATTCTAAGCAAAATGGACGAGAAAGTAGACGTTCCCCGATATGAGCAAAATCTCGTAAAACTGTTTGCGCTTGAGAAAGCACAGAACGATGCTATCAATGGAAGCAAAAACGAATAACCAAAAGGACGAAGTCCGCTGGATTCGCTGCCCGGTCTGTGGCGGCAAAACCCGATTGAAGGTGTACTACAATACAGCTCTTTTTAATTACCCTTTGTTCTGTCCCAAGTGCAAAACAGAGAAAATCATCAATGTTATGCAATTTAAAATGGCCGTGAGCGATTGAGCCAGCCGCAAAAAGCGCAGAGCCTGCTCTCCAAGGAAAATGGAGACGCAGGCTCTTTTTTGTTGCCAAATTATCCTTTCCCGGATTACTTACATGAGGGAAAGAAACGCTCACGCCGGAAGTGAGGTAACGATATGAATGACGCTTATGAAAAGCGTGTCCAAAATCAGTTTGGTGGATTTTGCACCAAGGTTCTGAAAAATGAAGCCAGACATATTCAGCGAGAATATGCCCGTCAGCGGGAACGGGAAATGTCCATAGATGACCTGACTTCTCAGGAACTGGAACAGACTTCACATGAAGATCACTATTTCAATGGTGAGCACAGCTTTGAAGTCGATGGTTTTCCCGTCGTAGTGGTCGGCGACACTCTTGCAAAAGCAATTTCCCAGCTTCCACCTATCAATCAGGAAGTCATTCTGAAATCCTATTTTCTTGGTATGACTGACCGGGAGATCAGCGAACAGGTTGGTGTATGTCGGCAATCCATCACGAAACGCAGAAATGGTGCACTGAAAATGCTGCGTAGGCTTTTGGTAGAGGAAGGGTACGAATGAACCGGCTAATTCCTCTATCTATCATCTATGAAGCCATGAATGGGGATGAAATTGCCATTGCGGCTGTGATTTCCCACTATCGTGGGTACATTCGTTTTCTTTCCCAACGGTCCTGTAGGGATGCTCTCGGATTTGAGCATCTGTATGTGGATGAAGATATGCAGCGCAGACTGGAAGCAAAGCTAATTTACGCCATTGTGACGGGCTTTAAGGTGCTTTCTGATTAAATCTCAGCTTTTTCCCTTCTAACTATAATCTTACGAAAGGAGGTACTTGACCAGCAGAAAAGAAAACCACATTAGAAACTAAAACTACATACCATTTTGGAAAGCGGAAGTACATTGTAGAGTCCGTTTTCAAGAAAGAAAGTCCCAACACAATAAGTAGCATCCTTCTCCGGCTTATGCAGGCAGAAACAGAAAAATCATAAACTTTTCCTGACCAGGCTGACAAGGGCGGCGAGTAGCGATATAATATCTCCACAAGATAATTTTTGCTCGCTGTCTGGAAAGGAGGAAATTTGAGACAGCCGAACAACAAGAAAGGCCGTGATGTGACCGCTTTCCTGTATGAGCGTCTCTCCCGTGACGACAATATGGAAGGTGAAAGCTACAGCATCGGCAACCAGAAGAAACTACTCACCAAGGTAGCCAAGGAGAAGGGCTATACCAATCTTGTCCACTTCATTGATGACGGCATTTCCGGCGTGACTATGGACCGCCCAGGATTTGTCGATATGCTCCGTCAGCTGGAAGAAGGGCGGGCTGCTGCGGTATTCGTAAAAGACCTTTCCCGTTTGGGACGGAACTACATCGAAGTAGGCCGCCTGACAGAAGAATTTTTCCCAGAATATGACATCCGTTTGGTTGCTGTTTCCGATAACATCGATACTGACGAAGGGGAAAATGAGCTGGCACCCATCCGTAACCTGTTTAACGAATGGTATGCTAGGGATATCAGCAAGAAACGGCGCATCAGCAATAAAATCAAGGGCAATTCCGGAGAACCAATGGGACAGCCTCCCTATGGATATATGAAGGACCCCAACAATCCCAAGCACTGGATCATCGATGATGAAGCAGCGTTGATTGTAAAGCGTATTTTCAGCATGGCAATGGATGGTTTTGGAACAGAACAAATCGCAGCCCAGCTACAAAGGGACGATGTTCTGACCCCCCGTGCCTACTGGCTAAAGAAGGGTATCAAAAAGCCAGGAAAATCAAAGGAACAGCCGCCAACAAAATGGAATAGTTCTTCCGTTTGCAAGATTTTGTCCTTACAGGAATATTGCGGCGATATTCTGAACTTCAAAACCTATTCCAAATCCTACAAGAACAAAAAGCGGCTCAAAAATGACCGTGAGGATTGGGTAGTTTTTAAGAACGTCCACGAGCCAATCATTGACCGAGCTATATGGGAGCAGGTTCAGCAGAAAAGGGGAAAGGTTCGCAAACGCCTTAACCAAGCAGGGGAACACAATATGTTTTCCGGGATTTTAGTATGCGCTGACTGTGGCAGTAATCTCCACTACCACTTCAATCAGGGGAATCCAGAGATCAAATACTTCAACTGTTCCAATTATAAAGGCAATCGTGGTTCCTGCATCTCTACACATTACATTCGTGTGGATTTTCTGGAACAGATCGTACTTGGCGAAATTAAGCGGCTCACTAAATATGCTGTTCACTATGAGGATGATTTCCTGAAAGCTGTCATAGGTAGTTCCAAACAGAACACGGAGCTGGAACGCAAGCTGAAACAAAAAGAGCTTGCAGCACTGCAAGCCCGTGATGAAGAACTGGATGGATTGTTTGAACGCATCTATGAAGATAATCTTTCCGGCAAGCTGTCCGACGAACGCTTTTCCAAAATGTCTCGCCGGTATGAAGCAGAACAACAGGAGCTTTCCGAAAAGATGAATGTACTTCATTCTGAACTTGAGAGATTGAACAATCAAACCATGACCACAGATATGTTCATCGCCATTGTTCGGAAATATACACGCGCCAAGAAGCTGACTCCTCGGATGCTGAACGAACTGATCGACAGAATCGAAGTCCACCAGTCTGAGAAGGTCAACGGCGAATGGATTCAAAAATTGACGATCCACTACAACTGTGTCGGTGCTTTACCCATCCCAGATAATACATCCTTACCTGTCCCTGATGTGACCGTAAATACCCGCCGGGGCGTGTATGTCACATACGAGCCTGCTCAAAATGAGCAATAAAAATAGGTGTTCTTACAGCTTATCAAATGCTGTAAGAACACCCATTATGGTGCGGGCAACAGGACTCGAACCTGCACGCTCTCGCAGTGGAACCTAAGGGTGATGTCACCACAGTGAAGGTTTTGGCTGCAGTTTCGGGAATGCCATTTCAAGACATATTATTCAGAAAGATACAGATTCAGCGCCTGCAAGGCAGCCTCTGCTGCCTGTTCCGGGGTGATTGCGCCGGTGCAGCAGTCATACATAGGCTCCATAACCATTTTGCGGATGGTGCGGTTGGTATTGGCGGGGGCAGTAAGGTTATCTACCCATCCCTTCAGCTGCTGGCGCTGGGCGGCGTTGGGCCACTGGGCGCTGTATGTGATCTCGTTGCCGTCAGCATCAGACGAACCAAACACGGAATCCGTGTAGCCCTCCTCCTGAATCTCACGGTCAAAGGTCACTTTGTTCACAGGGAAACCGGTGGACAGGGTTTCAGACTGTACCGCATCGCTGAGCATGAACGTGAGGAAGGTTTCTGCTGCCTGGGGATGCTCTGCAGTGGTCAGGATACCCATGATCCGCCGGGGCAGGAAGATATTGGAAACCTGACCGGAGAACGCAATGGTGGCATAGCCGTCACCCAGAAATTCCGATTCGCCTGCCAGTGCATAGGACCATTGGGTCATGCCATCCAGGGTACCGGAGGACAGATAACTGATATTCTGGAAAATATAAGATGCGCCGCCAAGGCCCGTATACTCACCGGGAACAAAATAATCATCCAGCTCTGCTTCGATTTGGGCAACCCAGTCCTGATTCTTCTGGCGGAAGGGCTCGTCCAGGGCATATAATTCCGTCATGGCAGCATAGAACTGGGCCAGCTTTTCCGCATCCAATGTGCCATCGGGGTTCATCCAGGCCGCGGAGCAGCTGTCATAATAAATATCTGCCATCATAACAGGATGCATGGCATTGACGATCCGCTCCAAATCGGGATTTTCCGCTCGTGCCTGCTTTGTGGCAGCCACCAAAGAATCCAAATCGTGGATCTGGGAAACGATATGCTCCGCGCCGTACATGGCCGGGATCGCAAAGGTGGTGGGCACGGCACATACCTTGCCGTCTGCACCATAGCAGTGGGTGATCTGCTCCAGCAGGGGATCTGCCTGGGCAAGAACACCGCTCACATCTGCCAGCAGGCCCTTTTCCAGATAGGTATTCAGGTCGAAGCCATCCAGACAAATCAGGTCTGGGCCGGTACCTGCCAGAATTTCCGTATTCAGTGTGCGCACTGCATCCGCTTCTGTGATGCCGTCTTCACCGGACAGGCCTACTTCCAATTCCACGGAAATATCCGGATTGGCTCTCTGGAAATGGTTGATTATCTGCGTCAGATCCTCATCCTGATACAAGCTGTAAATGCGTAGCTGGGTATCCGCCGCTACGGGAGCGGCCTCATCGAACGTAAAGTGGCATAATGTGGGTGTACTTCCCACGTTTGCCAGAACATAAAAGCTGCCGTCGTCGCTTCCTGTCAGGGCTACCGGAAGGCAGGCGGGATCGCCCAATGTCGAGCGGGAACCGCTGACCAGCTCCTCGGTGACGCTGCCCCCGGGGATGTAGCTGTACAAGCCGTCGAAGGTGGTGAAGAACAGGTAGCCGTCTTTGTTTTCCCAGAAGGTCATCCGTGGGGTGGTTCCTTCATTTTTTTCCAGAGAATCTTCCAGCTGGGCTTTCAACACATCGGGAAGGGCTGTGGTTTCGCCATCTTTGTGATAGCTGGTGCTGGTCATGCCCATCATGTAAATGCTTTCGCCACCGCAGCCCATGCGGGAGACATTCGTGATCAATTCACTTACGTTTTCTCCAAATTCACCGGTGGTCAGGTCAATTTCCCGGACATCGCTGATGTAAACCTGGGCAATCAGGCGGCCATCTTCGGTGAAATCCGCATAGGGGATAAAGAAGCCCCACTCCGGCAGCAGATCGGAAAAGCCCAGGGGAAGCTCCCGGTAGCTTCCATCCGGGTCAATGACCCAAATGTGAGGCTGATGGGTGTCGTCGCCCAGGTCTTCAATGGTATCGCAGAAAACGGTGCCGTCCGGGGAGAGGGCAACCGATTCCACACTGCCGCTCATCACGATCTCAGCAGGAAGAGAAAACGTTTCTTCCCAGGTGCATCTGTCTGCGCCGCTGGTGCAGATTAGAACATTACTGTTTTCTTCCTGCAATGCGACCCGGAGCCGCCCGTCGGAGAGCATAACCATGTCCATGGCGTACCTGCTGTCCGGCAATGCAATGGTCTTCTCCACATACCGGCCTGTTGCCCCGGTGCTGATGGATGGCATCAGGACAATTTCTTCAGCCTCCACGTTTTTCTCTTTTCCGCAGCCTGCAGAGCAGCCAATGATTATGACCATAGCTAACAGCACGGATAATACTTTTTTTATCTTCATGTTGTGTTCCTCCTTATTGAAGATGGAACCAGTGTAGTACTTCAATCTCTAATGAATCTCTAAAGAATTGGCAATTCCACCACAAATTCGGCACCGCCGATGGACGCATCCTGCACCCAAAGTTTGCCGTGGTGCTTCTTCACGATCTCTGCCGCAATGCTTAGACCCAGACCGAAATGTTCCCTTTCGGAACGGGATTTTTCGCTGCGGTAGAACCGTTCAAAGATCCTGCGTTTCTCCTCATCCGGTATGCCCGGGCCGGTATCGGATACCCGGATCTGCACAGATTTTCGATGGACAATCAGTTCCAGTTCGATTTTTCCCGGCGCAGGTGTATGATTTCGGGCATTGTCCAGAAGAATGGAAACCACCTGTGTGATGCGGTCCTTGTCAAGCTGCATGGCTGGAATATCCTGCTCATAGAGGGACAGCGTCAGATTCAGCCCCTTTTCCTTTGCCAGGGGGGCATGGGCTTCGTACACATCCAGAAGCAGCATATCCAGCTCTACAGATTCCTTTTGCAGCTGCCATTGCTTGCTGTCCGAGCTTGCCAGGGTCAGCATATCCCCAACAAGGTGGGACATCCGGTTTCCCTCCCGGTGGATCATGTCGCAGAATTGAGAACGCTGCACCGGCTCTGCACGCTCCATGGCGGATGCGGCAGAGAGGATCGCTGCCAGAGGTGTCCTGAGTTCATGGGAAGCCGCCGCGATAAATTCCGTCTGGCGCTGCTGATTTTCCTGAATGGGGCGCAGCATTTTTCCGGTAAACAGCCAGGAGAAAATACCCAATACAACCACCGCTGCCAAAGATGCCAGGAATACCAGTATCCGCTGATTTTGGATGCCTTCTTCCATTTCCGCCAGAGCATACAGCAAAATCAGTTCCACCATGGAATCCTGTTTTTCGATTCGATAGACCGCGGCATAGTAGCCTTTCATAGAGAACATCCGATAGCCGGTCCTGCCAGACGGCAATTGAGCAAACGCTCTGGCCGTCTGAAACACAGCCGAAAGCTGCGCTTTTTCTTCAGAAAGGGTCATGGAAAACAGGGGCATTCCCGCGTCCAGAACGGAAATATGGATGTTGGGATCGGCCTCCATCTGCCGCAGCCAGGTATCGGAAATCTGAGACTGCACTTCCAAGTAAGAAGAAACCGCATGGGCGGTATCCGTGAAATTGCGAAGGGTCTGCTCCTTCGTGTTCTTCTCCGAGAGAGTCAGGCACAATACGATCATGCACAAAAGGATGGAGCCTGTGATGACGGTATTGAAGGCAGTTAATTTCCACCGAAGTTTATCAAACATGCTTTTCCTCCAGCCGGTAACCCACACCCCGGACGGTGGCAAGCTGCACAGAAGAGCCGACTTTCCGCAGGCTTCGCCGGAGGAAATAGGCGTAATTGTCCAGATTTCCGTCTTCCACTTCCGCATCCATCCCCCAGACCCGGAGTAAAATCGTTTCTCTGGGCAGGGTTTGTCCGTGATTTCGCAGGAGCAGTTCCAGTAGGTCTCCCAGCCGCTTGGACAGCACCGTTGTGTGTCCTTCCCGGGATAGGGTCAGGGTATGGGGTTCATATTGAATGTCACCAAAGGCCAATTTTTCCGAAAGCTGCATCACCGCCGGGCGGCGCAGAACACTGCGGATCCGGGCCAGCAGTTCCTCAAAGGCGAAGGGTTTCACAATATAATCGTCAGCGCCGCTGTTTAAGCCTGCGGTGCGGTCATGGAGCTGCCCCAAGGCTGTCAGAAAAATCACCGGGGTGTTGATATTTTCCCGGCGCAGAATCCTCAGGATCTCCATGCCATCCAGGCCGGGAAGCATCCGATCCAGCAAAATCAGATCATGGAGCCGCTCCCGGGCAAAATGCAGACCATCTTCCCCATTCATAGCCACGTCCACAGAAAACCCTTCCTGACGCAGCTGGAAAGGAATGGTCTGGCATAAGGTTTCATCATCTTCAATCAGCAGTATTCGCATAGGTTTGCCTCCGGAATGTCCACAAAGTCAGCAAAGCAGCCGCTGTGGTAGATAGTATTGATTTTACCATATTCAGCAGCATTTGCAAATGCCGCTCTCCCATGGGTGTCAGAAGTACAAGCTGAATATTCTCTTTTTGCGCTTCCAGCCAGTTTCCCCAAAAAGAAAAGTCAGACCAGCGGGAAGGGAACATATCCGGAAGGAAGAGGATCCTGCTGCCGAGAAAAACCAAAAGGTAAGGAGTAGTCAGGAAAAGGATTATCTGCCTGACTCTGCTCTGATTCTGTTTTCTCCCACGGAAAAAGATTCCCAAAATCAGGAAAAGTGGAGGTATCAAAAGGAAGTTATACACCGCCACCCACAGCGGGTAGAAGTCAACACATTCCCCTTGCAGTCCCCAGCGAAGAAGAAACTGCTGCACCGTCTGCTGTCCTGTTTCCGCTGTTACATCCAAAACACACCGGTTCAGAACCAGACCGTCTGATTCTTCGGCAACAGCTATCCTGGTTGGTTGCGTGGCTGGGATTGTTCCCAAAACCCGGTATGGCCTGTCATCGTGCCACGCTGACTGCTCCGAGCAATCCGCTGTGCCAAACAGCCTTTGCGCAGTGGATTCGTCCAGAAAGCAGCCCTCCTGCCAGGTAAGTTTCTCTGCATCCAATAGCCCCAGATTGCCGGACAATAAAACTGCCGTGACTTCCGCAACACCGCCGGTTTCCTTGCAGGACACCCATTGGTTTTTCTCCTCGCCCCAAAAACAGAAACCTACGGAATCAGGAAGTGCTGCTTCCCGGGTGAAGATATCCTCTGCCCGGGCCGCACCGATGGGCTCTGATAACAGTAAGTAAGTACGGTTTGCGTCCTCCTTTGCAGACCGGCAGAAAAGAACAGCGCAGCCATAGAGGATAACCGCCGTCAAAATCAGTAATATTTTTCGGATACGCATATTATTCCACCCGTACCCGGCTGCCATTGTCGATTTCTTTGTCAGAACCCACAATCACCTGATCTTTTAACCCTACACTGCCTTCGGCAATCGCTGCCATGGCCGCATTCTGTTCCAGTACTGTCACACTGACCTTCCGAGCCTGCAATTCATCACCCATAATGGACTCTGCCTGTTCCACTACCAGTACATAAGGCTGATTCCGGCTGTCCAGGCGCAGGGCCGACAGGGGCACACAGCAGAGATAGGGCTGGGATTTTTTGGTAAAGCTCAAATGAAGATTGGCTCCCAATGCTAAATTATCAGCCGGGATCTGCACCGTCAGGCGGTAACCGCCACCCGGTTCCTCTGTGGTGGAGAAGGTGGTCACAGGCAGATCCTTATAGAGTTTTCCGGTGCCGGTTTGCAGCAGCACCTTGTCCCCAACGCCGATATACCGGCAGTCATCCTCGGTGGCAAGACCTGAGAATTTACAGCCCTGGCTCATGTCTGCCAGCAAAACGGCAGTGGTATCGGTGGTTTTCTCGCCGGTCTGCACATTGCATCTGGTGACGATACCATCTGTTGGTGAAAGGATCATTCCTCCCGCCTCTTTCAGTGCCTGCAGCTTTTCCAGTTCCAGCTTCATCTGGTCATAGGTGATCTGCCCAATCTGGGCAGAATTACTGGTACTGGCAGAGAGACTCGCGGAATTGACCGCCCGTCCATAGGAGGTTTTCGTGGATTCCAATGCTGCAACCGCATCATCATAAACCTCCTGCGCCTGTTCTATGGCATCCATCAGGTCTTTCTCGGATACTTCTGTACCACTGCCTTGCCTCTGATAGAATGCTTCCAGTTCTGTATCTGCATTGGAAGCCGCATGCTGCGCTGTCTGCACAGCAGTCTGGGCGGCGGAAAGTCGGTCCGCATAGCTTGCCCGGACAGAGACTTCGATTCCGTCCTTTTGTTCCTGTGTCAGTTCGGCAGCAATGATTGCAGGGGTATCCACCGTGACCGACTCCGTTGGGAAAGTGGTTTCTTCGGAAGCACCGGTTTCCCCGGACGGCTGTGTTTCTTCTGGGATTGCTGCCTGAGCAGCAGCCTCCTGCAGCTCTGCCTCTGCCTGTGAAATCGCATCCTGCACGGCCTGGTCAATTTCTCTTTGCAAACTTTCCAGAGCTGCTACAGCATTGTCATAATCTACTTTGGCTTCCTGACAGGTACGGAGCAAGGCTTCCTCTTCCGCTTTGTCATTGGATACGCCGTTATAGAAATTTTCAAGGGCTGTCTTTGCCCGTTCCAAATCCCGCTGGGCACGGTCCACAGCCGTTTGAGCTTGGTCCACCGCATTGTCATAGTTTTCCTCTGCCTGAGCCTGTTGGTTTTCCCTCTGCTTTTGGGCGTTGGAATTTTGCGTCCAGGCATCCCACACAGAAAGCTGCTGCTTTTTCATATCCTGTTCCTGCCGTAAAATCATTTCGTCCAGATAAGCAAGGTCAAGAACAAACAGAACATCTCCCTGCTTTACCTGCTGTCCTTCATTGACACAAACACTGCCGATCCGCAGACCACCGATGGTGGTAACAGCCAGCTCCTGATTTTGAAGCACCTTGCCGGTAATCTGCACCGTATGATTGATGGTGCCGCCGGTGGGCATCTCCACGCTTACCACAGCCGTACCATGCTGATAAATGGCTCTGGAAAGAATGGTAAACAGGATCATGGCTGCGAAGAACAAACAGATCCATTTCCAAATCCGGCCTTTTTCTTTTTTCAGATACATACTAATCCTTTCCTCCCGACATAGCGATTCCCTGCTCCAAATATTCCTGACATCCCAAAAACAGCAGCAGTGCCGGGATCAGCATCATCAGAGCTGCCGCAAAGCCCAGACCCATTTCCGCCATGCCGATTTCCGGCAGGAACAAGGACAGGGGCCAGAGGGATTTTGTTTTCAGATAGGTCATAGGCTGCTCGATCATATTCCAGGAATCCAGAAAAGTCAGAATACAGACGGACAGGATTCCTGGAGCGCCCATGGGAATGCCGATCTGGCAAAAAATCCGTAGTTCTCCCGCACCGTCCAGCCGGGCAGCTTCGATAATTTCCTGTGGAATTGCTTTGAAAAACCGATGCAGGATAAATACCGGGAAGGTAGAAAACACCGCCGGCAAAATCACCGCACCAAGGGTGTCCAGCAAGCCAAGATCATTCAGCACCAGATACTGCGGGAACATCAGCACCTGAAAAGGCATGAGCATTAACACAATATAGAGATTCAGAATCGCCTTTTTGGTCTTCAGCGGGAACCGAGCCAAGGCCCAGGCAGCAGACACATCCACCAGAAGCTGCCCTGACAGAATGAAAAGGGATATTGTGACGGAGTTCCAGAACATGGTAAAAAACCCAGGGCTGTCCAGCAGGACTTCCACCAGGGATTTCAGGGTTGGTGCAGCAGGCAGCAGCGGCCAGTTCGCCATTCCCTCACTTCCTGCAAAAACAGGAGACAAATTCTGTTCCAATTCCCATTGGGCGGAAAAGGTTCCCGTGATGGCAACCCAGATGGGAAAACAAATCAAAAATGTGAGAAACAGTATCATAGCGGCAAGCAGTATCTTTTTCATTTTCTGCATATCATTCTTCACCATCCCATGCTTTCCGTAAGGCTCCAATCAGAAGAAACACAACCGCAGAAGTCATAACAGAAGCGGCAGCAATCTTATCAAAATCCAGTTCCCGGAACCAGTTGTTGTACAGGTGCTGCAACAGGTACATACTCTCGTGTGGATAGTCACCAGCTACCAGCCACGCCTCCCGGAATACCTTGAAGGAATTGAGTAATGACATGACCGTAATGGTATAAGCTGTTCCCCGCAGATTGGGAAGAGTGATGTGCAGGAATGTCTGCCACTGGTTCGCTCCATCCACCTGGGCCGCTTCATAGATACTTTCTGGGATTGCTGACAAGCCCGCAGTCCAGAGGATCATGGTGTATCCGAGATTTTTCCAAAGATAGCTGATCACCAGCATCCAGAAGGCTGCATTAGATCCCATCCAGTTGACTCCGGTGCCGCAAAATGTAAGCAAGGCACCATTGATCAGACCGTTTTCATGGAACAGCACTTTCCACACCAGTACCACCGATGCCGCTGGAACAGCCATGGGCATCAGAAAGATGCTGCGAAGGGTACTGCCAACCATGGGTATTGCGTATATCAACACAGCCAGTGCAAGCGAAATCGTAATCAGCAGCGGAATGCACACAGCAATGAATTTACCCGTGTTCATAACAGCCAGTCGAAAAGCTGTGTTGTTCAAAACCACTGCATAATTTCGAATACCTACCCATTTTCCGCCAATAGCACTTTGAAAAGAGCGCAGCAGCACCTGCAGCATGGGAAGCAGAGAGAAATACAGGACACCCAGCAGGTTTGGCAGAAGGAAGGACCAGTAAATCCATATTTGTCTGCTAAATGTACTGGAGATTTTTATCTTGCGCATTGCGACAGTTTCCCTTTCTTGCATTTGCGGTCAAGTATATTGGTTCTGCCTCTAATCTATCTCTAAAACATACGAAAAGCGCAACTGACAGTTCGGTACTGTCCAGTTGCGCTTTTTGATTATAAACCTTTCAGAGCTGCCAACTTCGTGTCCACATAAGCCCTGCGCCAGAGGTGCAGAGGAGTTCCGTGGTACTTCTGCTTCAGCCGACGGAGAGCCGCATCCCTTGCCTTGTACACACCATCCACCGTCAGTTCCAACTCCAGTCCCAGCTGCTCCGGTGGCTTCTTCTCGCAGTCATACAGACCATAGTAGTGTCCCAGTATGTACCTGTCCTTGATTTTCAAGCTGTTGAACACCTCCGGCAGCAGGGAGAGCCAGATCTCATTCATTACGATATGCTCTACATTTTCTGCCGCAGGCATAAGCAATGCATTGTCGTTCTCAGAATTATCCTCTGCATACGCCAATGCAGCTTTCAGATCATCCAGAGAGATCGGATGGGTGTTATGCAGAAGAAGCTGTGCCGTTTCCTCCGGGGAGATCTTCAATTCCTGTGCAATGGTAGCAGCATCGTAGTTGTACTCATAGTACATCTGCTGTACCCGGCGGATCTTTTCCATCTGGTGTTTGGAAACAGCCATGGTGCCGAGATTCTTTTCAAGCCACCGGCACATAGCTCCCCGAATGAAGGGTAGGGTATAGGTCATCAGCTTTCCCTTTGCAGGATCGTAGCTGTTACCCACAATCACTTCCAGCAGTGCCAGATTGCCCTCACTAATCAAGTCCCCTATCTGATCATTCTGTTTTGCACTGTAAATGTGTGCAACCTCGCTGGCTGTTTTTCGGATGAGCCCTTCGTTCTGGATAAAAAGCTGATGCAGGGCATCCGTGTTGCTTGGATCGTTGCGGTATGTTTGAATCAGTTCTTCGTTGGTCATGGGCTCACCTCCACCCATAGACTATCACATTAACTGTCCAAAATACTTCCCATTATGTCGAGGAACAGGAGAATTTGCAATCTGTTCATTTCTTCTTTGGTCTGCCAACGCTGCCGGACTTTCGTTCAATGCCGCACAGTTGACATAAGTTTTTCGTTGCCAGAGACTTCTCGAAATCCTCGTTTCTGATATTGGGATTCTTCCGTGCATCAAAGTACAGTTCTTCTGCTTTGGTGTACAGGATATCCCGCTCCCCGGAAGTCAGATTCCCCCGGCTCACATCCTGATTCAGCCGCTGATAGCAGCGGAGGAGAGATTGCTTCATCGGATTATCCTTAGCAGCTTCCTTCATTCCCGTATTGCGGTAACCGATCTGCCGACAGGTATAGCGGGGATCCTCCGGGTAGGGCATATCACAATACTTTGTGTGGTAGCCTTTTTCCAGCATGAAATACCGGCTGCAACACTGGCAGCGGCGAATGATATGTCCTGCACCCAGTCCCCGGTAGAAATCCATTTTTAAAAAGGTCTGTAAATTCTTCGCTTCATAGTATTCATAGATTTGAAATTCTCCGTCTGCATCCTCCTGGGGAACAAAGCGCATGGTCACGTTATCTGCATTGGTGTAGAATCCTGTCCCCCGGAAAGGATTGGCGATCCACTTCTCTGCACTGGGATGGTTCAGAAAATCATGGAGTGCCGCCGCATAGTTGTTTGGATTCAGAGTATGCAGCTTGGAAAGAAACAGATTGATAAAGTTATGGATCGTCATATTGAAAGAGGCAATATCATCCAGGACATTCCTATACCCGGCACAAACCCGTTTATATACCGCCAGCTTCAGTTCCAGATCACCGGGAACGATCAGGAGATTCTTTGCCTTCGGTGGAGGTGGTGCAGGAATTGGTGGCTGTGGTCTGCTGTACTGATAACGCTCCCCAGTGCGTACGTCCGTGGCTTCCCAATATGTCTCGTCACCGAAAGCATCGGGGTTCTGCAAACACTCTTCGTAGAGATTCATTGCATTAAGAATCTTGTAATCTTCTTCCGTAAGATCAAAGTCATGGGTCTTCAATTCTTCCAAATCAGAAAACAGAACCTGTGCTTCTTCCAGCACGGAAGGTTTCTGTTTCAAAAGCCGGAATAGACTTCTGGTGCAGAGTATAGCATCCAGTTCCAGGTAACAGTCATTGGCAGACTTCCAGTAAGATAACTCCAAAGTATCAGCATAGCGGGACAGTTCTTCCTCCGCCTGTTCCAGAAGCGTCTGCATTTTCTCATACTCCTGGGGTGTGATATTCAGAACCTCCGCTGTCAGCTTTCCCAGAGAAAAGGATTCACCACCAACCTCAATAGTCTTCCTGCCGATCATATAAAAGATGGATTCATACATGACGGTCACCTTCTTTTTTGTCATTGGAATGATTTTTATATGTAAATGACATATATTATTTTATCAAATCCCGTCCACAATTCAAGTAGGAGTACAAAATCAGCTGTACTTACTTTTGAATCTGTAAAGGAGAATGATATTGACCGAATCGAAAACTGAAAGCCGATCAACCTATGCGCCCAGCTACAAAGTCATTGACCACTGTCTGCTGGAAACCAAAAACAGCAAACAGGGACCCTATGATAAAAAGCTGTGTAACTTCATGCCCTGGATCACCAGCGAGGTGACACTGGATGACGGGGCACAGACCACCACCAGGATCCGTCTGAGAGGAATTCATCAGAGCGGACGGGAACTGCCAGAGATTGAAATTCCCGCTGACGAGCTGGGAAACTTCAACTGGGTGGCAAAACACTGGGGCATCAACTGCATTCTGGAAGTGGGACAGAATGTGAAAGACAGTCTCCGCTATGCCATCCAGACCACCGCTGAGAAAGCTGACCATCAAACGGTGTATGCAGTGACCGGGTGGAAGAAGATCGCTGGTGAGTGGCAATTCCTCATGCCGGGAGCAGAGAAATTAACGGTGCATCTTCCCGGAAAGATGCAGGGCTACCGGATGGAGCAGGAATATGATTATCTGGATGTGCAGGTTGTGTCCTGCCTGATGCAGGATTCCTTTGCACCGGATGAAATCCTGCTTCCTCTGCTGGCATTTACTTTCCTGACACCGCTGAATCATTTCCTGAAGCTGGCAGGCTGCGAACCCAAGTTCGTATTGTTCCTCGTAGGCAAGACCGGCTCCCGGAAAAGTACCTTAGCAGCTCTGTTCCTGTCCTTCTTCGGAAGGTTCACAGGAACGGAGCTGCCTTTGTCATTTCGGGATACCACCAACAGCATCCTGCATAACGCATTCACACTGAAAGATGTGCTGACCTGCATCGATGACTTCCATCCCGCAGGCCGTCAGGAGGAACAAAAGCTCACCGCAACCGCGCAGAGCATCATGCGTGCCTACGGCGACCGCACAGGCAAAGGTCGTCTCCGTGCTGATTCCACTCCCATGGATGCACGACCACCCCAGGGCAATGCTATCATCACCGCAGAGTTCCCACCGGACATTGGGGAAAGCGGTACCGCCAGATACTTTGCGCTGGAACTGAAAAATGGTGACATTGATCTGGAATATTTGACTTCTCTCCAGCGGGAGACGGAGAGAGGTACATTGCAAAGATGCATGTTCGCTTACATCCAATGGTTGAAAGAACGCTTTCTGGTGTCGGACGATACAGCGAAGGAATTTGTTTCTCTTTTGAAAAGCATGTTTGAAGCCAGACGGAATGACTTTCGGGAAAGTGGAATCCAATGTCATGGTCGTGTTCCGGAGGCGGTTGCTCATCTGCGAATCGGGATGGATATGTTTTTGCTCTTTCTGAAAGACAATGGAAACATCCCGGAGGATTATATGAAATACATAGCAAAGCGTTTCAAGGATATCCTCTATGATCTTGCCCAGAAACAGGCAGACAACATTGTGCAGGACAAGCCTACACACAAATTCATCCGAAAGCTCTATGCACTGATAGAAAGCAACCAATGCAGTTTGCTGCCAAGAAATCAGATCCATGATTTTGTTCCAAACAACTGCATCGGCTATGAAGATGATACGCTTCTCTATCTGAATAGTGACCTGGCGCACAGGGCGGTGAAGAAGCTGTGCGAGGATCAGGGAGAAGCATTCACCATCTCCTGCAAATCACTGTTAAAACAACTGGCGGAGGAAGATCTTATTTTTACAAGTGCAGGACAGAACACAAGATCGGTTCGCATCAACGGAAAGTCAAAGCGTCTGCTGTGTCTCTACCGGGAGAAAGCGCAGCTCATCGCAGACGGTGTATTGTGATTTTTATGTGTGGCAGGCGTTACGCAATTCCAAAATCCGTTGCGGTGCTAGGAAAAACTTGTGGCAGAGTATCCGTCGCAGAAGAGCAGCGCAGGTGTTGCATGACACTGAAAAACTGTTTTCTATCTCTGCTGTGACACTGCAAAAGTCACTGGAAGCAAATTTCAAAAAGCATTGCGGTTCTAGCGGAAACGGAATCTGTAGCTGGAAACACACATAAAAATCAGCGCCTATCGCAACAAACATACACCGCTGTTGCGGCACTATGGGAAGTCCATGCAAAATGTGCCCCGCTGTCAGCGATTTGCGGGGCTTTCGTAAAAGGATAGGGTTGGGATACCATTCCCTAAAATTAAGCGGCGTTTGGGCGCAGGAAACCGTCAAAACCGCCCCGTAAAACGACCCAAGGCAGAAGGAGGTGAGAAATGCCCAGAATGAGCAAACGCAGAAAGCAGGCGCTGGCTTTCTTTCTGACGGACAAATGCAGGATAGTTTATAACAGGCTGTGCCTGAGATGTACACACGATTGCAAACAGAGTCACCGTGCGGTGATTATCGAGTGCCGACGGTTTGAGAAGCGGCGGTGAGAAATTCCCGTCGCTCCGACGACGGGGCAAGCAGAGCGCCTGGCTGTCTGCCTGCCGCACCCCCGCCCCTAAAGGGAGAACCGGGCAGCAGCCCAGACCCACTTGGAAACCATATTTTTAAGAAAATGGAGGTAATATTGAGCAACAGAAAACGAAACCTGACCGTGACCATCCGGGTCACACCATCAGAGAAAGAAGCCATTCTCAGGAAAGCATCCGAAGCGGATATGACTCTGACGGACTATCTGGTTACCGCAGCTCTCAGCACGGAGATTCATGTAGCTGAGGATATAAAACCTGTAGTGTCAGAACTGAAACGGATCGGAACCAACATGAACCAGATTGCTATGAAGATCAACGCAGGCGTGTTCCGCTCCTATAATTTCAGCGAAGTCATCGACTGGCAGCGGAAGCTCTACGAAGAAGTCTACCGCATTGGCAGAGGTAGCTGATGGCGACAGTCACATACATCAAGGAAAAGAAGCAGCACCTCGGTGCCATGGTTACTGTGATGAAATACTGTGCTCAGGAACAGAAAACCTGGGACGAGCAATCCCAGCAGAAACTGGTAAGCGGTATCAACTGTGACGGAGGCAATGCCATCACGGAGTTTCTGGCAACGAAGGCTGCCTACAACAAAATGGACGGCATCAACTTCTACCAGTACGTTCAGTCCTTTCATCCCCGGGAGAATATCACTCCCCAGCAGGTGCATGAGATTGCAAGAGCGTTTGCAGAGAAAGCATGGCCGGGATATGAGGTGCAGATCTGCACCCACTGCGATGCCCAGCACATCCATTCCCACTTTGTAATCAACTCCGTCAGCTTTGTAGACGGACGAAAGCTCCGCCAAGATCCCAGCACTCTGCGTCAGCTTCGCAGCATCAGTGACAAGATCTGCAAGGAACATAACCTGAGCATCCTGCCGCCCTATCAAAAGGGCGGCAGAAAACTTTCCCCGCGGGAATACCGTGCCGCCCGGAGAAATCAAAGCTGGAAGTTCCGTCTGATGTACGACATCAATAAAGCGATGGAGAAAAGCTGCAGTCGCGAGGATTTTATAAAACTGATGAATCGTTCCGGGTACAAAGTCCTCTGGACAGAAGAACGGAAGCATATCACTTTCTCCTGTCCCAGCGGAATGAAATGCCGGTGCAATAAACTACATGATGATAAATACTTAAAGGAGAATATCGAATATGAATTCACAATCCGAGAACAATACCTGGCTGGAAGACTTCATCCAGAGCAACGGTCAGGCGATGGAAGAAATCAAAGAAGCACCCTACCCGCCAGTCGTGTACACAGTGCCGAAAGAATGGTTGGAGAACGGAATAAAACTGCTGGAGCAGGCCGTGGAGTTCCAGCCTACCCTGTACCGCCTGATCAGCCTGCTGTCCACCCGGAAGGAGTTGGAGCAGATGCAGGTTCGGCAGCGGCAGCTTCTGCAAGCGGAGAAGCAGGACACTCTGGCAACCATCCGCAGCACACTGCAACAGGATGGGAAAACGAGAGAAAAGTTTTCTACCGATACATCGAAAATGCTCTCCGACAGTCTCAAGGCTATGGAAGATACGGCCCAGCGTTTGGAGCAGCGCATTCTGAAGAAGGTCGCCAGGGCATCTGTCCTGTCGGCAGTGCTGTCGGTGCTGGCCTGCGGGCTGCTTCTGCACTTGGCGGGCTGATCGATAGCAACTCCGATGACCCGGATGAGCAGAGAAAGAAGATCGGAGCCCAGCAGGCTGCGTCCAACCTAGGAGCCGTCATCGGTCTCGCCGCAGGAATCATCGGCGCACTGGCAGAGAAAGAAAAAGAGGAGGAGCAATCCATTCAGGAGGAAGAAGAATTCAAAGAGTTCCTTGCTGAGATGGATAAAGAATATGAATACGAAGAAGAACAGAATTGGCAGCAGACCATGTGATCTGCTGCCGCAATTATTTTATGGAGGTAATGCCTATCGCAAAGAAGAATCCCATTGTAAGCGTCACATTTTCCTATGTAGGGAAGGACTCGCACTTCGAGACCTTTCTTAAAACCATTGTCCGGGATTACCTGGCGGTGGATGATCCAGCGGCAATTCCAGAAGACAGTTTTGTCGATAAGGTAGAATCTGATGCCGCATAGCATATTCCCGCTAGCTATTCCAAAAACTATGTGCTATGGTGTGTGCTACGAACGTAGAACCATAAGCGGAAAGGAGAAAAGACTATGAGAGTATGGCTTTACTACCGCCTGTCTCGTGATGAAGATGAAGAACTCAATTCCCTGCTGAATCAAAGAAGCATTATCGAAAGCTATGCTCTCAGCCATGGGCATACGATTGTGGGCGAGTCCTGCGACGATAATATTTCAGGTATGCACTTTGACCGCGACGGTATTGAGCAGCTGACAGAAGCAGTGGATGCCGGACTGATCGATGCAGTCATCGTCAAAGACCTGTCCCGCCTTGGGCGGCACCGCACACAGACTGCCCTATACATCGATTACCTGCGGCAGAATCATGTGAGGGTACTGTCCGCAACAGAAAACATCGATACCTTCAACGAAGCAGACGATCTGGTCATCGGTTTCAA
>JAGBAI010000016.1 GCA_017939025.1 Oscillospiraceae bacterium
CAGCATTGCGGAGATCTTTGCCACCTGGGGACCCAGGAACAGCAGCACCAGAGCGGAGAAGATACCGCCGAAGGTGGAAGCATACAGGGCGATCTTCAAAGCAGCCTTGGTACGGCCCTGCTTGGACATGGGATGGCCGTCCATCATGGTGGCAGCAGCGTGAGGAGTACCGGGGGTATTGATCAGAATGGCAGACACCGATCCGCCGTAACCACCCGCGCAATAGATGCCCAGCAGGAACATCATGCCGGGAATGGCAGACATACTATAGGTAACAGGCAGGAACAGAATGATGCAGAGGATAACGCTCAGGCCGGGGATGGCGGCGAAAATAGCGCCGATGAGAACGCCCAGGTTGATCCACAGGATGTTCTCCAAAGTAAACAGCAGACCGGAAGCAGGTCCGATATATTGCAGCATATCCATATTTCAGAACCTCCTCCTTAGAAACTGACGTTCAGAACGAAACGGAATACCACCCAGATCAGCACAGCAGCACTGATGGTAATGGCATAGTAAGACTTCTTTTTGCAGCGGAAGTACACCAGGAATGCAACGGCGCAGAACAGACCGCCAATGACAAACAGATCCGTAAGCTTGGCAAGCAGATAGGTGACAAGCAGAATGGCGATAATCGTCAGAGCCTTCACTTCTGCCAAAGCATTCACAGTCTTCATGGTCAGAGGCTTTTTGGTGATGAGCTTCACCAGTTCGCTGCCGGTCATCAGCACACTCATGGCCATCATCAGATAAGCCAGCATGGTGGGGAATGCACGGCCGTTCACTACGTCCTTTTCAGAAACGACCACCTGCTGGGGCATGATCAGCAGGATCACAATGGAAACCACCAGGAAAAGAATGCCGGTGACCAGGTCGGAGGGATAAGAGATGTTGATCTTTTCCAGCTTCTCGCCCCAGGCATCCAGCTTCTTCTCGGCATTTGCAATAAAGTTTTTCACTTGGAAGAAACGCCTCCTTAGAATTGTGAGAAAAATGGCATTCATTAAGAACTGTTTCTTGATGTCCGAATCAACCGTATGCAGTTCAAAGCATAGGAAACAGGACGTTCTTAGAGATGCCAACAAAAAAGCGGGGAATGGGATGGGACGGAGCCCGATCCCATTCCCCGCAGGCGGTTCAGGAATTAACCAGCAACGATATCCTTGTACTCGTTGACGATGCCCTTAACGTTCTCGATGTGAGCTTCCACATCAGCAACGCTCATGGTGTCAACTTCCAGCAGCATGGTCTCGTTCAGCCAGGTGGTAACTTCCTCGTCGGCCAGGATCTTGCCGTACAGCTCCTTCAGCTCAGCAGCCTTTGCAGCATCGGTACCCTTGCGAGCCATGACGAAGCAGCGGTTACGGAAGAAGGGATAGCCGGAAGCGCCAACGCCCTCAACACCGGCGAAGGGGCCATTCTCGATGGCAGCGTCGTCGAATGCACAGGGGATGGTAACGCCACCCTGCTGATAGGTTTCCAGAATCTGGGACTGATGGGAAACGGCGAAGTTGGTCTCGCCCTTGGCAACAGCCTGAGCGGCCTCAGCAGCGGACTGGTAGGGAGTCAGCTTCAGCTGGTCGCCAGCGCCCATGGAGCCGAACAGTGCGGCAGCCAGGAATGCCTCGGAACCGGTAGCGCCGTTAACAGCAACGGAAACAGGGTTGCCGGCAGCAACATAAGCTTCCAGGTCAGCGATGTTCTTGATGTTCAGAGTAGCATCAGCGGACAGAACGAAAACAGAGGAGTACAGGTTCTCAACGAACACGAAGTCCTCGTAGCCAAACTGCATCTTGGCAGGGTCCAGAATTTCAGTGATGGACAGCAGGCCCTCACCAACGAAAACCAGCTCGGGGTCGTTAGCCTTGGTGTCAGCAATCCAGGTGTTGACGGTAGCTGCATCGCCCTTGATGGCTTCAGCAACCAGGTTGATGGACTCGGAGTAATCGACAGCCTTAGCTGCGACCTTCTGGCTTACCATGGAGGCAACACCAGAGGGTGCCCAGGGACAGGTGACTTTCCAGCTTTCGGTCTTCTGACCGCAGCCAACGAGCATGGCAGCGACCATAACAACGACGAGAACCAGAGACAGAATACGCTTCATAATGATCTTCTCCTCTTAATAAAAAATATTTCCGTGATTGTGCCGTAGCACTTTCGACATTATTCAGTATAGCAGATACCAATTTTTGCCACAATATGACTAACGCATTCTTTACCAAACCTTTGTCGTTTTTAACATTCTTTACCATTTCTTTAGATTGTACAAAAAATCGATTCCGTCGTAATTTCAATAAAAGAAAGGCGCACCGGTTGCTGATCCGGTGCGCCTGGATATACCATTTTCACTTATTTGAGGAAGCGCCATGCGTTGTAGCAGCTGATACCAATGATTACCAAAATCAATACAGCAAACAACTTATCCACCATTGCGGTGTTCAGTTTTTTGTTCAGCTTTCTTCCCACCATACCGCCGCCAATGCCACCAAGGACCATGACGATCAGCCAGCTGACATGGAACTGAGGAACGCTGGCTGTTACAATGCTGGTCAGCAGGCTGGTGATCTGAGAGATCAGAATGATGTACAAACTGTTCTGGGCAGCCTCTTTGGTTTCCATGGAGAAGAAGAAATACAGCACCACCAGATTGATGGGGCCACCACCAATACCAAGGAAACTGGACATGATGCCCAAGGTCAAACCTACCGCAATGCAAACCAGAGGATTCTTAACCTGCATGGTTTTGATGTGTTTTTTGTTCAGCGTGTACACGAGGGTTGCTGCAGTAACAATAGCAAGACACACCGCCTGATAACCGCCCACCCGTTCCGGCTGTGCAGCCATAGCCCGGAGCATGGAGAACAGGTTTTTGCCCAGAATACCGCCAATGGCAGCACCGATGGCAAGCGGTGTACCGGTCTGGAATTTCACCAGACTTTCCTTTGCAGCCAGTGCCTTCACTACGGAATAGCAAGACATACTCAGCACAGTACAGCCTGACAGGAAGCTGATTTCCGCAACACTGGCAATTCCAAAAGCATCCAGCAGAGGCTTGATGATCACACCGCCGCCGATACCACAGATAGCACCCACAATAGATGCGCCAAAGGCAATACACAGAACAAGAATTTCCATAATCTCACCCTTTTTCTAAGATATTCTAATGATATCATGGGTAGTAGTTTATGTCAATCCGCAGTCAGATAACTTTAGAACAGACCAAACAAGTTTGTACGCTGCTCTCATACAACTACAAACTCGTTTTCCTGCTCCATATACCTGCAAAAAGAGAACAAACCGCACAGGATGGCGGGAGAAAAATCTGCATCCGTATCTATATTCCATCCGCCACACAAGCCCCTATGCATAATTTGAACTACAGTATAACCGGCTTCATCCTTCAAACCATAGTTTTGACAGTTGTGCATAACAAGAGCATACCACCTTGCAGGATTCCTTCCTCTGTCAGAAGCTGATTGATACCATCCTGCCACTCCTGCAGCGAACCACCACAGCCTTGCAAGACAAGTCCTTCCTGATCCGCCATCTGCCGCAGTTGGGTTATTGTCGTATTCCGGATGCTCATAGAGACTGTGCCTCCATTTTCGGAACTGCCATCCCCTGCTGTTCCTCCTAAAGTTCCTGTGCTGTCAGCTTTCGGAAGTTGTCAACTCCGGGGATTGCGGAAAGTGTTCTGCCATTGTCCCACTTTGTGTGGACATTTCCCATGTCATCTACATGGTCAACAGTACCTCTGGTTCCCGGTGGCACCGCATAAGCATCTACCATGAGTTCCAGTTCAATTCGGGTACCGGGCGGATAACTGAGCCGGATCTGGGCAGCTTCACGGGGTGTTGGTGCCTTACTCATCTGTATCCTCCAAATCTGAAATGTCGATAGGACGAGGCAGTGTATGCTCCCCAACAATCAGGAAATCCAGCCACTCCACATCCGAGATGTCCTCTGCGGATATGTTACCGTACTTCTTGAGCCGGGCTTCGCATTCCGGGCAGATGCAGCACTCGTCGCTGTTGCTGTCAAAATCGGCTTCCTGTCCTTCATCTACATCAAAAACTTTTTCTCTGCCGGTACCGAAGTTGATATAAAGAATCCCCTTATCTGTCAGCACCGACCAGCGATCCAGGCGCAGAGCCATATCCTGTGTCGTGATCCGTCTGGTCTTTTCTTCCAACGCTTCCTGCTCCTCTGGAGTCAGGTCTTCTGTCAGCAGCAGATCGATACGTCCATACAGCTTTCTTCCTCGTTTCTCTACTGACCATCTGGCGGATAGTATCTTCTGAAACAGAGATTCTTCTGCATCCGTCTCGGTGTCCGCAAAGCAGAGTGCCATGTCATGGATGATCCACGACTGCATCCGCTGAACCGCTTCGCCTATTACATCCGCGTGCTGGAGCATTACGGCATCTCTGGCCGGTTCCATCTCGCCATTCAGCCCGACAAGCCACCCCCGTACAGGAAAGAAGCAGGTGCTTCCAAACTGAGCGGAGCTTTTGATCATCCGGTCTATTTCCTGCCGCAGTTCTGTAATAGAGTGAAATCCGCTGGACAGGATCTGTACCTGAGCCATGATCGGTCGGGGCGGTGCGATCACAGTGTAAATGGCAGACACCGCATCCAGCAGGTTCATCTCCCCTTCCAGCAGCCGCAGCACAAAATACTCCAGCGGAGACTGGTAGCGGAAGGTTGCTTCCAAGTCCTGTAAAGTGTATTTCTCCGGCACCCGGTCCAATCCCAGCTTCCAGAGAGCCAGCTGCAGTTCTTCATACATGGCAGGCATATCTACCTCGGCGTACTTATTGTGATGATTCAGAATGATTGTGATCATTTCGGTTCCTCCCTGTTTTGTAATTTCATATATCGTGACCGCAGACAGTCCTCACCGCTGCCCCAGCAAATAAAGCCGGAAGCCGGGAAAGGGCATCCGATACAGAGTTCGGATCTGCTGCATATTTTTCTCTCTGTCTCTTTAGGCGGAGTGGCATACCGCCGCCGTTCTGGTGTAATTCTCTTCTTACAACACGGCGGCGCTTTGCCGGTGCCCTTTTTAATGACTGTGCCATTTTTCGTCCTCCCTTCTGAAAAACAAAAAAGCCGGACATCCTGGAGCAGTTGCTCCAAAATGTCCGGCTCAAATTTATTTGATAATTTTCTGAAAACTCCAATAAAAAAGCGGTGCCCTTTTCGAAAATTCCATGAGAATTCAGGTTCTATAATAAATGTTGGGGTCAGGCGATGAGCCTGGCCCCAAAGCCATGTCAAAATAAAAGTTGAGCATAGAGACAAAATCCTTTACAATGAATGTACCCCTACAACACAGAAAAGGAGGTCTCTATGCTCATGTC
>JAGBAI010000153.1 GCA_017939025.1 Oscillospiraceae bacterium
GGCTTCAGCAACCAGGTTGATGGACTCGGAGTAATCGACAGCCTTAGCTGCGACCTTCTGGCTTACCATGGAGGCAACACCGGAGGGTGCCCAGGGACAGGTGACTTTCCAGCTTTCGGTCTTCTGACCGCAGCCAACGAGCATGGCAGCGACCATAACAACGACGAGAACCAGAGACAGAATACGCTTCATAATGATCTTCTCCTCTTAATAAAATATATTTCCGTGATTGTGCCGTAGCACACCCAGCATCTAAAATATACCAAATCTTTGCCACAAACTCAACAAATTTTTACAATTTCTTAATAAAGTTGTCTGGTTTTGAGCATTTCTTCCAAAACCTGTCTTGTTTACAGCAAATATTTGTATAATGTAAACGTTTCCAAACGATATTTTTGTATTGAGTTGAAAAATAATTGGTAAAAAACGGTCTAAACATGGGCTAGATGAACTGCACAACATGGTGTCTTCTTCGGCTTAACCCGAATCCATAAATACGCGTGGATGGTGATTGGCTTTCGTGCTCACAAGGAAAAAAGGTGCTTCCGAAGAGGAAACACCTTATCGTTTGAGATATTTTCAGTATTCTCCGTAAAAAGCTGATATAATCCAGCGCTCCTCATGGGGAACAACTTTGTCCTATATTAAACCGTGCTGAATGCAATAATGATAAATCCCCTCCTCCACAACATGACCGCATACATCATCTGCAATAGCTTTCAGTTGGGCAGACGCATTTTCCATTGCCACCCCGGTACCGACCGACTGAAGCATTTCAATATCGTTATTACCATCGCCAAAGGCAATGGCCTCTTCTTTACTCAGATGGTAATGCGTAAGTATCTGTTGAATGCCGGTTCCCTTTCCGCTGTTTATAGGGATAACATCCGCCGCACGGTCCCAGGATGCCGTGATTCTGGCCCCGGAAACGCCCTTTAGAATAGAGGGATAATCTTTCTCCCTGCATCCCAGCATAACCTGATAGACATCCTGCCGGGATACTTCAGAAAAATCCTCCGCAACAGTCAGCTCCAGATTTGCAAGAGAATAATAATCCGCCAGATCCACATCTGTACCATTGGCCGCAAGACGCTTTCCGGTAGCAACAGAAACAGGTCTACCCAGCTCTGCTGCGTTGCGAATAACTTTCTGAACATCTTCCGCAGGAATCGGATCACTAAAAATAACATCCTGGCCGCTGTAACACAGAGAACCGTTGCATGTGAGATAGGCATCAAATTCCACGCCATCAATCTTCGGCAGACTGGCAGGAGGTCTGCCGGTCGCCATGCAGATCAGAACACCGTTTTCCCTGAGCCGCCGGAGCGCCTCGAGAGTTTTCTCGGAAATCTGCTTTTTCTGCATATCAATCAGAGTACCATCCACATCAAAGAAAACAATCCGTATTTTTTTCATTCTGCTCCCCTTCTTTTTAGTGGCTAATCGGGATCATTCTCTTTTGATCCTCAGCCTTAGTCTCTTACAGTTTTGGTATTCTGTATTTATACGTTCTCCTTTCTGGTTTACCTATCATATTTATAGTCAGCATCAAATTTTGATACTGCCTTAAGTCCTCCTATTTATTGTATAATAAACCGTAGTATTTGTCTATTGGAATCCAATCAGTATGAAATGCAGCAGGAATCTAACTCCTGTATTGTCTCATTTTCAATATATCGTCATCGATTCAATCGGTCTATTATCTATACTCGACATTAATAATGATTTATTGTTGACTTTTGGCAGAAAATCCCTTAATATTGTTAGTAAGCAAAGATGTACACATAACTTTGATTTTTTCGGTAAATAGGTGCCATAGTTACTCCTCTTTCTTTCCTGTCTTTGTCATACTACTATTACCTCCCTAAACCGCCTCTTTTACCTATTTACCATGACACCTTCCTTTCTGCTTGCAGGAAGGAAGGTGTGTCTTTTCATTTCTAAATGCAGCTCGGTTTCCACCTGTTCAATACGAAAAACAGCCCCCTTATGTGAGTCAGAAGACTACATAAGGGGGCTTTCTATTCTTCAGTTCTAATTAGGCACCCTTATGGGGCCTGATTTGCGTTATACCGCGTGGGCCGCAGCAAACGCAAAGACGCTTACTCAGCGATCTTCTTGAACTCTTCGTAAACGAACTGAACCTTGGGACCGATAACAACCTGAACAGCGGTCTTACCGGGACGGATGACGCCAGAAGCACCGGAGGACTTAATCTTCTTCTCGTCAACCAGCAGACGATCCTTAACTTCCAGTCTCAGACGGGTGATGCAATGGTCGATGGAAGTAACGTTCTCCTTACCGCCCAGGCCTTCCAGAATGATCTGAGCCATGGTGGTGTAGTCATCGTTTGCCAGCTCGATCTTCAGCTCGCCTTCCTGATCGTCTTCACGGCCGGGGGTCTTCAGATCCCACTTGGTGATAGCGAACTTGAACACGAAGTAGAAGACAATGAAAGCAGCAGCGCCCAGGGGCAGGATCAGCCAGGTGTTGGCAGCTGCGGGCAGAGAAGCGGAGAAGATCAGGTCAGTTGCGCCAGCGGAGAAGCAGAAACCAGCACGGAAGCCCAGAGCAACAGTGATGGTGGTGAAGATGCCGTACAGAGCAGCATAGACAACATACAGGGGGAATGCCAGGAACATGAATGCGAACTCGAAGGGCTCGGTAACGCCGCAGATGAATGCACAGACTGCAGCAGCGCCAACGATACCGATAGCGTTCTTCTTCTTGCCGGGCTTAGCGGTCTGGATCATAGCCAGAGCAGCACCGGGGATACCGAACATCATGCAGGGGAAGAAACCAGCCATGTACATACCGACGGACCAGCCCATATCAGCAGAGGTCTTAGCGCCCCAGTAAGCGGACAGGTCGCCCAGACCGATGGTATCGAACCAGAAAACGTTGTTCAGAGCGTGGTGCAGACCGGTGGGGATCAGCAGACGGTTCAGGAAAGCATAGATACCTGCGCCAACAGCATCCAGACCGACAATAGCGTTACCCAGAGCAACCAGGCCGCCGAAGATCACGGGCCATACGAACAGCAGGATAGCGGCAACAATGATGGAGACAACAGCGGTAACGATAGCAACGGAGCGCTTGCCGCTGAAGAATGCCAGCACGTCAGGCAGCTTGGTGCCCTTGAACTTGTTGTAGCAGATGCCGCCGACAATACCAGCCAGGATACCAATGAAGGCGTTGCCGCCGATCTTGGAGAAAGCAACCTGGTTGATCTCGGAAGCGATCATGCCGGGAGCGATGGTGCTGACAGTGCCGGGGTTCAGCAGAGTGGTGATCATCAGGTAGGAGACCATACCAGCCAGACCGGCAGTGCCGTCATTGTCCTTAGCCAGGCCAACGCCAACACCGATTGCGAACAGGATAGCCATATTGTCGATCAGGGCAGCGCCTGCCTTGATCAGGAAAACACCGAGAACGTATGCGAAGCCCTCGGTAGCGCCGGCAGCACCCATAGCTGCGGGAGCCAGGGCATAGCCCAGACCCATCAGAATACCGCAGATGGGCAGTGCAGCAACGGGCAGCATCATAGCTTTGCCCAGCTTCTGCAGATATTTCATCATAGAAAATTTCCTCCTTAATTTGTCTTTTGCCTTATTATATCCAAGCCGCCGGCCCACGACGGCCAATAGGGCCTGAATAAACTTACAGATTTGCACTCAGGAAAGCCTGCAGCTCAGCTGCTGCCTTCTCCTCGTCAGTGCCTTCCACGGTGACAGTCAGCTCCATGCCCTGCTTGGCGGCCAGCTTCATCAGAGCCATCAAGCGGCGGGCGTCAGCCTTGCCGGTGGGGGCGGTGATGGTGACCTTGGATGCGAAGGGAGCGACAGCCTTTACCAGCATACCGGCGGGACGGGCGTGCATACCCAGGGGATCGGAGATTACGTGCTTGAATTCTTTCATGGATTATTTCCTCACTTTCATGTTGATTACAGTTCAGACTCGCAGACGATCTTTCTGGCCTCCAAGATCCGGCCTGCAGCCATACTCAGCTCGGTGTAGCCCATTTCAATGAACTTCTCGGTCATTTTGGGGTCAGCGCCCAGCTCACCGCAGATACCGGCCCAGATGCCGGCCTCGTTGGCAGACTTGGCAATGTGGGCCAGCAGTGCCATCAGGGCGGGATGGTAAGGATCATAGAACTTGTCCAGCTTGGCGTTCTGACGATCCACCGCCAGGGTGTACTGGGTCAGATCGTTGGTGCCGACGGAGAAGAAGGCAGCTTCCTTGGCCAGCTCGTGGGCCAGAACCGCAGCGGCGGGAGTTTCCACCATGACGCCGATGGGCACTTCCCTGGTTTCGATACCCTCATCTTCCAGTTCCTTGCGCAGGATGGCACACAGAGCCTTGGCAGCCTTCAGTTCCCATACGGAAGCCACCATGGGGAACATCACCAGCAGGTTGCCGTAAACAGAAGCCCGCAGGATGGCACGCAGCTGGGGACGGAAGATTTCTTCTCTGGTCAGGCAGATCCGCAGACCGCGCAGGCCCAGAGCGGGATTCTCTTCCTTCTCAAGACCCAGGTAGGAAACCTGCTTGTCAGCGCCGATGTCCAGGGTGCGGATGACCACGGGACGGTCGCCCATGATCTCAGCAACCTTCTTGTAAGCTTCGAACAGCTCATCCTCCGTGGGCAGGGTGTCCCGGCCCAGATACAGGAATTCGCTTCGCATCAAACCAACGCCTTCGCAGTCGGCGGCCACGGCAGCTTCGGCATCCTCAGGGCTGCCGATGTTAGCGGCCAGCAGAATCTTCTTGCCGGACTTGGTGATGCTTTCCTTTCCCCGGTAAGCTTCCAGAGCAGCCCGGTCGGCGGCGGCTTCTGCCTGCTTTGCCTTCAGCATTGCCATGGTCTCGTCGTCGGGATCCATGTACCAGTTGCCGGTGAAGCCGTCAACAGCCAAAACGGCGCAGTTTTCAGCATCTTCCAGTTCAATATTCGCCTGAACCAAAGAGGGAATGTTCAGGGTACGGGCCAGAATGGCGGTATGGCTGGAGGAGGACCCCTCACGGGTCACGAAGGCCAGAATCCGCTCTCTGGGCAGCTGGATGGTTTCGGAAGGAGCCAGATCCTCGGCAACCAGCAAAAATTCGCCTTCGGGCAGCTGGAAGCCGGTGTTGCCGCAGAGGATATCGTACAGACGGTGGGACATGTCCCGGATGTCAGCACTGCGGGCATTCATATACTCATCGTCCATGGCAGCAAAGACCTGGGCAAATTCCTCACCGGTGTCCAGCGCGGCGAGGGCGGCAGCGGCACCGTCCTCAATGGCGGCGGTAACGCCGTCCAGATAATCCAGATCGTCCAGCATCAACAGCTGCACTTCCACAATGGCAGCCTTTTCCTCGCCCAGCTCGATCTTTGCCTTTTCAAACAGGGCAGCCAGCTGCTCCTTGGCGGTTACCACAGCGGCATCAAACTTGGCCTGCTCAATGGCGGGATCGCCGGAGGAGACAGGCAGGGTGCGCTCGGACTTGCGGTAAACAACCGCGGGACCGATGGACACACCGGAGAAAACAGGAAGACCAATACCAGTTTTCATTTTGTACTCCTTACTTACCCAGCTCAATGACCAGATCGGCATTGGTCACAGCGGTGCCCACATGGGTCTTGAAGGTGGGATAATCGTCGGTGTTACAGATCAGCACAGGGGTAATGGTGGGCAGGCCGGCAGCCTTGATGGCCTCCAGATCTGCCTCGATCAGCAGCTGACCCTTCTTGACCTTGTCGCCGTTCTGAACGTGAACGGTGAAGGGCTTGCCCTCCAGGCCCACAGTCTCCAGGCCCACATGGACCAGAATCTCAATGCCGGATTCGGTGGTCATGCTGACAGCATGGCCGGTGTCGAACATCATGTCAACCGTTGCGTCGCAGGGTGCGTACACCTTGCCGTCGGTGGGTTCAATGGCGATGCCATTGCCCAGCATACCTTCTGCAAAGGTGGGGTCGGGAACTTCAGTGATAGCCACAGCCTTGCCGGCGATGGGTGCATAAATTCCTTCCAGCTTCTTGCCGAACAGTTTGTCAAAGAATCCCATAGTATACTACTTCCTTTCAAAATTGATAAATCGTTAATGAATAAAACATGCTGACCCATTTAAGAAGATATATATACAAGAATAAACTTAAGTTCATATTTTGTCAATATTTACTCTATTCTGTTCCTCTTTTTCGGCATATCAACCAGCATACATATAAATATTTTGTCTATTTCTACTATTAAATTTTTTATATTTTGATTATTGAAAACAAAATATCAGTTGTTATTTATCAAATTCTATGGTATATTTATATTTAGAAAGGAAGGTGCTATATGAAACGAATTCTCGACTGCCAAAGCTCTGACTTTGCGAAAATGTCCCGTGACGAGCTGCTTGCAGCCATTGCCGGTTCCGAGGGGCGAACCATTGCCTGTGAGACGATCGGTGCCATCATGCCCATGCTGGGCGATATCACCAACGCGGAATTCGCGGCCGCCATGGGTGCGGATATTTTGCTGCTGAATATGTTTGATGTACAAAAGCCCCATATTCAGGGCTTGCCGAAAACGGAGCCCGATCTGGTAATCCGCAAACTCAAGGAACTGACAGGCCGCCCAATCGGCATCAATCTGGAACCTGTGGAACAGGTACTTTCCTCAGAGGATCCTGATGAGAATATGTGGGCTATGACCAATGGTAGAAAGGCCACCATGGAGAACGCGGAAAAAGCCGTGGCCCTGGGAGTCGATTTCATTCTGCTTACCGGCAATCCCGGTATCGGCGTTACCAATGAAGCCATTGAACAGACTCTGAAGCGTTATAAGCAGGCATTCGGAGATAAAATCATCCTTGCCGCAGGAAAAATGCACGCTTCCGGTATTCTGACAGAGGGTGCGGAAAAGATCATTACCAAGGAGGATATTTCCGCCTTTGCCGATGCTGGTGCGGATATCATCCTGCTGCCTGCTCCAGGAACCGTTCCCGGTATTACTATGGAATATGTAAAAGAGCTGGTAAATCACGCTCACAGTCTTGGATGCCTGACAATTACGGCCATCGGAACTTCCCAGGAGGGCGCAGACATTGCCACCATCCGTCAGATCGCCCTGATGTGCAAAATGACCGGCACGGATATCCATCATCTGGGTGATGCAGGCTACGGCGGTATGGCTCTTCCGGAAAATATCCAGGCCTACTCCATCGCTGTCCGCGGCATTCGTCATACTTATCGTCGTATGGCCGGTTCGGTAAACCGATAAATCCTCCGGTCACAACACGCTCCCATGGAATGCAAAAAACCAAATTATTATATTAAGGAGAGACTAAAATGAGACTGATCGTTGCCAAGGATTACGCCGATGTCAGCCGCAAGGCTGCCAACATCATCGCCGCCCAGATCCACCTGAAGCCCGACTGCGTTCTGGGCCTGGCCACCGGCTCCAGCCCTGTTGGCACCTACAAGGAGCTGATCGCCAAGTATGAGTCCGGCGAGCTGGACTTCTCCCAGGTCAAGACCATCAACCTGGACGAGTATGTGGGCCTGACCAAGGACCATGACCAGAGCTATGCCTACTTCATGCGCACCAACCTGTTCGATCATGTGAACATCGACCAGGCCAACTGCAATATTCCCGACGGCACCAACCCCGACGCTGCTGCTGAGTGCGCCCGTTATGATGCTGTCATCGATGCCTTCGGCGGCGCTGACCTGCAGCTGCTGGGCCTGGGCCCCAACGGCCACATCGGCTTCAACGAGCCCTGCGACGAATTCGTCAACGGCACCAACCACGTGAAGCTGACCGACTCCACCATCGACGCCAACCAGCGTTTCTTCGAGAAGCGTGAGGATGTTCCCACCCATGCCTACACCATGGGCATCGGCTCCATCATGAAGGCCAAGCGGGTTCTGCTGGTCTGCAACGGCGCAGGCAAGGCTCAGGCTGTGAAGGACTGCTTCTTTGGCTCCATCAAGCCCCAGGCTCCCGGCTCCATCCTGCAGCTGCATCCCGACTTCACCCTGGTTGCCGACGAGGCAGCTCTGGAACTGGTGAGAGATTTGATTTAAACACATCTGTACCGATATTTTGCATAGATATTTTCACATCGATATATTATATTCCAAATATAATCCCGGCTTACGTGAGTGTAAGCCGGGATTATCAGCCTCAGTGATCAGAAATAAGACAATTTACAATCCGGGAATGAACCAATTCAAGGGAATTTTGCGTGGTATTCCTCTTCTCGCTAACACGGTCACTGGAACTTCAGTCCAGTGACCATCATACAAAAATATTCATCAAAAAAGGAACGCTGTTGTCAGCGTTCCCTTTGTTTTTTATCAGTCAGTAATGGTGGGATGGGCGCCCTCAGCCTTTTCCAGCCACTTCAGCAGTCGCTTGCGCATATCTGCCTTGATCTGGGCGTAAGCAGGATCCGCAACTACATTGTTCAGCTGATGGGGGTCTACCCGCATATCATACAGGAAGTCGTCTGCATAAACATCAGATGCAGCGGCGACACCGCCATGTACGCCAGGAGCGTAGACAGAGTAAGTGAAATCGGCAGTGCGGACGCAGCGGCCAACACGGCTCTCGGAGATCTGTGCAAAGACCTCGTTGGGTCTGCTCTCATCGTACTTCTTCTCGAATACGTCAACCAGGTTCTCACCGATCATCTTGTCGCCTACGTCCACACCAGCCAGAGCCAGGAAGGTCTTGGGCAGGCTCTCGGTGCTGACCAGCTCCTCCACGACCTTGCCGCCCTTGAAGGGACCACCGGCGATGACCAGAGGCACATGGAGGCAGCCGTCATGGCAGGAACGCTTGTAATCATCGTATCCATTCAGATGAGCATCGGTGTTACGGGTCTTGAAGTGGGAGCCGTGGTCTGCTGCGAAGATGATGACGGTGTTGTCA
>JAGBAI010000154.1 GCA_017939025.1 Oscillospiraceae bacterium
CGTGACTACAGCCCGGCAATCAACCAAGACCATTGGGTACCGCCCGATTCGATGGCATATACAAATGGAGTCATCGAACCGGGCAGACCACCCAGGAGTCCCGGATGACAAACCAGCCGAAGTCACGCCATTGGGTGCGGGCCCTGCCCGCTAAACTGGAATTTGCGCAATAAAACCATCCTCAAGGAGGAAAATTATGATCCATGAACAATTCTTGCGTACCCAGATGCTTCTGGGCACGGAGGCAGTGGAAAGATTGCAAAAGTCCCGGGTGGCTGTCTTTGGCATCGGCGGCGTGGGAGGGTACACGGTGGAAGCCCTGGCCCGAAGCGGTGTTGGCGCCATAGATTTGATCGACCATGATACGGTCAGCATTTCCAATATCAACCGCCAGATCCTGGCAACCCATTCCACTGTGGGCCTTCCCAAGGTGGAGGCGGCAAAAAGACGGATCCTGGATATTAACCCAAACTGCATTGTCCGGACCCATCCGGTATTTTATACTCCGGAGACAGCGGATCAGTTTGATTTTTCCCAATATGACTATGTGGTGGATGCCATCGATACCGTAACCGGAAAATTGCAGCTGGTTCAGGCGGCTATGGCGGCGGAAAAGCCCATCATCTGCTGCATGGGCACCGGCAACAAGCTGGATGCTTCCGCCTTTGAGGTGGCGGATATTTCCAAAACCACTATGTGCCCCCTGGCCCGAATCATGCGCAAGGAGCTGGGAAAACGGGGAATCAAGCACCTGAAGGTGGTCTACTCCAAAGAAGAAGCCCTGTCGCCCACCGGCTGGGAAGAGGAAGCGGCGGCACTGGGCAAACGTCAGATTCCCGGTTCCGTAGCCTTCGTGCCGGGGGCAGCGGGATTGATTTTGGCGGGAGAAGTCATCAAAGATCTCATTTCTTATGAAAAGACATAAATGTAGGGCGGGGATATATCCCCGCCGGGCAACTGGAACTTTTGAGCGCTGAAGGAAGCCGCTCAAAGGTTTGTTAGTGCCCGGCGGGAATGTATTCCCGCCCTACGCAGTTAATGCAAGTAATAGCCCGTCTCGCTTGCTTCCAGGGTAGAACCATAGTAGGCAGCCATGGCATTTTCCAAAGAAATGGCATCGGCAGCAGCGGCAGTCTCGTAGCAGGAGTGCATGGCCAGCTGGGGCAGGCCGATGTCGGCGGTGGGAATGCTGACCTTGCCCAGGGAGATCCGTCCCAGGGTGGAGCCGCCGGGAATGTCTGCCCGGTTGCAGTAGGTCTGGACAGGGGCATTTGCTTTGGCACAGACCTTCCGGAAAATGGCAGCGGAAACGCCGTCAGTGCAGTAGCTTAAATTGGCATTGTATTTCAGCACAATGCCCTGGCCCATGACGGGGGCATTGGTGGGGTCGGCGTATTCGGGATGATTGGGATGGACGGCGTGGGCGTTGTCGGCGGAGATCATGAAGGACTGGGCCAGCATGGTATCCGGATTCCAGTCCATGGCTTCGCAGATCCGCCGCAGCACATCCGGCAGCAGCAGGGAGGCCGCACCCTGAACAGAGCCGGAGCCTACTTCCTCGCTGTCAAAAACGCACAGCACGGAGACGCTGCCGCTGCTTTCGGCCTTCAGGAAGCCCTGGGTGCAGCCCCAGGCACATTCCAGATCGTCCAGTGCGGGGGAGGAGATATATTCTTCCTCAATGCCCCAGATGCTTGCCTTCTGGCGCACATAGAGATACAGGTCGTGTCCCAGGATCTTGCCGCCGGCTTCCTGCTCCAGCAGAGCCTCCAGCTTTCCGGCTGCTTCCTTGCCGCCGATGAGGGGCAGCAGATCCACGGCGGGATTCCATTTATAACCGTCATTGACACTGCGGTTCATGTGGATGGCCACGTTGGGGATCAGCAGCAGATCCCGGTCGATATCGATGAGTCTGCTTTCAATGCCATTTTCCGTCTCCACCATCACCCGTCCGGCAATGGACAGGGGCCGGTCCAGCCAGGTGGACATGATTTGGCCGCCATAGCGCTCTACGGCCATCCGGGTATAGGTACCTGTGAGGGTGAAGTTTTCCTTAACCTTGAAGCTGGGTCGGTCACAGTGGCTGGCGGACAGCAGGAAGCTTTTGGGAATCCCGGTGGGGATCCGGAAGGCGAGAATGGCACTGCCGCCCCGGATCAGGTAATACTTTCCGCCGGGAACCAGAGCCCAGCTTTCATGCTCGTAAAGGCGGGTATAGCCTGCGCTTTGCAGTTCCTTTTCCAGATAAGCCACAGCGTGATATAAAGAATGGGAGGCGTTCAGAAAATCGCATAAAGCGGTAATACGGGGATCCATAGCGTTGCTCCTTTTTGTATAGATTTACAAATTCCAGTTTGTCGAGCTGTTTGAATACATCATCGTAGGGACCGTCCTCCCGGACGGTCCGCCCAGAAATCCGACCTCAATGGGCGGATTTCTGGAATTTATACGGCGAACGTTGCGAAAAAATTGCCCATCGAGGTCATTTTTTTTCGACGGACCGTCCGGGAGGACGGTCCCTACGCCAATTCGATAAACGGCAATTTACCCAACCAGCTGGCAGAACTGGTCGATTTGCTTTTTCACGATCTCCAGAGCGCTGCGCCAGAATTCCTTGTCGGTCAGGTCAATGCCGGCGGTTTTGGCGGCATCCTCGGCGGTGGCGATGGGGGTGGTGTAGAGCAGCTTTTTATATTTGGGTACAAAAGCGGCGCCTTCCGCTTCGTACTGGGCATACAGGCCCCGGGCGAAGAGACCGCCGAAAGCATAGGGGAAATTGTAGAAGGTGGGGCCATAATAGTGGGGCTTGCAGATCCACATATAGGGGTGGCGGAAATCGGGATCCAGACCGTCGCCATAGGATTCCTCCTGGGCTTTCGTCATCAGCGTACACAGGGCATCGGCATCCATGAACTGCTGGGGCCGGTTTTCAAAGACCATGGTTTCGAACCGGTAGCGGGAATAAATGTCCACAATGATCTGGTTCACATCCTGCAGGGAGGACTCGATAAGGGCCAGCTTTTCCTGGGGATCTTCTACTCTGGCGATGGCGGCAGCGTTAAGGACACATTCATTGAAGGTGGAGGCGGTCTCAGCCACAGGCATGGAGTAATCCTTGTTCAGAGGCCGGTGGGAGAAGATACACTGGTTGTGGAAGGCGTGGCCCAGCTCGTGGGCAAGGGTCACCAGATCCGTGTAGGCGCCGTCGAAGTTTGCCAGAATACGGCTTTCCTCGAGGCAGTCCAGAATTTCACAGAAGGCACCGCCGGATTTTCCGTCCCGGGGATAGAAGTCGATCCAGGCTTCGTCAAAGGCCCGGGCGATCATGCCGGACAGTTCCTGGTCAAAGGAGGCAAAGAGGGTAACCAATTCGTTCCGGGCCTCCTCAGTGGTATAGCGCCTGCCGCTGTGGCCCATGGGAGCGAAGAGCTCATACCAGGGAAGGCCGTTTTCATAGCCCAGGGCCTTGGCCTTGGTTTTCAGATACCGGCGGAAGTGGGGCAGGTATTTCTGGATGGCCTCCAGCATGGCTTCCAGGGTTTTCCGCTCCATCCGGGATTCCTCCAGCGTCCGGTCCAGAGGGGAAGCATAGCCCCGGAGGGCACAGTCGGAAAGGGTTTCCAGCTTGATGGAATTCAGTGCATAGGCAACGCTGTCCCGGATGCTGCCGTAGCAGGCCAGCTCAGCTTCGTAAGCAGCCTTGCGGACGGAAGCATCCGGATCATAGGCCAGATTCCGGATGGCGGACAGATTGGTGATGCCGCCGTCATATTCCACCTTTACGGTGCTGGTGAGATATCCGTGGAGCTCCGCCCAGGCATTTCCGCCGGAGAGGCTCATCCGGGCGCTGATCTCCTCGCCCAAAGAGCCCAGAAGATGGGCGCTTTCCTTCCGGAGGTTTTCAAAGAGGAAGGTGTAGTCCTTAAGCTTTTCGTCGCTGCTGACCAGCTCCATCAGATCCTTCTGCTTTGCGGCCCATTCCTTCCAGGCAGCTTCCGGGCCGGCAGTAGCGCTGAGCAGCTGGTAGATCTGACCCAGATAAGAACCGCACTGGGTGTTGCGGGTATCGGTGGACTGCCGCAGCTGGGCATAGGTGGCCAGCTTCCGGGCCAGGGCGGTGAGGGATTCTTCCCAATGGATGCCATCTCTCAGACCGGTCAGGGTGTCCAATTGGGGCAGCTGCCGGACAAAAACGGCGTAATCTTCGGTCATGGCTTTCAACTTGGCCATGTCCTCGGAAAAGGCCGGGTCGTCAAAGCCGCGGTACAGAGTGTCAAGATTCCATACTTCGTTCATAGGGGCTTCCTCCTTACAGGGTTTTTCTTATTTTACAACAGGGCGGGGCGTGCGTCAACTGCTGGAAAAAGTTCTCTACAAAAACTGTCGAAAAACGTAGATAAGTTTAGAAAAATGCGTAAAAATAATAAAAACTGACGGAAAGTGACGAACGATTGTTTTGAAAATGCCTTGCAAAAAAGACGGGAACATGGTATGCTTTCTGTGTCGCCTGCGGTATATTTGCCGCAGTCTGGGGAGATTTTATTACATGACAGGAGAGGAATGTATGGAACACGCAACAACCGTATTCATTGCCGACAGTGCGGAAGATTTCTGCGCCGGTCTTGCCGGGGCATTGCAGCGTGCTGACGGTTTTCATGTAGTGGGTACAGCCGGTGACGGGGAAACGGCCATCCGCATGATCGAAGAGAAAAAACCGGATCTGCTGGTGCTGGATCTGATGCTGGCAAAGCGGGATGGGATCAGCGTTCTGAAGGCCATCGACCGCATGGAGCACAAGCCCAGGACTCTGGCCACCTCGGCCTTTATCACAGATTATATTTCGACCGCCGCGGCGGGACTGGGAGTACAGTATCTGATGCTGAAGCCCTGTGACCTGCCCACCCTCATGGAACGCCTGGAAGAGATCCGGGGTGCCCAGACCCTGCGCCTGGCGGAAAAACGCAAGATGGACAAGCACAGCATCGAATCCCTGGTCACCAGTATCATCCACGAGATCGGCGTTCCCGCCCACATCAAGGGCTACCAGTATCTGCGGGAAGCTATCATCATCGCGGTAAATGACATGGATGTGATCAACGCCATCACCAAGGTATTGTACCCCCAGGTGGCGAAAACATTCCAGACTACCCCATCCAGAGTGGAGCGGGCAATCCGGCACGCCATCGAAGTAGCCTGGGACCGGGGCGATTTGGATACCCTGCAGCGGTTCTTTGGATACACAGTTTCCAACACCAAGGGAAAACCCACCAACTCAGAATTTATCGCCCTGATCGCAGATAAGCTTCAATTGCAGTTAAAGGCATCGGAGGTTGCCAATTTCTAGGATTTTTCGGCATTTTTAAAACTTCCGGAACAACGGAATCTGCATTCAAGGCAACGAATTATTTTTTGTATACAAAAATACACTCCTGCTTTATTGGGTGAACAGTACCCAATGAACAGGAGTGTTTTTTTATAAAATTTCCGTTTTTCGGCAATTGCGGTGTTTTTGAAGAGGGAAGCGTGCTATACTCTTCTAAAAAAGAGGAGGAAATGTCATGTATCCCAAAAGGAAACCTACGAGAGATGAGGTCAGGAATTATAGGCAGAAGAGGCTGAAGGAGCGGGATCAGCGGGGCGAGGAAAGGGAGCGTGAAAAATACCAGCTGGAGACCTGCGGCATCTGCTGCGCGCTGATGCTGCTGGATCTGTACGGCAGGACGATGTATCCCACGCCAAAGCAGAAACATATGCTCTATGACAACTATGGCTCGAAGGCCTTTAAAGGCACCACCGGTGCCGCACTGGCAGATCTGCTTGCCAAGAATGGACTTCGTGTCCGGCTGCTCCATTCCTCACCGGACATGATGGATAACCGGGACGGCTATTTTACGCCGGATATCTTCGAACCGTTTTTACAGGAATACCATCAGAAGGCTGCGGAATGTGAGGGCCGGGTGGAAATCCAGACCGGAGCTGAAATCAACTGTGAAGTGCTGAAACAGGAGCTGCATAGGGGCAGAAAGCTGATTCTGCAATGTATCGTTCCCGGGGATGCCGATGGCATTCATGACCATACACTGCACTGGGTGGTGGTCAGCGGCTGTCAGGGAGATATCTTCCGTGTGTGCGATCCCGAGAAAAGTGTACGGTTCCTCACCGGAGAGGAGATGGAGGATTACATGAACACCCCCATCGGCAGGATCTGCCTGGTAGTGGAAGAGGGGCGGTATGCGGACGCGGAATGACAGGACATTCCACGTGCCGATAAAGTATACATTCTTGTAACCCTCGGTGCAGTAATGTTCTTTTCTTGATCGGCAAGAAAAGAACCAAAAGAAGCCGACATAGGGGAGGCGCTTCGAAAAGGCGCCCTCCCCTATGTACCACACCCGCCGCTTCGACGACCAGCGTCCAAAAATGTTCCGATTTTTGAACGCTTAATGCTCAAAAGCTTGCAATTTTTTTCACGTTAGACGCCGGAAAATCGGAACATTTTCCGGTGTCGGATGGCGATGCGGCGGGGGATTCTTAAGGGGGCGCTTTTTCGTAGCGCCCCTTAAGCCGCATTCTTTGGTTCCTTTCTTGGCGGAACAAGAAAGGAACATTACCGCACCTCCGATTGCAATAATCTATACTTTCTTGACAGTCTGAAAGCCCGCCGGAGTACGGCGGGCTTTGATGTTACTTCTGATACATGGGTGTGGTCAGATATCGTTCTCCGGAGTCGGGCAGGAGGGCGACGATGGTTTTGCCGGCGTTTTCCTCTTTCTTTGCCAGCTCCAGGGCAGCGTGGAGGGCAGCTCCGGAGGAGATACCCACCAGAATGCCTTCCTCGGCACCCATGCGGCGGCCTGCTGCGTAAGACTGACCGACATTGACGGTGACCACTTCGTCAATAACGGCTCTGTCCAGAATTTCGGGGATAAAGTTGGCACCGATACCCTGGATACCGTGGGGGGCGGCGTAGCCCTTGGTGATCAGGGGAGACTCCTCCGGCTCCACGCCTATGACCCTGATGGCGGCGTTTTTCTCTTTCAGATATTTGCCGGTGCCGGAGATGGTACCGCCGGTGCCGATGGTGGCGACGAAAATGTCGATTTCACCCGCCGTATCCTCCCAGACCTCAGGGCCGGTGGTACGGTAATGGGCCGCGGGATTGGCGGGATTGACGAACTGACCGGCGATGATGCTGCCGGGATATTGCTGTTTCAGCTCCTCGGCCTTGGCAATGCAGCCGGACATGCCGTCCTTACCGGGGGTCAGCACCAGCTCGCCGCCGAAGGCAGTCATCAGAAGCCGCCGCTCCATGCTCATGGAATCGGGCATGACGATGATGCAGTGGTAGCCCCGGGCGGCAGCCACGGCGCACAGGCCAATGCCGGTATTGCCGGAGGTAGGCTCGATAATGGTGCCGCCGGGTTTCAGAATGCCGCTTTTTTCCGCATTCTCGATCATGGAAAGGCCTACACGATCTTTGGCGGAGCCGGCAGGATTCATGCCCTCCAGCTTGACCAGCAGCCGGGCTTTGAGGGCATCTTTCTTTGCGATATTGGTCACCTCCAGCAGCGGTGTCCGGCCAATCAGCTGGGAGACGGATGTGTAAATGTTGGACATGGGAATACCTCCAAAAATGCAGAATGCAGAATGCAAAATGCAAAATAATATTCCGTGGAGCAGCCCAATTTTGCATTCTGCATTTTGCATTTTGCATTGGCGCTGTATTCGGGTATCCAAAATTATAACGTCTGCAAAGCGCCCTGTCAATTGACTTTGACAAATCCATGTGCTAAACTGGTACAAAAATTATTGGAGGGATTGCCAATGATTCCCATGGAACAGCAAATTGAGGGTATTGTAGACAGTATTCTGGAGGACTACCTGCATGGCAGAGCCATCGACAAACTGGACAATTCCTGCCACCCGGACAAGGAAATCATCATCGACATGATCGGGAAGCTCCTGCGCATCGTCTATCCCGGTGCCACCAAGGAGAAGGGCTACCGGATCTACAACGCCTGGCACAACCTGTCCATGCTCATCGAGGACGTAATGTACAATTTGAATAAGCAGATGAGCCTGATCTTCATGAACAATATGGAGCGGCCCGCCGCCAAGGAAAAGGCCCAGGAGCTGAGCCTTGCCTTCTTCCGGGAGATCCCCGCCGTCCGTGCCGTGGCACAGACTGATGTGGAAGCCTTCTTCGATGGGGACCCGGCTGCTTTCAGTGTGGATGAGATCATCTTCTGCTACCCCGGCCTGTATGCCATCACTGTCTACCGGCTGGCCCATATTCTGTATGACCTGGGTGTGCCCATGCTGCCCCGGATCATGACTGAGCATGCCCATTCCATTACCGGCATCGACATTAACCCCGGTGCCACCGTGGGCAAATACTTCTTCATCGACCATGGCACCGGCATCGTCATTGGCGAGACCACTGTCATCGGCGACCATGTGAAGATCTACCAGGGTGTGACGCTGGGTGCTCTCACTACCCGGGGCGGCCAGAGCCTCCGGGGCAAAAAGCGTCATCCCACCATCGAGGACAACGTGACCATCTACGCCGGTGCCTCCATCTTAGGCGGCGGTACCGTCATCGGACGGGACAGCGTTATCGGTTCCAACGTCTTCATCACCCATTCCATCCCCGCCTGCACCACCGTCAGTGTCAAGAGCCAGGAACTGCAGTTCAAACCCAGAAACTGCGGGGGCAACTGCAAGGACTGCACAAAGCCGGAGCCTTTCTGGGAGTCGCAGAAATAAGGAAATCCATGTAGGGGCGAGCAATGCTCGCCCCTACAACGCGCTTTTAAGATAGATTACCTAAATTTAAAGGGTTAAAACTGTCAAACCTCACCATTGCCTCCTGCTTGTAAATGTGATATCATAGGCATATCCAGGTGGATTCTGCCTACTCCACAAAATAGGCATCGTCCGCTAAAAATAAAGGAGGAAATTTCCGTCTGACTCACGGTGCAGCAGTGTGGAGACCTGCTGTAAGGCATCCGTAAACTGGTTACTTTGCGGATTGCGAGAACGTGCGCGAAAATGGTAGGCACGTTTAGAGTCCAAATAATTATGGCAAGCTTAACTCTGAAGAACATCAAAAAGGTCTATCCCTTCAACGGCGACGACGCCAAGAAGAAAAAGAAGAAGGGTGAGCCCGAAAAGAAGACCAATCTGAAGATCACCGACGAAGGCGTTATCGCTGTTCAGGAGTTCTCCCTGGAGATCGCTGATAAGGAATTCATCGTCCTGGTCGGCCCCTCCGGCTGTGGTAAGTCCACCACCCTGCGCATGGTCGCTGGTCTGGAAGAGATTTCCGGCGGCGAGCTGTACATCGGTGACAAGCTGGTCAACGACGTGGCCCCCAAGGACCGCGACATTGCCATGGTCTTCCAGAACTACGCTCTGTAC
>JAGBAI010000155.1 GCA_017939025.1 Oscillospiraceae bacterium
CACATCGTTGGGGTTGCCTTCGTCACCGAATACCACGGAGTTGTCAGAGTCCATGGTTGCCTGATAGGTAATGCGCAGGGTGCAGTCGGAGAAACCGGAGTTGACCATGCTGCTGCCTGCATAGACAACCTTGGAGGTGTTGATCTCGGACAGGCCGCGCTCGGTCATTTCAATGGTCATAACACTCTCGCCGGTAGCAGCGGTATTATAGGCAACGGAGAAGAAACCGTCAGCTTCCTTCCAGGTGGTAATGAGGTCGGTGCAGCCTGCATCGGTGAAGAACTCCAGGACAACATCACCCTTGGTATAGCTCAGGCCCTGGGACAGGGTATCCACAAAGGTATAGCAGGACAGATAGGTGGATTCGGAAGTGATGGAAGGCAGAGTGGAAATAATCTGATAGTCTACGATATCGCCAGCAGAGGCTGTACCGGTATGGGCATAGCCATCGTTAATGTCATTGGTGGAACCGTCGTGCTTACCGGTATCATTTGCGGACTCACGAAGTTCCTTAACGAGACTGGGGATTCCAGTGAGGTTTTTAGGGTACAGGGTGATGTCGTAGATCCAGCGGGTACCGCCATCTTCTGCATTGGTGCCATTCACGGTAGTCATGGGGACGGATACCAGGAAGGGATCGGTGGTGGAAGTGACCATTTCGGGCACCTTGGTTTCAACCAGCAGATACAGACCCAGGTCCAGATCATGTGCTTCGGTCTTGCCGTAGGAATCGGTCAGGGGCATTGCAGTACCGCCATTTGCGGCAATGTAGTTTTCCATAGCGTTCTTGACAGTGGTGGAATTGGTTTCCAGACCAGCGGCCAGGGCATCGATCAGCACGTCAGACTGATAGAAATACTGGTGTTCATTCAGATGGTCTGCATTGGTATAACGCTTGGCACCATTTTCCAGACCCAGGGCCTTCAGGAAGTCAGCACCCTTTCCCTTGTCGATGCCGTACAGCACCTCTACATGATTGGAGGTAGAACCGTCTGCTTCGGACTCGGAGAACTGAACAATATCCGCGATCCGCAGATAGCTAAATTCGACACCGCGAATCGCATAACCGTAGCTGACCTCGCCGTTGCCCAGATCAGACTGGTTATCATTGTCACCAGCACGGACAGAACCGCCCAGGATATTGTTGACGCCTTCTTCGTCATAGCGGCCGGTGGACACATAGGAGCTGTCCCAGACACCGTCCTTCTCGGCACCGGTAAGATCATATTTGTACAGGGTCAGGCTGCCCAGGGCATCTTCATCGATGCGGACAGGTACGGTGGGATCGTCATAGTCCCGTGCGGAAACACTGACGGGGAAGGACAGGATCAGCATCAGAGAAAGACACAGCGCGATTGCCTTTTTGAAATTTTTCATATAGGGATATTGGTTCCTTTCATATTTTGAATTTAGAAATGATTTGATTGGAATTTGGGGATGAAAAAAGCCAGGGTCGGTCCCTGGCTTGGTAGAAGGTTAGTATATTACCACCTCTTTCTGCGATATGCGATTACACCTGCTCCCAGGCAGCCAATGGCAGCCAGCAGGCTAACGATTCTCAGAATCAAGCCGGAACCGGCACCCGTTTCAGGAAGGGTGAATGTACGGGCATTGACCACGGTAAAGGATACGATTAGATCTTCGGTGGGAAGCTGACCTTCATAGGCGATATCTTCCAACAAATTGTATCCGTCAGGAGCTTTTACCTCTGTCACCCGGTAATAGAGGGTAGGATACAGACCTTCCCATTCGATGATGCCATCTTTGCCGGAAGTCAGGCAGCCGTCCGCAATATCTTCGTTGGTGCAGCAACCTTTTTCCACTGCTTCGGAATATTCAACAGGCCACCATAGGGAACCTTCCTCGCTCCATTCCAGAAGGAAGGTAGCTCCCGCCAAAGGCTTGCCCTGGGTATCTACCTTGTTCAGGGTGATCTTACCGGGACGCAGGGCATTGGTGAAGGTCACTTCGGCGGTCTCACCCTGGGTGATGGTAATAGTCTGGGGATTTTCGGATTTGCAGTAATAGAGACTGCCATCCGGGATCAGTTCCTCAATGGTGTATTTTCCGGGGAGTACATAGCCAATTTCGATCTCACCGTTTTCATGGGATGTAAAGGGAGAACCTTCGATTTCAGAACCTTCGGAATCTGTGACCTTGAACTTCCAGCCTGCAACATTGCCGTCACCTTCCACAGTTTTGACGATCTTCAGCTTGCCGTACTGGACATTGGTAAAGGTGATGGATACATCCTCGTGGGGCTTGATCTCGAATTTCTGGACGGATTCATCCACCATCCAGTATTCATCCTCAAACCGTCCATACTCGTCACCGGTCTCCTTGGC
>JAGBAI010000156.1 GCA_017939025.1 Oscillospiraceae bacterium
AAATCCGACCTCAATGGGCGGATTTTCGGAATTTGTGCGGTGAATGATACGGAAAAATTGTCCATCGAGGCCAATTTTTCCGGCGGACCGTCCAGAGGACGGTCCCTACGGTGAACAGTACGATAAACAGAAATTTACCACCCAAATACAGGAAGCCCGGCTCGAAAGAGCCGGGCTTTTTGGATATTTGTGGGTAATTACTTGACCTTGGGCAGGGATGCGGCAGCCACAGCCTGACCGACACGGCGCATCTTTTCGTCGGGCAGAGTCACGCAGATCTTGGCAGCCAGTTCGGGATACTCGGCAGCCAGGATGTCATTGGTGACCTTCAAAATGGTGTCGCCGCCCTTGCCGGACATGACACGGCCCATGAGCATGATGTAGTCCAGATCATAGAACTGGGAGTACAGCACCACAGTGTAGCCGAAGTAAGCACCGATGGTCTCGAAGATGGCCTGGGCTCTGGGATCATCAGCCTCCATCAGCTTCTGGACAGCTTTCAGCTTCTCAGCCAGGGACAGGCTTTCGTCCAGCTCGATGCCGGCAGCGGGGCACAGCTTGATGACAGCATCCTGGGAGAAGTACTTGCAGCCTACACCGTAATCGGTAGACCACTCGTCCTGCATGGCAGTGGGCTGCAGATCCACGGGAGCAAAGGCCAGCTCGTTGATCCAGCCCAGAACGTTCTGATCCTTGTCAACATAGCCCACGGCCTCAGAGGTGCCCATGGCCAGACCCATCAGCTTGCCCTTGCCCAGACCCATGGCACCTGCCAGAGCGGAAACGTCACCGTCGTTGGCAACCACCAGAGGCACATCACCAATGGCAGCGGCGGCACGGGTGTAGATGGTCTTGACACGGTCCCAGTTCTCTCTGGGAACCTTGATGAACAGGGAAGCCACACGGGGCTCGTTGTCGATGTAGTCACCGGCAGAGGAAACGCCGATGGCATCCACTCTGGGCATCTTGGAGGCAGCGGTCTTAAAAGCCTCCAGAATGTGACCGTAGTGGTAGTCGGGATCCTCGTTCAGCTTGGGGAACCAGATAACTTCTTCGGAGTAGACGCACTCACCGTCGATGACAGCGGAAACCTTCCGGTCAGATCCGCCTGCATCGAAACCGATGCGGCAGCCGTCCATGTGACCGCCCATGGGGACAGCGGTCTCGTTGGCTGCGGGGCACTCCTCCAGAGGCAGATCGATGATCTCCAGAGTCTTTTCATACAGCTGATCCACGAAGGTGAAATCGAATTCCCGCTCGCCGCCGACCTTGTAAGCTGCCTGCAGCTTCTGTGCCAGCTCAGAGCAGCCGCAGATGAAGACCTTGAAGCCGCCGATGGACCACAGCAGGAACTTCACATAGCGCTCAACGTAGCGATAATCGGCATCTTTCATTTCGGGGGTGCCGTGAATGAAGGTCTTGTGAACGGAAACCTGACCGTTGTCCCGCTCAACAGCGATGGCGATGGGCTGTCTGGCATCCTTCAGATAAGCTTCCCGCCAGACACCAAAGGGAATAAAGGTGGGATCCAGCTTGGGAGAATGATTCATCTGATATTCAATGCCTAAGTACTGCATAATGGGTTCCTCCTTGTTTTTTGATATTTCTCATATTATAACAGCATCATTTACAAAAAACAATATCCAATTGCCTTTTGGATTTGTCTGTTTTGATGCTGATACGAAATTGAAATCATATTGCATTGCCCCGGCTCCGGTGATAAGATAAGAAGGAATCATCCTGCCTCTGCGGCGGAAATATTTATGAGGTTATTCTATGAAATATCTGACGCAATTTGTCATCATCCTTGGCTTTACCCTGGTGGGGGAAGCCCTGCAGCGGATCGTTCCGCTGCCCATTCCGGCATCGGTCTATGGCCTTACGCTGCTGTTTCTGGCCCTGTGCCTTAAGTGTGTTAAGGTGGAACAGGTGAAGGAAACCGGTGCTTTTCTGACATCCATTCTGCCTGTCCTTTTTGTATCTCCCGCTGTGGGCATCATGGAGGACTGGGGACTGGTTGCAGACCGGCTGGTACCTATTTTGCTGCTGCTGGTGGGCACCACCATTGTGACCTTTGCCATCAGCGGCCGGGTGGCCCAGGCGGTTTTGAAGAAGGGGGGCAGAAAGGATGACTGAGCTTCTTTCCATTGGAGTCCTGCCGGTGGCACTGACACTGTTTGCTTACCAGATCGGCGTTCTGTGCCAGAAAAAGCTGAAGCTGCCCATTTTTAATCCGATTCTCATCGGCATGATCGTGGTCATTGTGACTCTGAAGGTGACGGGCCTTGCCACGGATACTTACCAGGAGGGGGTCAAATGGATCTCCTGGCTTATGACACCCGCTACGGTATGCCTGGCCATTCCCATGTACGAGCAGGTTCAGGCGCTGAAAAAGAATCTGAAGGGTATTCTGGCGGGCGTTATTGCCGGTGCCTTAAGCTGCCTTGCCATGCTGCTGATCTTCTCCATGGTGCTGCACTTTGACCGGAATCTGACCATTTCCATTCTGCCCAAGGGCATCACCGCCGCCATCGGCGTGAGCCTGACGGAGCTCTTCGGCGGCACGCCCTCCATTACGACGCTGGGTATCTCCGTCACCGGCATTGGCGGCAACATGTTCGGCAGACAGTTCTGCAAATGGCTCGGCATTACTGACGAAATCGCTCAGGGCGTTGCCTTCGGCACCGGTTCCCATGTCATCGGCACCGCCAAGGCCAACGAAGTAGGCCCCTTATGCGGCGCAGTGAGCAGCCTGTCTCTGGTGGTGGCAGGATTGCTGACGGCAGTGCTGTTCCCGGTTCTGGTGAATATTGTCGGATAACAAACGGCGCGGCAGCGCCCCAAAGGCCCCCTCTGACGAGGGGGCTGTCAGCGAAGCTGACTGGGGGAGAGAAAATCTGTAGGTTTCCGCTTCCTAACGAAATCTGGAAATAACTGCGATGTTTTCTCTCCCTCAGTCGCCTGCGGCGACAGCTCCCTCGTCAGAGGGAGCCTTTGGGCGCTGCCGCGCCAGTACGTTTTATTTGACATTTTTATCGAATATTGTTATGATTTCCAAAACAACACGCGGAGGTATAAAAATGGAATACCGCATTGAACACGATTCCATGGGTGAAGTGAAGGTGCCCGGGGATAAATACTGGGGTGCCCAGACCCAGAGGAGCGTTCAGAATTTTCCCATTGGTGTGGGTATTGAGACCATGCCCCGGGAGATCATTCACGCCTTCGGCATCCTGAAAAAGGCGGCTGCCCTGACCAACCGGGCCTTGCGGCCGGAGAAAATGACGGAGGAAAAATGCAGCGCCATCTGCGAAGCCTGTGACGAGGTGATCTCCGGTGCACTGATGGCGCATTTCCCTCTGGTGGTCTGGCAGACCGGTTCCGGTACCCAGTCCAACATGAACGCCAATGAGGTCATCGCTAACCGGGGCAATGCCATTGCCGGAAAAAAGCTGCTGCATCCCAACGACGATGTGAACATGTCCCAGTCCTCCAATGATACCTTCCCCACCGCCATGCACATTGCGGCGGTCTGCGCCATGGAAGACCGGGTGATCCCGGCGCTGGAGGTGCTCATTGCTGCCTTTGCCCGGCTGGAGCAGGAGAATGAAGGGGTCATCAAGGCGGGCCGCACCCATTTACAGGATGCCACCCCCATCGCCTTTTCTCAGGAGATTTCCGGCTGGCGGACAAGCCTGGAGCGGGATAAGGAACTGCTGGAAGCAGCCCTGCCTGCTCTGAAGGAGCTGGCCCTGGGCGGTACAGCTGTGGGCACCGGACTGAACGCCCCCAGGGGCTTCGATGCCGCTGTGGCGGCAGAGGTTTCCCGGCTGACGGGCAAGGATTTCCGGACGGCATCCAACAAGTTCCATGCCTTAACGTCAAAAAACGAGCTGGTGTTCGCCCATGGCGCACTGAAAGCCCTGGCCTGTGACCTGATGAAGATCGCCAATGACATCCGCTGGCTTGCTTCCGGCCCCCGGCTGGGTCTGGGAGAGATCACCATTCCGGAAAACGAGCCCGGTTCCTCCATTATGCCCGGCAAGGTCAACCCTACCCAGTGCGAGGCGGTGACCATGGTGGCGGTGCAGGTCATGGGAAACGATGCGGCTGTGGGGATTGCCGCCAGCCAGGGCAATTTCCAGCTGAATGTATTCATGCCGGTGCTGATCTACAACTTTTTGCAGTCTGCCCGGCTGCTCAGCGATGCCATGCTGTCCTTCCATGACCACTGCGTCGTTGGCATCAGGGCGAACAAAGAAAAAATGCACCGGAACCTGCATGGCGGTCTCATGCTGGTCACGGCGCTGAATCCGTATATCGGCTATGAGAACGCGGCGAAAACCGCGAAAAAGGCTTATCTGGAAAATATTTCCCTGAAAGAAGCCTGCATACAGCTGGGCTTTTTGACGGAAGAGCGCTTCGATCAGGTGTTCCAGCCGGAAAAGATGATATGATACAACGGCCCGCATCCCTTATGCAAGGAGATGGGGGCCGTTTCGCCGCTGTAACGAAAGCAATTTGTCATGTTCACCAAGAGCGCACTGCTGTCCGCGGCAGAATTGCGCAGAATTGAGAAATTACACAATTTTGTTGCAAATTAACAATTTTATGCTATATTATATGTGTGAAATTACCTTTGAAGGAGGCCCCCTATGCTTTCTCAAACGGCTATCGACGAATATGCCCAGGCCCTGCGGCAAGGTCAGAAGGAATACCGGGAGCTGGTAATGGCAGGAAAGGATCCCCACCCTGCTGTGCTGGAGGAGATCCTGCCGGGCTTTTCCGGTGAGACAGTCACCGAACTGGGGCTGGTGGAGATCCCCGCGGAGCGGATCGTTGGCACCACCGCTGCCGGACGGATCACGGCCTTTACCGCCTCTTTCCGGCCCCTGCTGGATGCCAAGTCCGAATTCGGCGGCAAGTGGATCAACCTTTGCAAGGCCCACCTGGGAGATACCGGCATCACCGACCCCATTTTGTGCTATGAATACCTGGGCAATTTCTATGTCCAGGAGGGCAATAAGCGGGTCAGTGTCCTGCGGCACTTTGGTTCCCCCCGGATCCCCGGCACAGTGAAACGGATCCTGCCGAAGCAGTCCGACGAGCCCCGGATCAAAGCCTATTACGAGTTTATCGAATTTTATAAATCCTCCCGGCTCTACATTGTCCAGTTCCGCCGTCCCGGTGATTACAGCAAGCTTCTGGGCTTTGTGGGTAAAAAGCCCGGTGAAGTATGGTCTGAGGAGGAACGCAGAACCTTCAATGCCTATTACCACTATTTCCTGGATGCCTTCTACGCCCAGAAAAATGGTACCGCCGACATTCTGCCGGAGGAAGCCCTGCTTCTGTGGCTGAAAATCTATGACTACCCGTTGCTGGGCCGGCTGACCGGTGCCCAGCTGAAAAAGAGTGTGGGAGAACTGTGGGAGGACATGGTAGCCTCTTCCAAAAAAGAAGAAGCTGTCAAGGTTCAGACCAAGGCTGAGGACGATGGCAAAAGCAGCATCGTCAGCCGGATCGTTTCCGTATTGGATCAGCTGGACGTTGCCTTTGTCCACCAGCTGAACCCCGGGAAATCCCCCTGGGTCATGGGCCATGAGGAGGGCCGCCAGCACATCGAAGATCTCTTCGGCGACCGGATCAAGGTGCGCACCTACTACGATGCCAATACGGCGGAGCTGGCGGAGCAGATGATCGAGCAGGCGGTAAGTGACGGTGCCCAGGTGGTCTTTACCACTGCCCCGCCTTTGAGCCAGGCAACCCTGAAGGCCGCTGTGAAATATCCCAAGGTTCGGTTCCTCAACTGCTCCGTGGATCAGCCCTATTCCTCCCTGCGCACCTATTACGGCCGGATCTATGAGGCCAAATTCATCACCGGTGCCATTGCCGGTGCTATGGCCCAGAATAACCGCATCGGCTATATCGCCTCCTATCCCATTTTCGGCGTGCCCGCCTCCATAAATGCCTTTGCCCTGGGTGCCCAGCTGACCAATCCCCGGGCTCAGATCGAGCTGCGGTGGAGCTGTGTAGAGGGAACGCCCCAGGCAGACTTCTTTGCCGACGGCATCCGGGTGGTCTCCAACCGGGACACGCCCACCCAGAACAAAATGTATCTGGATTTCTGTTCCTACGGAACCTACCTGATGGACGACCGGGGCGACCTGGTACCCCTGGCATCCCCCACCTGGGTCTGGGGCAAGTTCTACGAATTTGTCATCCGGGCCATCCTGGCCGGCGGCTGGAAGCGGGAAAAGGGTGTGTCCACAGCACTGAACTACTGGCTGGGTATGGACAGCGGCGTCATCGGTCTGAATCTGTCCGACAAGCTGCCCGAGGGTGTCCGCCAGCTGGCAAAGGGCCTGCAGAAGGGCCTGACAGACAGTGTTCTGGATCCCTTCCTCCGGCGCATCACTGCCCAGGACGGCACCATTAAAAACGACGGCACCCATGTATTCACCCCCGGTGAATTGCTGCGGATGGACTGGCTCTGCGATAACGTGGTGGGCTCGATTCCTCCCTATGAGGATATCCTGCCGATTTCCCGGAGCATGGTTCGGGAGCTGGGACTCTACCGCGACACCATCCCCACAGAGAAGGAGAGCAGCAAACGTGAAGATCTTGACCATCTCCGATGAAGAATGTCCCGCCCTGTGGGATTTTTACACCCCGGGGCGGCTGGACGGATATGATCTGATCCTTTCCTGCGGCGATCTGAACTCCAAATACCTGAGTTTTCTGGTAACCATGGCAAAATGCCCGGTACTCTATGTCCACGGCAACCACGACGCAACCTACAAACAGCGGCCCCCGGAAGGCTGCGACTGCATCGATGACCACATTGTCACTTACAACGGCGTACGGATCTTAGGTCTGGGCGGCTGCCGGAAATACCATCCGGGGCCCCACCAGTATACCGAAGCCCAGATGCGCCGCCGCATAGCCCGGCTCCGTTGGAAATTACGGCGCATGGGCGGTGTGGACATCGTGGTGACCCACGCACCGCCGGAGGATCTTGGCGATGCCGACGACATCGCCCACTGGGGTTTTGCCGCTTTACGGGAGCTGATTGATAAATACCAGCCAAAGTACTTAGTCCATGGGCATGTTCACATGTCCTATGGGTACAATATTCCAAGAGAGATCGATCATAACGGCACCAGAATCATCAATGCCTACGAGCGCTACACCATCGAGATCCCTGAGGGCCAGTACAAAGGTAAGGACTGGAACCAGGTCATTTACAAAACCAAGGTAAGAAACGATGATTTTGAGAGTCTGATTCTGAAATAAGACGTTATTCTGTCATTGCGAGTCAGCGCGCACGCTGGCGTGGCAATCTCCTTGGATTTGCAAAAACTTGTTGGAGATTGCCACGTTGCTTTGCTCCTCGCAATGACACCAGGAATTGAGGTGACACTATGTTTACCGGCTTTACCCCTGAGACCATTGATTTTCTCTGGGGCATTCGCATGAACAACAATAAGGAATGGTTCACAGAACACAAGAAAGATTATGTTAACCATTTGTACGAGCCTATGAAGGCATTGGGCAAGGAGCTGTTCGAACCCTTTATTGACAGGCCCGGCAACCTGCTGAAGGTCAGCCGCATCTATCGGGATGCCCGGATGCACCCGCCGGAGCCTTACAAGGAAAGCCTCTGGATCTGCATCCGCCAGGATGTGGAGTGGTGGGCGGAAAACCCCTGCCTGTATCTGGAAATAAACCCGGATGAAGTACACTATGGCTTCTTTATCTGGAAAATGCGCACCAGCGCCATGGAGGATTTCCGAAAACACATTTCCGCTTATCCCGATGAATTTTTAAAGCTGATTGCCGACACGGAAAAAGCTGTGGGACAGCCTATCACCGCGGAATTGTATAAACGGCCCAAGGTGACGGACAATCCGGATCTGGAGCGGTTCTTCGCCTGGAAGGGCCAGATCGCCTGTACCCGCTCCATTGCCCCCGGACCTGAGATGTTTGGCCCGGAATTAAAAAATGAGGTGGCAGACTTCTTCGAAAAGCTGACACCTTTGTATGAATATTTTAACCGATTTAAAGTATAAAAAGCCTTCCCCCGGGGGGAAGGTGCTGAGCGTAGCGAAGCGGATGAGGGCTGGCGTGCACATAGAATTTGCACAAAGCTTTCCTAAGAGGTACAAGTGTACTTCTTTGATGCAGCTGCATACAAATCCGCAAGCTATCGCCATCCCTCATCCGAGCCGCCTGCCGGCGGCCCACCTTCCCCCCGGGGGAAGGCATGGGCGCTGCCGCGCCACAGCAACGTTTACACATCTTGAAGGAGAGATAAGACTATGAAGAACACCATTTTTACCGGCATGGCCACTGCTATTGTTACCCCTATGACCAAGGACGGCATTGACTACGAGGCTCTGGGCCGGTTCATTGAATTCCAGATCGAAAATGGCATCAATGCCATCGTGGTCATGGGCACCACCGGTGAAAACGCCACCATTGAGCCCGAGGATCAGAAGGAAGTCATCCGCTTCACCGTGGAAAAGGTCGCAAAGCGGGTCCCCGTCATCGCCGGCACCGGCACCAACAACACCGAGCATGTTCTGCACAATACCCGCAACGCCTGTGAAGTGGGTGCAGATGCCATTCTGGTGGTGACTCCCTATTATAACAAGGCCACCCAGAACGGCCTGTATACCCATTTCAAGACCATTGCCGATGCTTCCACCGTGCCTATGATCCTGTACAACGTTCCCGGCAGAACCGGCTGCAACCTGCTGCCCAAGACCGTGGCCCGTCTGGCTGAGCACGAAAAGATCGTCGCCATCAAGGAAGCCACCGGCAATATGGCCCAGATGGTGGAGATCATGCACCTGTGCGGCGATAAGATCGATGTCTACTCCGGCGAAGATGCTCTGACCGTTGCCATGATGGCTATGGGCGGCGCCGGAACCATCTCCGTGCTGAGCAATGTTGCTCCCAAGGAGTCCGTTGCCATGACCGATGCCTGCAAGGCCGGTGACTACAAGACTGCCGCAAAAATGCAGGCTGACCTGCTGCCCCTGATCAACGCCCTGTTCAGCGAGGTCAACCCCATTCCTGCCAAGGCAGGTGTCAGCGCCATGGGCTTTGGCGAGGAGAACCTGCGTCTGCCCCTGACCCCCATGGAGGATGCAACCCGGGCTGTCCTGTTCGAAGAGATGAGAAAGCTGGGTATTAACGTATGAGAGCGGTAATTTGCGGCGCCAACGGCGCTATGGGTAAGCTGATCTGTGAGATCTTCGGTGACGAAGTGGTGGGCAAGGTCAGCATCGATGGAGAAAACAATGTGCCCAAGACCTTCGCTGATCTGGGCAAGGTAGAAGCGGATGTGGTGGTGGATTTCTCCCACCACACTGCCGTAGCTGACGTTCTGGCCTACGCCAAAGAAATCGGCGCAGCTGCCGTCATCGGTACCACCGGCCACACAGCGGAAGAAAAGGCGCTGATCTATGCCGCCTCTGAAGAAATTCCTGTGTTCTATGCGGGCAACGTCAGCCTGGGCATTGCTGTCCTGTGCCGCCTGGTCAAGGATGCTGTGAAGTATTTCCCCGATGCCGACGTGGAGATCGTGGAGATCCACCACACCCGCAAAGTCGATGCCCCCAGCGGCACCGCCCACATGCTGTTTAACGCAGTGAAGGAAGTCCGCCCCAACGCATATGAAAACTGCGGCCGCGCCGGCGAAGGCAAGCGCACCAAGGATGAAGTGGGTGTCCACGCCCTGCGCATGGGCAACGTGGTGGGTATCCATGAGGTGCACATCAATACCGGCAATCAGACTCTGACCTTAAAGCACGAGTCCGGCTCCCGGGCCATGCTGGCCGACGGTGCCGTAGCTGCCGCAAGATTTATGGAAGGCAAGGGCAAGGGCCTTTACAATATGGAGAGTATTCTCGGTTAATTCGTCTGTTTCCAAAATACAGCAAAGGAATTATGCGTCTATGAAGCAAAGAAATTACAGCATTGACCTGATGAAGTTCTACTTTGCCCTGGTGATCGCTGTATCCCATACACCGTTTCCGTCTACCCTTCCTTATATCGAAGGCGGTTATATCGTCGTGCTGTTTTTCCTGCTGTCCGGTTATTTTCTGGTGTGCAGCTTCGATTCCGGCAAATATACCGATCCCTGGAAATTCACCATGAGCCGGCTGAAGCGGATCTGGCCCTATTATGCGGTGGCCTTCCTTCTGATGTATCTGTACATGAGCCGTGGTGCTGGTCTCAGAACGTTGGTTCTGGAATTCTGCCGGTCTTTGCCGGAGCTGTTCATGCTGCACTGTACCGGTTTCCTGGAGGGCGGGATCAATTATCCTATGTGGCAGCTGTGTACACTGATCATCGTGTCGCATATTTTCTTTGCGCTGCTGCAATGGAACCGGGATACCACGCTAAATGTGATCTGTCCGGTGACTGCCCTGGTCACATATACCTATTATTCCAATATCACACCGGAAACCGCAATTCCATTTGTTTATTCTCCCATTATCCGGGCTGCCGGTGCTGTAGCCATGGGTATGTTCCTGCACCGCCCTATCCGGCTGGCGGTAGAAAAGCTGGAAACCAGCAAAATCCCCCATATGCCCATACTGGTTTCCTGCGCCAGCATTTTTCTGATGCTGCTTTTGTGGACGAACCGGATGGATTACGACATCGTGATCCCCTATACAGCATTGCTGGTCTGTCTGCTGTATTCCAAAAGTATCTGGGCAGTGCTGCTGCGCAGTCCCATTTTGCGGCACCTGGATACTCTGGCCCTTGGCATCTACCTCAATCATGCGCTGATCGTGCGGATCTTTGAAGATCATCCGGAAATCTGGGGCAGCATCCCCTTCCTGCCTGACGACATTGTGTTCCTGCTGGCGGTTCTGGTCTATACGGTTATTATGATGAAGCTGGTGGATATTTTCATGGCGTTCGGTAAGGGTCTTGCAAAGAAATACATGTCAGCAGACCGGAAAGGAATCAAAATATGAAGGTTACCTACATGAACGGTGCGGGCAATGACTTTATGGTCATGGATGCCCGGGATCAGGAATTGGATTTTTCCAGACTGGCTTTGGAGTTATGTAAACTCTCCGGCGCTGATGGCTTTATGGCCGTGGATCATTCTGCTGCTGCGGATTTTAAGCTCCATTTTTACAACGCTGACGGTACCCGGGGCGAAATGTGCGGCAACGGAGCCCGCTGCATCTGCCGCTATGCTTACGACCTTGGTATTGCCGGAGCGGAAATGACTGTGGAGACCGATGCCGGTCTTGTACCCGGCTGGCGTATCGACGAAAACCGGTACCGGGTGAAGCTGAATAATCCCAGCATTCTGGATCTGCACCGGAAGGGCAATATCGCTTACGTGGAGCTGGGCAACCCCGGCGTGCCCCATGCGGTGGCCGAATACGACGGTGACCTGTGGGCCGATGCGGATGCCATCTGGGATCACATGATGCTGCTGCGCCATGATCCTGCCTTCCCCAAAGGCGCCAATGTCAATTTTTATCAGGTCATCGGCGAAAACGAAGTCCGGGTACTGACTTTCGAGCGGGGCGTAGAGGATTACACTCTGGCCTGCGGAACCGGCTGTGGTTCCATTGCCTCCACACTGTGGACGCTGGGCAAGCTTCCCGGCGGCACCCTCACCGCCCACAACCGGGGCGGCACCCTGAAGGTCACCGTCTCCGGTGACCCCATCGAAAGCATCCTGCTGGAGGGGCCCACCGAGATCGTTAAGGTCTACGAAATCTGACAAAAAAGCACCGCCTGTTGGCGGTGCTTTTAATTTGTCAATAACGTATACCTTATTGCAATCGAAGGTACGGGTAATGTACTTTTCTTGGTCGCCAAGAAAAGTACCAAAAGAAGGCGACTTAAGGGGACATTCCGAAAAGGCATGTCCCCTTAAGAATCCCCTGCGCCGCATCGCCGATCAGCGTCCAAAAATGTCCCGATTTTTGAACGCTTAACGCTCAAAAGCTTACAAGTTTTTTCACGCTAGACGCCGGAAAATCGGAACATTTTCCGGTGTCGGATGGCGATGCGGCGGGAGGGGTACATAGGGGAGGGCGCTTTTTCGTAGCGCCTCCCCTATGCCGCCTTCTTTGGTTC
>JAGBAI010000157.1 GCA_017939025.1 Oscillospiraceae bacterium
CGTAGTTCCTCGGTGTACTGCTGCACCTTGGCATCCAGCTCGGATTCCCGGATACGGTGGGAGGGGCAGAAATCCTTGCCGTGGTGCATATAGCTCTTGCAGAGATACTCCACCCGGCGGCTGCCATTCCAGCACCGAATCCTGGGCACGAAGGTACTGCCGCAGTCACCGCAGGTCAGCAGTCCGGCATAGCGGTGGGATGCGGTGTTGCCACGATAGGGTTTGGCATTGGCTTGCAACAGTGCTTGCACCTGCTCCCATTCCTCCCGATCCACGATAACCGGGTAGAAGTTTTCGTGGCGGTACTGCTCGTCCTCTGGCACCGGGGTGACGGTTCGACCATGGGTTTCTGTCCTGTGGTTTACCAACAGGCCGGTGTAGCTTTCTTCCACCAGTATGTTCTTCACACTTTGGTATGTCCATCGGTACACTTTGCCACCAGCTTTTCCGCACCTTTCATCGTGGAGCTGCTGGGGTGTCCTCCGCTCCATAGCATTGAGTCTGCGGGTTATTTCCTTTTGTCCTAAACCCATGCCGTAGTAAGTGTAGATTATTTGCACTGTTACCGATGCTTCCGGGTGGAGCCGGATGCGGCCGGTGTTGCGGTCTTTCCAGTAGCCGAAGGGCGGTTTCACAACCAGTCCTTCTTTTTGCTTCTCCCGGTAACCGTGGCGGATCTTGTTACCGATGTCCTTAGCATAGTAGTCGTTCATGATCTGCTTGACACCAATTATCAGGTCATCCCCATCATCCATGGTGTCCAACCCCTCCGTGACAGAAATAACTGCCACACCGCATTGCCGCAGGTAGTCGATGAATAGGGCGGTCTGCATCTGATGCCGCCCAAGCCGGGACAGGTCTTTCACAATGACTGCATCGATCTTCCCGGCATCCACTGCCTGGGTCACCTGATTCAGACCCTTACGGTCAAACCGCATACCGCTGACATTGTCATCGTAGGACTCTCCGACGATTTGATATCCTTGTTTCCGGGCATACTCCCGGACGATCTCCAACTGGTTTTCCAGGGAATTCATCATCACATCGTCATCGTTGGAAAGTCTGCCATATAACCATACTCGCATCTGCTCACCCCGCTTTGATGATTTCTTCCAGCTCGCTGTTGGTCAACTCTCCGTTTTCGTAGGTATCGGTGTGGTTCTGGAAGGGTGCTTTGACCTTGATTTCCAGGCGCAGGCCGTTTTCAGTTTCGTAGACGAAGATCTTTTCAATCAGTAAACGCAGATGCGCTTCGGTCATCTGTCCATCTTCTAATATCTGATCGATGAGGTTGATATCCTTTTTCAGCTTCGCTTGCCGGGATCGGATGGTCTGCCCCAAGTTTTCCAGCTCCGCGATTTTCTTCTTCGCCTGGGCGATCTGTTCCTCCCGCTTGGCAATCATGCGGTCATACCGCTGGGCATTGGCTTTGTCACGAATCCGTTCCATCAGGATGTCCTCCATTTCTTCTTCCAGAGATTCAATCTTCTCCCGCAGTTTCTTGAGCTGTGATAAGGTGCTGGTAGCTTTTGGTGTCCAGCGGTCGATGGTGTCCTGCATGGCATCCCAGATTCGCTGATACTGTGCTTTCGTAGCAATCAGCTCCGCTCGGATTAGTTCATCCAGATATTCTTCCCGGAGAGCATGGGAGCCGCAGTATTCCTTGCCGTATCGTAGGTAACTGCTGCACCAGTATTCAACCCGACTGCTGCTTTTGTTCTTGATGGTCTTGCCAGTAAAAGAGCGGCAACAATCACCGCAAGTGATCAAGCCACTGTATCGGTGAATGGTCTGCCCTTCACCTGCCCTGACATTATCTTTCTTTCTCATTTTCATTAACTCCTGTACCTGCGTCCACATCTCACGGGTGATGATGGGCGGCAGGTAATTTTCATGCCGGAATTGCTCTGCAGCATCGGTAAAGCGGAAGGTCTTGTTGATTTTGTTCCGTTCACTCTTATGGCAGATCAAAGTTCCGGTATAGGCTTCATCTTTCAGCAGGCGACTGACCATAGTACCGTCCCAGAGGTACTTCTTCTTGATCTCGGTTTCCAACCGTTCCGGCATTCGCTTACCCAGCAGTGCCATCTGCATCTGGGCAGGTGTCTTTCGCTTTTCTTCATTGAGCATCCGGGCGATGGCTTTCAGACCCATGCCGCTTAAGTAAGATGCAAAAATCAGGTGGATCGTTTCCGCAGCTTCGGGAACGATTTCCACCTGATTTGTATTCTTATCTTTGAAGTAGCCAAAGGGAGGGGTGATGATGATGCCTGCTTTCTGCTTCTGCCGGTAGCCCGTAGTCACACGGCGGCTGCCATCTCTGGCATAGAAGTCATTCATCAATCCCTTAAAGCCGATGACCAGATCGTCTGCTTCATTAAAGGTATCGATGTTTTCTGTTGCGGACAGCACCCTCACATGATTCTGCCGCAGGTAATCGATGTACAGGGCTGTCTGGGTGCGGTGCCGTCCAAGGCGGGATAGATCTTTGACGATGACCGCATCGATTAGTCCGGCATCCACCGCTTCCGTGAGTTGTTCGATGCCATCACGGTCGAAGTGCATACCCGAAATATTATCGTCGCAGGATTCACCCACAATCGTATGCCCATGGCTGAGAGCATAGCTTTCGATAATGCTGCGCTGGTTCATCAGGGAGTTCAGTTCTTCATCTTCGTCACGAGACAGGCGGTAGTAAAACCATACTCTCATAGTTTTTCTCCTTTCCGCTATGGTGTGTACTTTTGCAGCACACACCATAGCACATAGTTTTGGGAATAGC
>JAGBAI010000017.1 GCA_017939025.1 Oscillospiraceae bacterium
GAAAACCAAGAACAATCCCGTCCTCATCGGTGAGCCCGGCGTGGGTAAGACTGCCATTGCCGAGGGCCTGGCCCAGCGGATCGTGAAGAAGGATGTACCCAAGAGTTTGCAGGACAAGACCATTTTCTCTCTGGACATGGGCGCGCTGATCGCAGGTGCCAAATACCGGGGCGAATTTGAAGAACGGCTGAAGGCAGTGCTCAATGAAGTTCGGGAATCTGAGGGCCGGATCATTCTGTTTATTGATGAGCTGCATACCATTGTCGGTGCCGGAAAAACCGAAGGCAGCATGGATGCGGGCAATCTGCTAAAGCCCATGCTGGCCCGGGGCGAGCTCCATTGCATCGGTGCCACGACTCTGGATGAATACCGGCAGTATATTGAAAAAGATGCAGCTCTGGAGCGGCGGTTCCAGAGTGTGCTGGTGGACGAACCTACGGTGGAGGATACCATTGCAATTCTGAGAGGTCTGAAGGAACGCTATGAGGTGTTCCACGGTGTGAAGATTGCCGATCCTGCCATCATTGCAGCGGCAACTCTGTCTCACCGGTATATCACCGACCGGTTCCTGCCGGATAAGGCCATTGATCTGGTGGACGAAGCCTGTGCCCAGATCCGCACCGAAATGGACTCCATGCCCACAGAACTGGACGCTGTATCCCGGCGGATCATCCAGCTGGAAATTGAGGAAGCGGCTCTGAAAAAGGAAGAGGATCCCCTGTCTCAGGCCAGATTGGCAGAGCTGCAAAAGGAACTGGCAGAGGAGCGGGACAGCTTCAATGCCCGGAAGGCGCAATGGGAAAATGAAAAGAGCGCCATCGAAAGGGTACAGCAGCTGCGGGAATCCATTGAAGAGCTGAACCGTCAGATCGAAGCGGCGGAACAGAATTACGATCTGGAAAAGGCGGCTGAGCTGAAATACGGCCGTCTGCCTCAGGCAAAACGCCAGCTGGAAGAGGAAGAGCGCCGTGCCCAGTCTGCCCGGGAAAGCAACATCCTCCGGGATCGTGTCACGGAAGAGGAGATCGCCCGGATCGTGGAACGCTGGACGGGAATTCCCGTATCCCGGCTGGTACAGGGAGAGCGGGAAAAGCTGCTTAACCTGGATGAAACCCTCCACAAGCGGGTGGTAGGTCAGGATGAGGCGGTACAGGCGGTTACCGAAGCCATTCAGCGCAGCCGTGCCGGCATTCAGGATCCCAACCGGCCCATTGGTTCGTTCCTGTTCCTGGGCCCCACCGGTGTGGGCAAGACGGAGCTGGCCAAGACACTGGCCCAGGCTCTGTTTGATGACGAAAACAATCTGGTTCGTATCGACATGTCGGAATATATGGAGAAGTTCTCTGTCTCCCGGCTGATCGGCGCGCCTCCCGGTTATGTGGGCTATGAAGAAGGCGGCCAGCTGACGGAAGCTGTCCGGCGGAAGCCCTACTCGGTCGTCCTGTTCGATGAGGTGGAAAAGGCCCACCCCGATGTATTCAACGTGCTGCTGCAGGTGCTGGACGACGGACGGATCACCGATTCTCAGGGAAGAACCGTGGACTTTAAGAATACCATCCTGATTCTGACCTCCAATCTTGGCAGTGAATTCCTGTTGGGCGGTGTCAAAGCCGATGGAACCATCGATGAAAGCGCAAAGACACAGGTGGAAGCCCTGCTGCGGCGCTCCTTCCGTCCGGAATTCCTGAACCGCCTGGACGAGATCGTGTTCTACAAGCCGCTGACCAAGGAACATGTGACGAAGATCATCGACCTGCAAATCGCAAAGCTGAACAGCCGGCTGGAAAACCAGCAGATCCGTGTGGAATTGACGGAAAAAGCCAAGCTGGCCATTGTGGATGCTTCTTACGATCCCCAGTATGGAGCCCGGCCTCTACGCCGGTATGTCCAGCATACGGTGGAGACTATGCTCAGCAAACGGATTCTCCGGGGGGAGATCCTGCCTGGGCAGACCGTGACGGTGGATGCTGTGGACGGGGAACTGATTTTTGCATAATTTGTCTGTATATTATAATAAGGAAGGGCACTCCATTTGGAGTGCCCTTTTTGCGGTTAAATACCGATCCAGGCATCGGACAGATGAATATAGGAAACCTTGTTTCCTTCCAGCATTTCCAGCAGAACTTTGGGGGTTGTGATGACATAGCAGCCGTAGACCTTGACACCGTTTTCTTCCATATAGGAAAGGTAGGTATCATAAATGGTTTCATCGGCCCAGTCCGGGATGATACCGGTGCCCTTTTTTACCTGATCGGAGGCAAAGCGCAGCATGGACAGTACATGCTGTTCCATATCTTTGGCCGACCAGTTATACCGCTCCGGGAACAGATCCGGATAAGGACTGGCATTCCAGAAATCGGGGTCATACCATTGAGAGTGATACTCTGTCAGATGGATGCCGCAGCTGAGGCCTGTATCTCCGGAACGGAGTACCCCCCAGATAAAGTTGGCATCAGCAGCACTGTAATGATCCAGAAACCGGTCAAAGCCTTTCATGGACATGTCATAGGAAAAGGTCAGGGCTGCCTGGAGTTGTACATAATCGGGCAGTTCCTGAAGCAACACCACGGTTTTCTCCAGTTTATCTGTGATGAGGTCATTTCCTTCCAGATCCGGATACCGGTAAATGATGCCCCGCTGCAATTCATTCCAGAAGTTGACCTCCTCACTCCACTGCCCCTTATTCACAGCGGCGCTGCGGTAGGAATAGGAGGTCAGGCTGTGCAGGGTTTTCCATTCCAAAAAGCAGGCATCAATGGAATAACTGGCAAAACCGGTCTTTTGAATATGGGGAGGCATTAAAATCTGTCCTTGTCCGAACAGCTCTGTGTAGACCTGCATGCTCAGTTCCAGATCCGGGACATTTTCCAGATAGGTGCAGGCGGTGGGATCCCAGTATTGCTTTTCCCATGCAGGAATCAGAATTTGAAAGGTAGAGAGTAAAATGGCGATGACCAGAACGACGCTGGTAAGGATCAGCTTAAAACTTCGCTTTCTCAGACTTTTCCGCATTTTTGCCAGCTCAGCTTCCGTTTCAGGGGGGAAGCGCTCCCAGTTATCAGGTGTCCATTCCATAACCTTGTTCCTCCATTTTTATTTTCAGTGTTTGCCGCAGCCGTACCATTCTCTGGCGGACGGCACCGTAGCTTTTTCCTGTCATGGGTGCGATCTCTTGCAGGCTTAAACCGGAAAAGTAGTGCAGGATCAGCATTTCTCTGTCATTTGGCGGCAGGGTGCCGATGGCCTGCCACAGACAGCGGCGCCGTTCGTCCTGAAGATACCATGTTTCCGGTGTGTGATTATCAGCAAGAAATTGCAGCGGTTCATCCGAAATTTCCCGCCGATGCTTTCGCAGGTGATCCAGCCACAGATTTTTGCATACCCGCAGCAGCCAGTACCGGAAGGAGGGGATTTCATCGGGCAGGCTCAGGTAAGCCTTTACAAAAGCATCGGCGGTAAGATCTTTAGCCAGTTCCTCATCTCCGCAAAGTGCGGTACAGTATAGCAGCGCACCGGCATAATATTTCCGGTAAAGCTGCTCCAGCAGTTCCGCGTCCATGGTGACCACCCCCTTTCCCTATAGAAACGGATGAGATTCAATTTTGTGACATATTTTAGCATTGAAAGTTTCTTCCATCAATGCTATACTGAAAATCAATAGCAAATGATCCTTTCAAGAAGGTGTAAAGAAAATGGAAACTCGGTTGTTTTCGAATCAAAGACTCATAAAGCTGATCATCCCCCTGGTGATCGAGCAGGGACTGACCATTCTGGTGGGCATGGCAGATGGTGTCATGGTTTCTTCCGTAGGCGAAGCGGCTATTTCCGGCGTTTCTCTGGTGGACATGATCGCGGCAGTGATTCTGGTGCTGTTTGCGGCGCTGGCTACCGGCGGTGCGGTGGTCACCAGCCAGTATTTGGGTGCCCGTCAGATGGAAAAAGCCCGGCGCAGTGCCGGACAGCTGATTTTGATGGCGGCTTCTCTGGGTGTACTGATCATGCTGCCCTGTCTTGTGTTCTCGGAGCAGCTGCTGATGCTATGCTTCGGTGCCATTGAGCTGGACGTGAAAGCGGCGGGACTGACCTATATGCGCATTACGGCCCTGTCGTTTCCATTCCTGGCGCTGTACAATGCCGGCGCGGCCATTTACCGCAGCATGGGCAACAGCAAGGTATCCATGCAGGTGTCCATGCTGATGAATGTGATCAACGTGGTGGGCAATGCGTTCTGTATTTTCGTCCTGAAGTGGGGCGTTGCCGGTGTGGCGGTGCCCACACTGGTTTCCCGCATGGTGGCGGGCATTTACATGATGGTGAAGGTGGCAAAGCCTGATCTGGAACTGCGGCCCACGAAAGAGGGGCTGACCTCCATCGACCAGAGGATGATGGGCAGTATCCTGCGTATCGGCATTCCCTCCGCCTGTGAAAACTGCTTCTTTTCCTTGGGACGGCTGATTGTTGCCAGTATGATCACCCTGTTCGGAACTTCTCAGGTTTCTGCCAATGCAGTGGCGGGCAATATTGACCGGCTGGGCATTATCATCGGTCAGGCCATGGGACTTGCCATGGTGACGGTGGTGGGCCAGTGTGTCGGTGCCAGAGACACCAAACAGGCTACTTATTATACCAAAAAGCTGCTGGGCTGGACCTATATCGCACAGGGCATTACCAATGTGCTGATTCTGGTGTTCCTTAGCCAGTTGGTAGGCTTCTACGGGGCCCTTTCCGGGGAGACTCGGGAACTGGCAATGAAGTTAAGCTCCATCCATGCGTCGCTGGCGATTATTTTCTGGCCGGTGTCCTTCGTACTGCCCAATGCTTTGCGGGCTGCCAACGATGTGAAATTTACCATGTGGGTGGGCATCGGCTCCATGCTGGTATGCCGGATCTTTGGTTCCTGGCTGCTGTGCGTCCACTTTGGTATGGGCGCGGTGGGCGTCTGGATCGCCATGACCACCGACTGGGTGTGCAGAACCAGCTTCTTTGTACCCAGAATGATCCGGGGCAAGTGGAAAACCAAGTATAAGCCTGACGAAAGATAGAATTATAGGGCGGGGATTCACCCCCGCCCTACACTTGGTTATATCCTATTTTGCCCAATGGGGCAATGCTCCAAAAACCTTGGTTTCTCCCTGATATGGAAAACTGATTTGGCAGGAAAACAGCATCGGATCTGTCCGTTCATCCCGGGAACCGTACTTGTGATCACCAACCAGAGGGAAGCCCCGGCTGGAAAACTGCACCCGGATCTGGTGACTGCGCCCGGTGTGAAGCCGGATGCGGACAAGACTGTTTCCGTCCACAACAGCAAGGCGGATAAATTCCAGTCTTGCTTTTTTTACGCCCTTTCGCTCCCGTTTTACTGCGAAAACCTTGTTCTTTTTGGAATCCTTCCAAAGAAGGTCTGTCCAGTCACCGTTTTCGGGCACGTTGCCATGAACCATGGCAACGTATTCTTTTACCATAGTTCCTTCCTGTACCGCTTTGGACAGGGCGGCAGCAGTTTGCTTATTTCTTGCGTAGACCATAACGCCGCCTACGTTTTTGTCCAGCCGGTGGATCGGATAGATCTCACCGCCCAGCTGTTCTTTTAATGCAGCAGGGACTCCAGATTCAGAATCCAAGCCAATGGGCTTTATGATGGCAACAATGCTTTTGTCGGTAAAAATGATTTCCATATTATACGCCTTTCAGAGGATGTAGGGGAGACCAATGCTCGCCCCTATGAGGCAGAGTATATCATGTTTTCGGGAAAAGGGAAAGGAAAGAATTGCATCCCGTTAAAAATTGTGTATAATAAAGTGAGAAATGGAGGATTGTCTATGACCACCAAGGATTTTCAGAGGAAAAAGCCTCTGGCGATTTTCTTAAGCTATTTCAAAAACCATAAAAAGCTTTTTGCCATTGACGTTTCCTGTGCTGTGGGCATTGCGGCCATTGATCTGGCATTTCCGCTGATCACCCGCAGCGCTCTGTATGATCTGCTGCCCAATCAGCTGTACCGAACCTTTTTTATCATCATGGGGGCGGTGCTGTGCAGCTATGTGCTCCGGTCTTTTCTGAACTTCACGGTAGCTTATTTGGGCCATACCTTCGGCATCCGGGTAGAGGCGGATATCCGCAAGGATCTGTTTGCCCATATGCAGGAATTAAGCTTTGACTTTTACGATCAGAACCGGACCGGCAAACTGATGTCCCGGCTGACCAGCGATCTGTTTGAGCTGACGGAACTGGCCCACCATGGCCCGGAGGATCTGCTGACTTCAGTGCTGACCATCTGCGGCGCCCTTGCGGTGATGGCCTCCATCCGCTGGCAGTTGGCTGTGGTGGTGGCACTGACCATTCCGGTGTTTCTGATCGTGGTGATGACCATGCGGAAACGAATGGGCCGCGCCTCTGCCAATGCCAAGGAAAAGCTGGGCCACATCAATCAGGAGATCGAAAGCAGCCTTTCCGGTGTCCGCACAGCCAAAGCCTTTGCCAATGAGGAAACCGAAAGTCGCCGGTTTAACGCTGCCAATGAGCTGTTCAAAACCTCCAAGCGGGAATTCCACAAAGCGATGGGCATGTTCCACAGCTCCGTTGAGTTCTTTTTGTGCAGTTTAAACGTGTTGGTTATTGGCTTCGGCGGTTACTATGTGATGAAGGGACAGATGGACTACCGGGATCTGGTGACCTTCAATCTCTACATCGCTTCCTTTGTCAGTCCCATGCGCAAGCTCTCCAGCTTTTCGGAGATGTTTGCCAACGGTTTTGCAGGCCTGAACCGCTTCGTGGATGTGATGCGGATGGAACCCACCATTCAGGATAAGCCGGAGGCGAAGGTTCTGGAAAATGTTAAGGGCCGGATAACGGTGGAAAAGGTAAGCTTTGCCTATGAGGGCGACCTGGATGTGCTTCATGAGGTGAATCTGGAGGTACAGCCTGGGGAAACCATCGCCATTGTGGGCCCCTCCGGCGGCGGTAAGACTACCCTTTGCCAGCTGATCCCCAGATTTTACGATGTGTCCACCGGTTCCATTGCCATCGACGGACTGGATATCCGGGATGTGACCCAGAAGAGTATCCATGAGAACATCGGCATTGTTCAGCAGGAGGTGTTCCTGTTTGCGGATACCATTTTCGAAAATATCCGCTACGGCAAGCCCGATGCAACCATGGAAGAGGTCATTGCTGCGGCCAAACAGGCAGAGATTTACGAAGATATTCTGGCGATGCCCAGGGGCTTTGATACCTATGTGGGAGAACGGGGAACCCTTCTGTCCGGCGGACAGAAGCAGCGGGTTGCCATTGCCCGGATTTTTCTGAAAAATCCGCCCATTCTGATCCTGGACGAAGCTACCTCCGCACTGGATTCCGTTACCGAGGCGAAGATCCAGCGGGCCTTTGACAATCTGGCAGTGGGCCGCACTACTCTGATCATTGCCCACCGGCTCAGTACGATCCGCAATGCCAGCCGCATTGTATCCATCGCCGACGGTGTCATTACCGAATGCGGCACCCACGAGGAACTGGTGGAGACTGGCGGTGTGTATTCTCAGCTGTACAAGACACAGAATGCTCTGGCGCTGGAAGCGATGAAGTGATTTTTTCAATCGTAGGGACATTACCCCCTACGAAGTAACATAGCAAAAAACGAGACCGCTTTCCGGCGGTCTCGTTTGTATATTATGGAGAATTAAGCCTTTTCCAGCAGTTCCTTCAGATAAGCAATGTTCTCTTCCAGCTTTTCGCGGGTGGGCTTTTCGTTGGAGAAGTCCTCCACGGACAGCCAGCCGTCGTAGCCGACCTTCTTCAGCGCCTTGATCAGAGCGGCCAGATTGGCGGAGCCCTTCTTCATAGGCATCCAGGACTGGTTGTACTTGGTGGCACCGAATTCGTCCTCACCGGCGGGAGTCAGAGCAGCGTTCTTCACATGGACGTGAGCCAGGTACTTGCCCAGCATCTCGAAGCCCAGCTGATAAGCCTCATAGCCTTCGTAGACCATGTTGCCGGGATCGTAGATCAGGCCGAAGTACTCGGGATCGAAGCCGTCCAGAACACGCAGGGCAGAGGAGGCGGAGGAAATCATCATGCCGTGATGGGTCTCGATCAGGAACTTGACACCGTACTTCTTCAGCAGAGGCTCGCACTCACGCAGGTAAGCGCGGTACTCATTGAACTGCTCCCAGTAGGGACGGTTGGGATCATAAGTAGCCATGGGGCCGCGGACGGTCTTGCAGCCGATGGCGGCAGCGGCGGCGATGGTATTCTCCATCTCTTCGGGAGCGCCCTTCAGAGTGGTTGCCAGGTTGCAGATGGTGAGTCCTGCTTCGTCACACAGAGCCTTGACCTTCTGACACTCGTTGTAGATGTCATCCACATTCAGAGTGGAGTGGTTGTCGGTCCAGTAACGGAAAGCGTACTGGGCTTCCTTGGGATAGTTGGCGAACATGGCCTTCAGAGGGGACTCGCCTTCGGTTTTGTCAACACGCCACTCTACGCCTTCATAACCCATTTCCTTCAGAACAGCAACGGATTCGGCCAGGTCATACTCGGGCAGGCTGACGGTATAAACAGATAACTTCATGGGGTATCTCTCCTTACAATTTTTATTCCTTGTTCATTATACCGTGGGAAGAAGAGAAATACAATAGTAAATCTGTGAAATTATGACAAAAATGAAATGTAGGGTGGAGGTGTATTTCATGCTCTACAGGATCAATAAAAACTGGAAACAAAATCGGCCATAAACGGAAGAAATTCATCTACCGTTACATAATCACCCTTTCGGGGAATCAAAGCCCAGCGGGCCTGGACAGCAGGCTCTGGATCGTGTTGTGCTTCCATGATGGCTGCTTGAATTTCCTTTCGGACATATTCCGGTGTAGTATGGAGTTCGTGGGCTACTTGTTCAATTACTTCATTAACGGTCATGTGTTTATTCCCCTTTTTGGTATATTGTTGATTGTAGAACAGAAAATGACTTGTGTCAATAGCGTTATGCCATTGACACAAGGTTTATATCAAAAAGAAGGTGGGATAAAATATCTATGAGGTGAGACGCATGGATATGAAGTACAAATCACGTTATGAAAAGTTTGGGCTGAACGTGGTTTATTATAGAAAACGGAAGAAGCTTACACAGCTTCAATTGGCGGAGCTTGTGGATGTTGACCGCAGTCATATCAGTGCTATTGAACTTGGCAATGTAGGTGTTTCTTTTGATGTGATATTTCGTCTTTGCGATGTTTTGGAAATAGAACCTAAGGAATTGTTTGATTTTCGTTGAGTAAAATTATTGTGTTTGCTTATGCTCCCTTTTGGATTACACTTCTGATAAGGTTGTAGGCTTTCAAAAAAATAACGCCGTCTCAGAAGAGTCGGCGTTATTTTTATTGGATTCTTACATTTTTTCCGGAGCGGAGAAGCCCAGAATATTGATACAGGTTTCCAGAATGTTCTTTGCCAGGGCGATCAGGGCGATGTGGCCTGCCTTGACAGCTTCGTTTTCTTCCTTGAGGATGGGGGTCTCGTGGTAGAATTTGTTGACGCAGCCGGCCAGCTCATAGATGTAGGCACAGACCAGATTGGGGGCGCTGGATTTCAGAGCGCTTTCCAGTGCAGGGCCAAACTTGGTGATTGCCAGCATCAGATCCTTGGCATACTGGTTGGCAGGTGCCTGGATGGGCAGCTGCTCATATGCACCGTAACGGTTCAGGATGGACTTGATGCGAACGATGGTGTACAGGATATAAGGGCCGGTGTTGCCTTCAAAGGCGGCAAACTTGTCCATATCGAACACATAGTTCTTGGTGGGCTGGTTGCTGAGGTCACCGTATTTCAGGGCGGCCAGAGCGATCTTGGCGGTAGTGGCATCCACATCTTCCTCGGAGACGATCTTGTTCTCCACCACCTTTGCCCGGACGAATTCGGTCATGTCGGCAATCAGCTGCTCTAAGCGCATAACGCCGCCGTCGCGGGTCTTGAAGGGCTTACCGTCCTTGCCGTTCATGGTGCCGAAGCCCAGATGGGTCAGGGGGAAATCTGCGGGCACAATGCCGCCCTTTTTGGCAGCCCGGAATACCTGCTCAAAGTGCAGGGACTGACGTCCGTCCGTGATGTAGAACATCTCATCAGGCTTGAAGTCCTGCATACGCTGCACCATGGTGGCCAGGTCTGTGGTGGCGTAAATGGCGGAGCCGTCGGATTTCACCAGAATGCAGGGGGGAACTTCCTTCTTGTCAGATTCCTCCGCAACGGGAATGACCCAGGCACCTTCGCTCTGAACAGCCAGCCCTCTGGCCTTGAAGTCCTCCACCATAGCGGGGATGAAGGGATCGGCATCGCTTTCGCCCAGCCAGGCTTCAAAGTGGACATCCAGATTGTCGTAGATCCGGGTCATATCCGCTACGGACAGCTTCATGATGTGCTGCCAGATGGCCCGGTAACCGGGACGGCCGGACTGGAGCTCGAAGGTAGCGGTGTGAGCCCGATCGGCAAAGTCCTCGTCCACCTTCTTCTTGGCGGAAGCGGCAGGATAGATCTCCTCCAGCTCAGCCAGGGTAAAGGGGGGCTCGGAAGGATACTCGCCGGTATAGTCGGAATCAAAGTAGCACAGATCCGGCTGGCGCTCCTGCAGTTCGGTGATGATCAGACCCATCTGCAGTCCCCAGTCACCTAAGTGAATGTCGCCGATGGTGTTGTAGCCGAAGAATTTATAAAGCCGCTTGATGCTCTCACCGATGATGGCAGAGCGCAGGTGGCCGATGTGCAGAGGCTTGGCCACATTGGGGCCGCCGTAGTCCACCACGATGGTCTTGCCAGCGCCGGGCTGGGAAATGCCGAACTTTTCGGCAGTACGCATTTGCTCCAGATAAGCGGTGAGGAAAGCGTCGCTGAGCTTTAAGTTGATGAAGCCGGGCATGACAGCATCGATCATGGCAAAGTCAGCAGCATCCAGCTTTTCTGCCACAGCTTTGGCAATCTGGATGGGGGCACACTTATACTTTTTTGCAGCAGCAAGGGCACCGTTGCACTGGTATTCGCACAGGTCAGGCCGGTTGGAAACCGTCACCCGGCCGAAGTCCGCCTCGTAACCGGCTTCTTCAAAAGCGCGGCGCATTTTGGCGGTGATAATATCGAGAATTTTTTCCATATCGTTTTCCTTTCGTAGGGGGCGATGCCCACATCGCCCCGGTATGGGTTACACTGCGGAAAAGGGCCGATGTGGGCATCGGCCCCTACAGGCGCAGGATTTACTTCTTATTCTGAGCCATCCATTCCAGATAATCATCGTAAGTGCCGTACTTGTCGATGATGGTGCCGTCGGGCTGGAAGGCGATGACGCGGTTACAGGTGGAGGTCAGCATTTCGTGGTCATGGGATGCAAGCAGGACAACGCCGGGGAAGGCTTCCAGACCCTTGTTGACAGCCTGGATGGATTCCATGTCCAGGTGGTTGGTGGGCTGATCCAGCAGGACAACGTTGGCACCGGAGAGCATCATTTTGGACAGCATACAGCGAACCTTTTCGCCACCGGACAGGACGTTGACGGGCTTGAACACATCTTCGTTGCTGAACAGCATCCGGCCCAGGAAGCCGCGCAGGTATACGTCGTCCTTCTTGGCAGAATACTGGCGCAGCCAGTCCACCAGCTCCATCTTGTTGCCTTCGAAATATTCTGAGTTATCCTTGGGCAGGTAAGAACGGATGGTGGAAACGCCCCACTTGATGCTGCCTTCGTCCGGCTCCAGCTCGCCCATGAGGATCTTGAACAGGGCAGTCTGAGCCAGCTCGTTTTCACCCACAAAGGCGATCTTATCAGTGCGGTTGACGGAGAAGTAGACCTTGTCCAGCAGCTTGACGCCGTCCACGGTGACGGAAACGTCCTTGACGGTCAGAACATCCTTGCCCAGTTCCCGCTCCTGCATGAAACCAACGAAGGGATAGCGGCGGGTGGAGCAGGGCATTTCCTCAACGGTCAGCTTGTCCAGCAGCTTACGGCGGGCGGTCGCCTGCTTGGCCTTGGACTTGTTGGCGGAGAAACGCTGGATGAACAGCTGCAGCTCTTCAATCTTTTCCTGGTTCTTCTTGTTTTTGTTGCGGATCATGGCCTGAACCATCTGGGAGGACTCGTACCAGAAGTCGTAGTTACCCACGTACATCTTGATCTTACCGTAGTCGATATCGACAGTGTGGGTGCAGACGGTATTCAGGAAGTGGCGGTCATGGGAAACGGCGATGACCATGCCGGGGAAGTCCAGCAGGAAGTCTTCCAGCCAGTTGATGGCTTCGATGTCCAGGTTATTGGTGGGCTCGTCCAGCATGATGATGTCGGGGTTGCCGAACAGTGCCTGAGCCAGCAGAACCTTCACCTTCAGACGGGGGTCGGTGTCGGCCATCATATCGTAGTGCATGTCAGTGCCGATGCCCAGACCCTGCAGCAGACGGGAAGCGTCGGATTCTGCCTCCCAGCCGCCCAGCTCGGCAAACTCCGCTTCCAGGTCCGCAGCCCGGAGGCCATCCTCGTCGGAGAAGTCGGGCTTTTCATAGATGGCGTCCTTTTCCTTCATCACATCATACAGGTGCTGGTTGCCCATGATGACGGTATCCAGAATGGAGAATTCGTCATAGGCGTTCTGATTCTGCTTCAGAACGGAAACACGCTTGTCGGGATCCACATTGACAGCGCCGGTGGTGGAATCCAGCTCACCGGTAAGGATCCGCAGGAAGGTGGACTTACCGGCGCCGTTGGCACCGATGATGCCGTAACAGTTGCCGGGAAGGAATTGCAGGTCAACATGCTGGAACAGCCACTGGCCGCCAAACTGCATACCGAGATTACTAACTGTGATCATTTCGTACTCCTTATATTTTCATTTTATTATTAACAGATCAAATGCCCGCAGGCGCATAGTCATACATTCTAATGATACCATATTTTTGGAAATAATCAATAAAAATGTGAAAGAAAAATTGGTGAATTAACAGAGAAAACCAGACCATAGAGGGCGATGCCCACATCGGCCCTATGTATATGATTCCGAGGAGGAAACAAAAGGGTGATGTGGGCATCGGCCCTTTCCCTATAGAGAAGATTTATGAACGAATATAAAACAATTTGTGAAAGGGCTTGCATTTTTTACAAGGTGCGATATAATATTAGCACTCTGAAAGCTTGAGTGCTAAAACTGAAAGGATTTGAATTTACTTATGGAAAAGATGCAGTTTAAAGCAGAATCCCAGCGTCTGCTGGATCTCATGATCAATTCTATCTATACCCACCGTGAGATCTTCCTCCGGGAGATCATCTCCAACGCCTCCGATGCCATTGATAAGCTGGCTTATACCGCGTTGACCGATGACAAGGTGGGGCTGAATCGTGACCAGTTTGCCATCACCATTACCCGGGATGCGGACAACCGTATCTTGACTGTCTCTGACAACGGCATCGGCATGTCCCGGAATGAGCTGGAAGAAAACCTGGGTACCATTGCCAAGTCCGGCTCCCTGGGCTTCAAGCAGGCCATGGAAAAGCAGGAGGACATTGACATCATCGGCCAGTTCGGTGTGGGCTTCTATTCCGCCTTCATGGTAGCCTCCTCTATCACCGTCATTACCAGAAAATACGGCGAAGATACCGCCTGGAAGTGGATCTCTGACGGTGCCGACGGTTACACCATTGAGGAAACCACCAAGGCCGCTCCCGGTACTGACATCATTATGACCATCAAGGCTGACACCGAGGAGGATAAATACTCCGAATTCCTGGAAGAGTACCGCCTGCGCTCTCTGGTAAAGAAGTATTCCGATTACATCCGTTACCCCATCCAGATGGAGGTCACCAAGTCCCGTCCTGTGGAGGATGACGAGGAAATCGAGGCGGAGGGTGAATATAAGGCACCCAAGTATGAGTCTTATGTGGAAATGGAGACTCTGAACTCCATGGTACCTCTGTGGCAGCGCAATAAGAAGGATGTGACTGAGGAGGAGTACAATTCCTTCTACCAGGACAAGTTCTTTGACTATACCAAACCCCTGCGTACCATCCATTTCAGCGCTGAGGGTACTGTTTCCTACAAGGCTCTGCTGTACATTCCCGGCAAGGCTCCCTATGACTTCTATACCAAGGACTTTAAGCGCGGTCTGCAGCTGTACAGCGCCGGTGTGATGATCATGGAAAACTGCGAGGATCTGCTGCCGGAGCACTTCCGCTTCGTCCGGGGCATCGTGGACAGCCAGGATCTGTCTCTGAATATCAGCCGCGAAATGCTCCAGCATAACCGCCAGCTGACCATTATTGCCCGGAATATTGAGAAGAAAATCAAGTCCGAGCTGAAGAACATGCTGGAAAATGACCGGGAGAAGTATGAGGAATTCTACACCGCCTTCGGCCGGCAGCTGAAGTACGGTACGGTGGCCGATTACGGTGCCCATAAGGATTCCTGCAAGGATCTGCTGCTGTTCTGGAGCCACAAGCAGGGTAAGAACATTTCCCTCAAGGAATATGTGGAGGCCATGTCTGAGGGACAGGAGAAGATCTACTTCGTTCCCGGCGAAAGCAAGGAGCACCTTGCCAAGCTGCCCCAGGTGGATGTCCTGAGCAAGAAGGGCTATGATGTGCTGCTGTTTACTGAGGATGTGGATGAGTTCATTCCCCAGACTCTGGTGAACTATATGGAAAAGGACTTCTGCAACGCTTCTTCTGAGGATCTGGGCCTCCAGTCCGAGGAGGAGAAGAAGGAAGCTGAAGAAAAGGCGGAGAATCTGAAGGGCTTCCTGACCTTTGTCAAGGAAACGCTGGGGGATGCAGTCAAGGAAGTGAAGCTGTCCTCCAACCTGGGCAGCTATCCTGTGTGCATGACCCCTGCTGATGGCATGAGCTTTGAGATGGAGAAGTACATGAAGAAGGCCAATCCTGAATTTGCCTTCGCTGTTGGCCGGATCCTGGAACTGAATGCGGATCACGAAGCGGTTCAGGCCATGCAGAAGGCCATGACCGAGGATCCCATGAAGGCCAAGGACTATGCCAAGCTTCTGTGCTGCCAGGCCCAGCTGATGGCTCAGCTGCCTCTGGACGATCCCTTTGAATATACTGAGCTGGTTTGCAGACTGATGAAGTAACTATAAATTTGTAGGGCGGGGCATGACCCCGCCCTACAAGTGCATATATGTAGCGTTCAACGTAAATTTACACATTTTTCATTGCATGAATATATCCTCTGTGGTAAACTATCGGAAAACAGAGAAAGAGAGGAATATCTATGGCTCCTTATTTTTTTGAAGATGTGATTTTTACCTTACTGGCGGGCCTGATGGCGGGGATCCCATCCATGATGCTTTCCTGTGCGGGCTATGTTCTGACAGCGGTGGCAATTTATGTGATTGCCCGGCGGCGGGGACTGGGCAAGCCCTGGCTGGCCTGGATCCCGGTGGTGAATGTTTGGCTGCTGGGCAGTTTGTCCGATCAGTATCAGTATGTGGTGCGGCGGAAGAATACCAATCGCCGGAAATGGCTGCTGGTGTTGAATTTCATCAAGCCCATTCTGGCAGCGGGAACGCTGTGGTTTGGGATGATCATTTTGCAGCAGATCGGCTACGGTGTGGTTCTCAGTTCCATCTGGGATCTGTGGCTGGGGCTGTTTGGCTTTGGTGTGCCGCTGATGGCGGTGAGTATTGTGGTCATGGTTATCCGCTATATGGCACTTTATGATGTATACAAATCTCTGGATCCGGAGAATGCGGTGTTGTTTGTGGTGCTGAGTATTTTTGTCAGCATCATTGAGCCCTTCTTCCTGTTCTTTAACCGGAATAAGGATAAGGGTATGCCTCCGAGAAAGGGAACAACGATCCCCGATCCCCAGCCGGAAGCATGGGAAAATACGCAATACCTGTAAACAAGCAAAAAACGCTGTCATCCTTCTGCTTGAGGATGACAGCGTTTCTGGTTTATATTTACCGAACAGTGACAATACCGGTGCATTCCATGACGGCATCTTCCATAATGATCTCGCCTACGGAATCCAGAAGGATCTCACCGCTGCGGGGATTCTTGATGGAATCCACATGGCCGGTGATGGTTGCCTGTACATCAGAATACTCAAAGGCCAGGTCGGTATCTTCCATGACGCAGTTTTCCAGCGTCAGGTCTTTACAGTAGCAAAGAGGCTGGGTGCCCATAATTTTACAATTTTTCAGGGTCAGACCTTCCGAGAACCAGCCTAAATATTCGCCCTTGACCAGACAATTTTCCACGGTGACGTTTCTGCTGTGCCAGAAGGCATCCTTGGTGTCCAGAATGGAATTGCGGATAGTCAGATTCTCCATGTACTGAAAGGAATACTTACCGGACATTTTTATCCTGTCCAGCGTCACATTCTGACTGTCCAGAAAAAGATACTGGGCAGCAAGGGTGCTGTCGGTTACGGTGATGTTTTTGCTCTTCCAGCCGAACTCTTCAGAGGTGATGGTACAGTCCCGGATGGTGATATCCTCGCATTCCCGAACAGCCTTGATGCCGCACAGATCGCTGTCAGTGATGAAACCCTGGCGGGAATACCAGATAGGTGCCCGGGTCAGTTCATCCATTCTGGAGTCGTGCAGGTGGAATTTTTCCACATGCCACAGCGGGTACCGAAGAGAAAAGCTGCAATTTTCCAGCTTTACATCCCGGGCTTCCTTCAGTGCGGATTCGCCGTCGGCAGGGCCGGCGAAAACACAGTCCAGAATGTCTGTATTCTGAATATTATATAAAGCGCGTTCTTCGTCAAATTGTTTGGCGATGATCTCATTTCTCATTATGATAAAAGCTCCTTAGCTGTAAATTCCTGCCATATTATAGCGAAAAGGATGCCGGGAATCAAGATGTGAAATCACTATAGACATTTGTTGAAAATGGGAATACAATGGTAATTACCAACAAAAAGGAGAATTATTACAATGTTCTGCGCACGCTACGACTCGCCCCTGGGGCCGCTTCTTCTGACCTGTGAGGATGAGGGCCTGACCGGAATCTGGTTTGACCGGGAATGTACAGAAGTGGAAAGCTGGCATCCCATTCTGGAAAAGACGAAACAGTGGCTGGATGCTTACTTTGCTGGGACAGTACCGGATACGGATATCCCGGTGGTCTTTCATGGAACGCCCTTTCAGAAGCAGGTCTGGCAGATCCTGCGAACCATCCCCTATGGCGAGATCCGAACCTACGGCAGCATTGCCCGGGAAATGGCAGATATTCTGGGGAAGGAAAAAATGTCTGCTCAGGCAGTGGGCCAGGCGGTGGGAAGAAATCCCATCAGCATTCTGGTTCCCTGCCACCGGGTGGTAGGCAGCGGCGGAAAGCTGACGGGTTATGCCAGCGGGCTGGATAAGAAGGTATGGCTGCTGCAGCACGAAGGCTATGAACCCTAGGGGGAAATGCCCACATCGCCGGCAGTGTTGCCGGAATTATGGAAAGGGCCGATGTGGGAATCAGACCCTACGGGTAGGTTTTCGTAAGAAAAAAGGTTCTATAATAAATGTTGGGGTCAGGCGATGAGCCTGGCCCCAAAGCCATGTCAAAATAAAAGTTGAGCATAGAGACAAAATCCTTTACAATGAATGTACCCCTACAACACAGAAAAGGAGGTCTCTATGCTCA
>JAGBAI010000018.1 GCA_017939025.1 Oscillospiraceae bacterium
CACATCGGCCCTTTTCCCTCTGCAACCGTGTACCAAGGGCCGATGTGGGCATCGGCCCCTACGATTCGCGTTTTATAGGAGTTTCTCTATGTCAGAATCCCAGAAAAAGCAAAACTTCCTCCAGGGCACTGCGCTGCTTGCCATGGCCACCGCCATTGTCAAGGTCATCGGCGCCCTGTATAAGATCCCCCTCAACGCCATCATCGGCGAGCAGGGCTTCGGTTATTTCAACACCGCATACGAAATTTACAATGTTCTTCTGATGATCTCCACTGCCGGCCTGCCTGTTGCCATGAGCCGGATGATCTCCCAGGCCAGTTCCCTGAAGCACTACAACCAGGTGCGCCGGATCTACAACACCGCCCGGGGTATTTTCCTGGGCCTTGGTATCACGGGCACCCTGCTGATGACTTTGTTCTGCCGCCAGCTGGCAGAATTTCAGAATCAGCCCGACGCCTGGGCTGCCATCGGCTTCCTGGGGCCCTGCGTGCTGCTGATCTGCATTATGAGCACCTTCCGGGGCTTCTTCCAGGGCCAGAGCAATATGCTGCCCACCTCCATTTCCCAGGTTCTGGAGGCTGTGGTCAAGCTGATCGTGGGTATCGTCGCAGCATGGGTGCTGCTGAAGACCACCGGCAGCGTGGCTCTGGCCGCCGGCGGCGCGATTTTGGGTGTTACCGCCAGTTGCCTGGTGTCCTCCATCTACCTCTTCGGCTGTTTCCGGAAGGTCTATCCCCATCTGGAGGCCACCACAGACAAGCCCAGATCCTTCTCTGACACTGCCAGAGGTCTGCTGATCATTGCCATTCCCATCACTCTGGGCAGCGCTGGCCTGCAATTTTTGACCATGCTGGAAACCAAGATCTACATGGGCCGTCTGCTGGAATTCTACACCCAGAGCGCAGCCGACACCATGCGGGGTATCTACGGCATGACCCAGACCATCTTCAACATGCCCTGTGCCTTCATTACCCCCATCACCATTTCCATCATCCCCGCCATTACCGCCCAGCTCACCACCTGCAATGAGAGTGAAGCCAAGGCAACCGCCGAATCCGCCATCCGCATCACCGGCCTCATCTCCATGCCCTGTGCCTTTGGCCTGGGACTTCTGGCAGAGCCGGTCACCGCATTGCTTGGCGGTTACACCGGGGACAATCTGGTACTGGCTACCCGGCTGATGACCATTCTGGGCTTCTCCATCATGTTCAACGCTGTTGTGCTGGTGACCACCGCCATCATGCAGGCCCACGGCAACGCCGGGCGGCCCGTTATCAACATGCTCATCGGCGGTCTGCTGAAACTGGCTGCGGTGTACATTCTCACCGGCAACCCCAACATCGGCATCGTGGGCACCCCCGTTGGCACTCTGCTGTGCTATATTGCCATTGCAGTGCTGAATATTTCCTCCATCCGGCAGCTGCTGGAGCACCCGCCTGCCATTCTGAAGAATCTGGTGCGTCCCTTCCTGGCGGCACTGACCATGGGCGTATTCGTCTTTGCTTCCTTCACGGGGCTGAAGATGCTGGGCATCGACAGCCGCCTGATCCTCTGCGCCCTGCCCATCCTCATCGGTGTGGTGGTCTATGTTCTGGCCGCGGTCAAATTCAAGGTCGTCACCCGGGAGGACTGCCTGCTGCTGCCCAAGGGCGAGAAAATCGCCAAACTGCTGAAGCTGTAATGCCAAAAACGGACACCAGTAACGGTGTCCGTTTTGTGCTGCCGAAAAAGTATGCTTCTTTGTAAGCGAGGGTGCGGTATATGTACTTTTCTTGCTTCGCCAAGAAAAGTACCAAAAGAAGGCGACTTAAGGAGGCGCTTCGCAAAAGGCGCCCTCCTTAAGAATCCTCCCGCCGCATCGCTGACCGACACCGGAAAATGTTCCGATTTTCCGGCGTCTACCCGGAGAAAACCTGCAAGTTTTTGAGGGGTAAGCGTTCAAAAATCGGAACATTTTTGGACGCTGGTCAACGATGCGGCGGGAGGGGTACATAGGGGAGGGCGCCTTTTCGAAGCGCCTCCCCTATGCCGCCTTCTTTGGTTCCTTTCTTGGCGGGACAAGAAAGGAACATTTCTGCACTTCCGATTACAATAAAGCATACAATTTGAGCAAACCAAAACAGACACCATCACTGGTGTCTGTTTTGTTGTTTTATCAGAGAAACCACATCGGTAAGGGAATCTGCTTTGGCGTAAAGCAGTTTTTTCGTCTCCTCCCCGGGCTGATCCAGATCCGGAATCATCACCGGAAGGCAGCCGGCCCGGTAAGCGGACAGGATCCCTGTTGGAGAATCCTCCAGTGCCAGGCAGTTTTCCGGGGCAAGCCCCAGCCTTTCCGCGCCCAGCAGGTAAATATCCGGTGCGGGCTTGCCGTTGGGAATATCATGACCGGAGCACAAAGCTGTGAACCGATGCAGCAAATTCACCTTTTCCAGATGTTTGCGGATGCTGTCCATGGGAGAGGAGCTGGTAATGGCAGCTGGGATGTGATGTTCGTTCAGAAAATCCAGCAACTCGTAAATCCCCGGTTTCGGTGCGATGCCATGGACAGCAGCATAAGCTTCCATCAGCTCGACCCGCTTGTTCCGCAGGGTTGTGTAATCAACACCGGGGCCAAAGAGGGATTCCAGGTAAGGTTGTCCCCGGGTCTTTCCCAGAGAACGCATTCCCAGGGACTGCTCTGCGGTCATGGGATATCCGTAAAAATGGGCAGCCTCCCGCCAGAAGCGGGTATACAGCACCTCACTGTCCAGAACCAGACCGTCCATGTCGAATAAAACACCGAAAATGGGGCGCGATGCGCCCCATTCGGGATGATAAAATTCCAATGCCATCTTAGTAGGACAGGCCGAAGTTCAGCTCGTAGTAGTTGCCGTTTGCGTCACGGTAAGCATAAGCCTTGCCGTTCTCGTCCTTCAGTTCGGCGGGCATGTACTGATCCTTGTCGAAGCCGGGCACATCGTTGGGAGAGATGCAGACACCGTTTTCATTGACCGCCAGCACCTCGTCGCCCTTGGGCAGGGTGATGGGCAGCTTGCCGGTGGGGTTATAGCGGCCGAAGATCACATCCAGAGTGGCAGCGGGGTAGGTCTCGAAGCCTGCCAGCAGAGCGTCCACATTTCTTTCCACGTTACCCACCAGCCATGCCAGGGGGAAGTTGATGTTGGAGATGACCTTGCCGCCGTTGGCATGAACAGCCGCTGCGATCTGGGCGATCTTGTGGGTACCGGTGAGGGTGGTCTCCAGGTGAGTCTCCTTCATGGGACGGCAGAAGTCATCCACGTTGGGAACTTCCTTACCCTCGCAGATATCCAGCTCCAGGTAACCGGCGGTGGCAGTGAAGTAGTCGCCGGAGGAGGGATTGACAAACAGGATGGCAATGTCAGCCTCGTTATAGTCATCGGTCAGGGTTGCATCCTGAGCAACCATTTCCCGCAGTGCGGCGGTAGCCAGCTCGCCCTGCTTTGCATCCTTCTTGAAGGCTTCCACATAAACCTTCTTCCCCTCAGCCTTCAGAGGCAGGGTGCCGTCGTTCTTCAGCAGGACAACGCTCTGGCGGTGAGCCAGCTCAGCATCGGCCCAGTACCGGGAGCCGGTGACAATTTCCTTGGCCTTCTTGGCATCACGGTAGGTGTTCTCAAACATACCCAGCTCAAACATTTCGGTCAGAGTCCGGGTGACAGCCCGGTCAATGGCCTCGTCGTTCAGGGTGACCATATCAGGGGTGAAGCCCTCGGGCAGTTCATGGGTGTCATAGTAGCCGTTGGTTGCACGGTCGTAAGACTCACGGCCGAACGCATTGTCATACAGGCCGGAGATCACATCCACACCGGAGTTGCGGACGGCAAAGCCGATACGCTCCGCCTCATCCAGCATTTCCACGCCCCACTTCATGTTGTGGACGATGCCGGTGTCGGAGTTGATATAGCCCTTAAAGCCCATCTGACCGCGCAAAATGTCATGAATGAACACCCGGTTGTAAGCAAAGCCATAGGGATCAAAGCGGACATCGTTACCCTCGCAGTCCTGCTGGACGCTGGACTTGGCAGCGGCGGGCTTGGAGTAGTAGGGCATGATGGAAGAGGTGTTCTTGGCAACGGCGGACTTGAAGCCGGGCATATGGTACTTCTGCAGGGAGCCGGGGGTGGCGTAGACGTTCCACTGGCCTGCGGCGTAGTGGGGGTCAAAGCCGTTTTCACGGGGGCCGCCGCCGGGGAAGTGCTTGGTGGTCACAGCCACGCCGTCATGGGTCACGCCGGCCTCGCTGCCCTGGATCCGGGGGATGATGTGCTCGGCGATTTCGCAGATCAGTGCGGGATCCTCACCGAAGGTGCCGTAGGAACGCTGCCAGCGGGGGTCGGACATGCAGTCCACCATGTACATATAGCCCTTGCGCAGGTTGGAAGCCTCCCAGCTCTCTCTGGTAGCCTCGGCCCACTTGTCGGCCACTTCAATGCCGCTGCCCTTGACGGCGGCAGCAATACCCAGAGTGCCGGGCCAGGTGGGGAACACACCGCCGGCATCGTTCATGCCGAAGACGATCTCACCGTTTTCGTTACGGGAGTTGGAAGCAGCCTGGACAGGAACGAAGCGCTCACACTCTTCCGCAATGGCTTGCAGCTGGTTCAGATAATCTGCCAGATCATCAGGCTGGGCATTTTCCCGGAGGATGGTGTGGCGGGCCCACCATTCCTTGATCAGGGTGGAGGTGCCGGGGAGCTTCTGCTCACCGAAGATGGTCTTCTGGTTCACTTCCGCTTCATCCACGCAGCCGGATTCATCGGGAATGGCCACATGGCCCTGCAGGCGGGCAGAGGGATACTTGGGGCCCATGCGCCAGTCAGAGATGAACAGCTGGCCGATCTTCTCGTCCACAGTCAGCTTCTTCACATAAGCGGCGGCACGCTGGGCGGAAGGCAGACGCCAGTCGTTGACTTCGGAGACAACGCCGGAACCGTCAATGTCCTTAAAATACAGGCCGTCAGCCTCAATAATGGGACGGGCCACGGTGGTGATATCGGGGCCGTTGGGATTTTTGTAGAGCTTAAAGTTTTCACTTGCTTTCTTTGCCATAATTCAATCTCCTTTTGTTCAGACGTTCAGACCAGAACGATACACAATAATTATGACAGATTTGCAAAAAAATTGCTATACAGCATTTTTTATAAAAAGAAAAAGCAAATTTTGTGGAGTGTGATAAGACAATTTGCCATTTATCGAAATGGCGTAGGGACCGTCCAGGAGGACGGTCCGTCGAAAAAATTGACCTCGATGGGCAATTTTTTCGTAACGTTCGCCGTATAAATTCCAGAAATCCGCCCATTGAGGTTGGATTTCTGGGCGGACCGTCCGGGAGGACGGTCCCTACGATGATGTATTCAAACAGCCCGATAAACTGCAATTTGCAATTCAGAGCATATATGCAAAAACCGCCGCAGTTTTCACTGCGGCGGTATGTACCGTTTTCAATTACAGGTACTGCTTCAGAGCCTCGCTGGCCTCAGCGGGATCCTCGGAGATGGTGATGGTGATCTCCATGGCGTTGTCAGCAGCGAACTTGGCGCACCAGGCGATGAACTCCTCGCCGGCAGCCTTGTCAGAGCCGATGGTCTTGTACAGGTTGTCGATAAAGACGTTGGTAATATCGAAGTTACCGGCGTGCAGGCCGCTCAGGAAGCCCTTCAGCATCTCAGGGCTGTTGATGCCGTATTCCTTGGAATCAACCAGACGAACCTTATAGGTAACATCATAAGTCAGTTTTCTGCCGTACTCGATGCAGACGACGTCGCCGTGGGCTTCTGCCACAGCAGCGTGGATGGCGTCGATCAGCTTCTTGGTCTTGCCGGAGCCTTTCAGGCCCATAATAACATGAATCATCGGGGTATCCTCCTTATGCCGTTGTATTTTGGCTTGTACACATTCTAACAGCAATTGTATAAATTTGCAACCACTAATTTGTTAAATTTAGAAAGGATTTTTTACTGTCCCAAGTTAGGAGTTAGGAGTTGGGCGATGAAAAACTCCTAACTCCTCATTCCTCACTCCTAACTTACACATCATAGCCCGGTTTGCCCAGCAGCTGGAACATGTTGCGCTTGTACGCTTCCACCCCGGGCTGGTTGAAGGGATTGACTCCCAGGATGTAGGCAGACAGCGCGCAGCTGTCTTCGAAGAAATAGAACAGCCCGCCGACGGTCTGGGCATTCAACTCCCCGCAGTCAATGGTAATCACCGGCACGCCGCCATCCACATGGGCAGCAACCGTTCCCAGATAGGCCTGTTCATCCACATAATCCAGAGTTTTTCCTTCCAGATAGTTCAGATTGTCCAGATTCTTCCAGTCGCCGCCGATGGTATATTTCTGCTCCGGTGCCGCAAAACGGAGCATGGTCTCAAAGAGATTGCGCTGTCCGTCCTGGATCAGCTGACCCAGGGAATGAAGATCCGCGGTAAATTCTGCCGTAGCAGGGAACAGGCCCTTGCCGTCCTTCCCTTCCGATTCACCAAACAGCTGCTGCCACCAGCCGCCGAAGGACCGGAATCCCGGTTCGAAGGAGGCCAGGATCTCAACAGACTTTCCGGAGCGCAGCATCATGTTCCGTACGGCGGCATATTGCCAGACGGGATTTTCCAGAGAATGCTCGCTGCACCCTTCCTTCGCTTCGGCCGCGCCCTTCAGGATTTCCATAATGTCAATCCCCGCCACCGCCATAGGCAGCAGCCCCACGGGAGACAGTACACTATAGCGGCCGCCCACACCGGCAGGAATGGAGAAGGTCTCCCAGCCCGCCTCCGTGGCCATTTGCCGCAGGGCCCCTTTACAGGGATCGGTAATGGCATAGATCCGCTTATTGGCCTCGTCGGTACCGTATTTGCGCTCCATCATCCACCGCAGGCCCCGGAAGGCAATGGCCGGCTCCGTGGTGGTACCGGATTTGGAAATGACGATCAGGGAAAAATCCTTATCGTCCAGCAGCGTCATCAGCTCATTCCAGTGCCGGGTGCTCAAATTGTTGCCGGCAAAGAAGATCTGAGGCTCCCCTTTCCCCCGGGTCAGATTCCGGTTGGGGCCCTGAAGCAGTTCGATGGCTGCCCTGGTGCCTAAGTAAGAGCCGCCGATACCAATGATCACGCAGACATCAGAATCCTTGCGGATCTTTTTGGCAGCTTTTTCCATGCGCTTGATTTCTTTTGTCTCTTCCCTGGTGGGAAGGTTCCGCCATTCGGTAAACTCCCCCCCGGGGCCGGAGCCATCCAGCAGGGTATCATAAGCCTGTGAGACTTCCTTTTCCATGGCCAGCAGATCCGGCAGGGAAAGCGTGCCCCAGATATTGGAAATATCCACCTGGATCACGGAATCACGTCCTTTCGTTTTTCTTGTTACACTCTATGTATAGTTTACCGTAAAAAGGACAGGAGGGCAAGTAATTTTTTAAGTTGACAGTTGATAATTGACAGTTGCGTAAAAATTTCCCACTGTCAACTTTCAACTGTCAACTGAAAATGAAGTGACCCTTGACCGTTTCAGCATGTACTCTGAAAGGATCAAGGGTCACTTCATTGAATTCTTGATATCTAACATCTTTGGTTAACCTCTCTTTCTTAAATTCAGATGCCTTTCCCCATGACAAAAATTGAATCACTTCCGGTACTGATTTTTGGTTTGTTTATATTTTGTATATAAACGGAAGAAATTATGGAAAAGCATCCGTTTGACTCTTTGTTATGGAAAAGAGTCTTTTGTTAAGAGATCATTGGTATCACCTCTTTGTAGCTATATGATACCACAATCACAAAAAAACGCAAGATGGGATGTTGTACAAAGTAGATAGTTTTGCATTGTTTAAAAGGAAGAAAACAGTCATTTTGTTCAAATTCTTATTGACTTGTGTGAGACAGTATGATATGCTGGGTATGTTGGGGCGATTATCGGAATCGCCTCCATTTGTACACATTCCGCCGCTGCTGTGCGGCTTTTTGTCAACTTCACCATGGAAACGTTTTAAAATTCAGAAATTATTGGTTATCTGATTTCTTGACGCATTTTTCGGGTCGTGGTATAATGTTTCTGTAATTTTCGTAACCCCTTATTACTGACGGATCAGTGGAGCACCACACGGAGTAAGGGCGTCATAAAGCCGACCGTCTGGGCACACTTTTCCGTTTACGGAATCGTGCGCCCTTTTTGTTTTTTGTTGCTTTACAGGAGGTAACCTATGAAAAAAGTTGGTATCGTCATGGGATCTGACAGCGATCTGCCGATCCTGCGCAAGACCATGGACACTCTGGCTGCTCTGGAAATCCCCTATGAGTGCCACATCTATTCCGCCCACCGTACCCCCGAGGAGGCCCGGGAGTTTGCCCTGAATGCCCGGAAAAACGGCTTTGGCGCCATCATCGCCGCAGCCGGTATGGCTGCCCACCTGGCCGGCGCCATCGCCGCCAACACCACCCTGCCCGTCATCGGCATCCCCTGCAAGGGCCCCTGCTTTGATGGCATGGATGCCCTGCTGTCCACCGTCATGATGCCCTCCGGCATCCCCGTGGCTACCGTAGCCGTCAACGGCGGTGTCAACGCCGCTCTGCTGGCTGCCCAGATCATTGCCGTTGCCGATGAGGAACTGGCTGCAAAGCTGGATGCCAAGCGTGCCAACGATGCTGCCGCCGTCCTGAAAAAGGATGCTGCATTGCAGGCAGAATTAAACAAGTAAGTTCACCCATTCACCATATATACACTCACATTCAGAAAGAGGTAATTTAACTATGGAAAATCTCAAGCTGCTGTACACTGGTAAGACCAAGAATGTTTACGAACTGCCCAATGGCAACTGCCTGCTGCTGTTCAAGGATGACTGCACCGGCAAGGACGGCGTGTTCGATCCCGGTGAGAACTCCGTCGGCCTGACCATCGAGGGCGTGGGCGATGTGAACCTGCGCATGTCCATCTACTACTTCGAGAAGATCAACGCTGCCGGCATCAAGACCCATTACGTCAACGCCGACCTGCAGAACACCACCATGGAAGTTCTGCCCGCCAAGGTCTTCGGCAAGGGTCTGGAAGTCATCTGCCGCCGCAAGGCTGTTGGCTCCTTCTTCCGCCGCTACAACCAGTACTGCACCGAAGGCCAGGATCTGCCCTACTACGTGGAGACCACCTTCAAGAACGACGCGCTGGGCGATCCTCTGGTCACCAAGGACGGCCTGGTTGACCTGGGCGTTATGACCGCCGAGCAGTACGATTCCCTGAAGGCTCAGACCCAGGCCATCACCAAGATCGTCGCTGACGACCTGGCTGCCAAGGGCCTGGAGCTGTACGACATCAAGTTCGAGTTCGGCTACGATGCCGAGGGCAATGTTATGCTCATCGACGAAGTCGCCTCCGGCAACATGCGCGTTTACAAGGACGGCCAGTACATCGATCCCATGACCCTGAACGGCCTGTTCTTTGCTTAATAATTCGCATCGACTCGTTTATTGATTTGTCATTGCGAGCCAGTGCGCACACTGGCGTGGCAATCTCCTGTGAACATGGGGATTGCCACGTCGCTATGCTCCTCGCAATGGCACCGAAAACAAGGAGGATATCAAACTATGGGTGGTTTCTTCGGGGCTGTTTCCCGCAAAAACTGCAAATATGATGTATTTTTCGGAACGGATTACCATTCTCACCTGGGTACCAAAAGAGGCGGTCTGGCCTTTTATGATCCGGAGAAGGGCTTCGACCGTCAGATCCATAACATCGAAAATACCCCCTTCCGTACCAAGTTTGAAGGCGATCTGAAGAAAATGGGCGGCACTGCCGGTATCGGTGCCATTTCCGACACCGATCCCCAGCCTCTGCTGGTGCGCTCTCACTTAGGCATGTTCGCCATCGCCAGCGTGGGCCTGATCAACAACGCGGAAAAGATCGTAGCAGAGACCTTCGCTGCTCCTGGTCATTACTTCATGGCTATGTCCTCGGGCAAAGTCAATGACAATGAGCTGATTGCCGCGCTGATCAACCGCTGCGGTGATCTGGTGGAGGGCATCAAGTTTGCCCAGAACCTGATCGAAGGCACCTGCACCATCCTGCTGCTGACCGAGGATGGCATTATCGCCGCTCGGGACAAGATGGGCCGTCTGCCTATCATTGTAGGCAAGAGCGAAGACGGCTGCTGCGTTTCCATGGAGTCCTTCGCCTGTCAGAAGCTGGGTTACCAGCCCTGCTATAACTTAGGCCCCGGTGAGATCGTGAAAATCACTGCTGACGGCGTTACTCAGCTGGCAGCCCCCGGGGACAAGATGAAGATCTGCGCTTTCCTGTGGAGCTACTACGGCTACCCCAACTCCAACTACGAAGGTGTCAACGTAGAAGTCATGCGCTACACCAACGGCCAGAACATGGCAAGAGAGGAAGCCGCCGCCGGCAACATGCCCGATGTGGATTACATCGCCGGTGTCCCGGATTCCGGTCTGCCCCATGCCATCGGCTACGCCAATCAGTCCCACAAGCCCTTCGCCCGCCCCTTCGTCAAGTACACCCCCACCTGGGCCCGTTCCTTCACCCCCAGCAATCAGGAGATGCGCAATCTCATTGCGGAAATGAAGCAGATCCCGGTACCCGAGCTGATCGAGGGAAAGAAGCTGCTGCTGGTGGACGACTCCATCGTCCGGGGCACCCAGCTGCGGGAGACGGTGGAATTCCTGTACAAATCCGGTGCCAAGGAAGTGCATATGCGCTCCGCCTGCCCGCCCATTATGTATGGCTGCAAGTATCTGAATTTCTCCCGGAGCAATTCCGAAATGGAGCTGCTGACCCGTAAGACCATTCAGAAGCTGGAGGGCAACGTAGGCCAGCAGCATCTGGAAGAGTACGCCGATGCCAAGACCGAGCGGGGCCAGTGCCTGCTGAAATCCATCTGCGAAGAGATGGGCTTTGACTCCCTGGGCTACCAGACCCTGGACGGCCTGCTGGAAGCCATCAGTCTGGACCGGGATAAGGTCTGCACCTACTGCTGGACCGGCGAGGAATAATGCTTCCGGCGCGGGAGCGCCTCTGGCTTCCCCTTGAGGGGAAGCTGTCAAAAATCTTTGATTTTTGACTGATGAGGTGTGCAGTACAAAGCTGTAATCACTGCGTGCTTTCGGCGAATTCATATATGGAAAACGTCGCTTCGCGGTTACACCTCATCCGTCACGGCTTACGCCGTGCCACCTTCCCCTCAAGGGGAAGGCTTGCGCCACGAAATAAGATAACTCTGAAAAGGAGCTACATAATCATGGATCACAAGAATTCCTACTCCGCCAGCTATGCGGCTGCCGGTGTTGATATCACTGCCGGTTACCGGGCTGTGGAGCTGATGAAGAAGCACGTTGCCCGTACCCGCAACGAAGGCTGCCTGGATGATGTGGGCGGCTTCGGCGGCTGCTTCGGTCTGCCCATCGCCGGTATGGAGGAGCCCGTTCTGGTCTCCGGCACCGACGGCTGCGGCACCAAGGTCAAGCTAGCCATTCTCATGGACAAGCACGACACCATCGGCATTGATGCCGTTGCCATGTGCGTCAACGATATCATCTGCGTAGGTGCCAAGCCCCTGTTCTTCCTGGACTATATCGCCTGCGGCAAGAACATTCCCGAGAAGATCGCCGAGATCGTCGGCGGTGTGGCAGAGGGCTGCGTCCAGTCCGGTGCTGCGCTCATCGGCGGTGAGACTGCCGAGCATCCCGGCATGATGCCTGTGGAGGACTACGACCTGGCAGGCTTTGCCGTGGGCATCGTGGACAAGAAGAAGATCCTGGACAACTCCAGAATGGCAGCCGGTGACGTGGTCATCGCCCTGCCCTCCACCGGCATTCACTCCAACGGCTTCAGCCTGTGCCGGAAGGTCTTCGATATCGACAACAACAATTCTGAGCTGTACATCCCCAGAGAAGAACTGGACGGTAAGACCATTGCGGAAGCTCTGCTGGTTCCCACCAAGATCTACGTCAAGCCTGTTCTGGCTCTGCTGGAGAAGGTGGATGTGAAGGGCATTTCCCACATCACCGGCGGCGGCTTCTACGAGAACATCCCCCGTTCCATCCCCGACGGCCTGTGCGCCAAGATCGACAAGTCCGCTGTCAAGGTTCTGCCCATCTTCGACGTGATCGCCAAGTGGGGCAACATCCCCGAGCGTGACATGTACAACACCTACAACATGGGCGTTGGCATGAGCGTAGTGGTTCCCGCTGCTGAGGTGGAAACTGCGCTGACCGTCCTGAAGGACAACGGCATCGACGCTTACGTCATCGGCGAGATCATCGCCCATGACAGCGAAAAGGTGATCCTGTAATGGCAAAGACAAAAATTGCCGTTCTGGTCTCCGGCGGCGGCACCAATCTGCAGGCACTGATCGATGCCCAGGGCACAGTGCTTACTTCCGGCGAGATCACCCTGGTGGTGTCCAACGCCCGGGGCGCTTACGCTCTGGAGCGGGCAAAAAAGGCCGGCATCGCCACCGAGACCCTCATTAAAAAGGAACTGGGCGGTCAGGAAGCTTTTGAGACAAAGCTCATGGAAGTTCTGGATACCAACGGCATCGAGGTCATCATCCTGGCAGGCTTTATGACCATCCTTACCGAGCGCTTCACCTCCCACTATCCCAAGCGGATTCTGAACGTGCATCCGGCTCTGATCCCCTCCTTCTGCGGTGAGGGCTTCTACGGTCTGAAGGTTCACGAAGAAGCCCTGAAATATGGTGTGAAGGTCACCGGTGCTACCGTACACTTCGTCAATGAGATCCCCGACGGCGGCGAGATCATCGCCCAGAAGGCCGTTTATATCGAAGAAGGCGACACCCCGGAAATCCTGCAGCGCCGGGTCATGGAGCAGGCCGAATGGATTCTGCTGCCTCAGGCCGCGGAAAAGGTCTGCGCCGATCTGCAAAAGTAAGAAAGACCCCGTAGAGGCCGATTGATACACATCGGCCCTTGTGCAGATACGAAATATGTACCAAAGGGCCGATGTGTATCAATCGGCCCCTACGAATGGAGATAAACAAAATGAACGTTTACGAGATCAAGTCCATGCGTGAGCGCCTGGACGGCAATACCTATCCCGGCCGTGGCATCGTGCTGGGTGTCACCGCCGACGGCAAGAAGGCTGTGGCTGCCTACTTCATCATGGGCCGCTCCGTCAACTCCCGCAACCGTGTTTTTGTTCAGGAGCCCGACGGTATCCGTACCGAGGCCCACAATCCTGCTCTGATGAAGGACCCCCACCTGATCATCTACCATCCCGTTCGGGAGCTGGGCAACGGCCTGATCGTCACCAATGGTGACCAGACCGACACCATCTGGGAATTCGCTGCCCGGGGCGAAAACTGGGAAGCTGCCCTGCGGACCCGTCAGTTCGAGGACGACGGCCCCAACTGGACTCCCAGAATTTCCGGCATCCAGGCAAACGACGGCTCCTACAAGATGTCCATTCTGAAGGCTGCCGATCCCGAGGGCAATGCCTGCGCCCGTTTCTTCTGGGAGTATCCCGCCACTGCCGGCCTGGGCCATTTCCTGCACACCTATGTCTGCGACGGCAATCCCGTGATCCCCACCTTCCAGGGTGAGCCCGAGCGGGTTTCCATCCCCGCTGACATCGATGCCTTCACTGAGGAACTGTGGACCAATCTGGACGAGAACAACAAGATCTCCCTGTTCGTCCGCTACACCGACATCGCCACCCGGGAAGTGGAGCAGCGCATCATCAACAAGCACTGCTAACAACCACGCCCCCCCCCCCCGCGCGTGCGAGGGGGATGGCTGAGCGAAGCGAGGCCGGGGGGAATACGTATGCTCCCCCAGTCACCGCCAGCGGCGGTGCCAGCCCCCTCATAAATGCGTGGGCCAAGGGCGGCGATGCCGCCAATATTACATAAAACGGAGGATATTCCCATGACTAACTTTGAACTGAAGTATGGCTGCAACCCCAACCAGAAGCCTGCTTCCCTGTATATGCACGACGGCAGCGAGCTGCCCATCACCATTCTCAACGGCCGTCCCGGCTACATCAACTTCATGGACGCCCTGAACTCCTGGCAGCTGGTCAAGGAGCTGAAGGAAGCCACCGGCATGGCCTGCGCTACCTCTTTCAAGCATGTCTCCCCCACCTCCGCTGCTGTGGGCAAGCCCCTGCCTCTGGATCTGAAGAAGGCCTGCTTCGTAGAGGATCTGGAAGGGCTGGACGAGAATCCTCTGGCCTGCGCTTACGTCCGCGCCCGCGGCACCGACCGCCTGTGCTCCTTCGGTGACTGGGTGGCTCTGTCCGATGTCTGCGACGAGATGACCGCCAAGCTCATCGCTCCCGAGGTTTCCGACGGTGTTATCGCTCCCGGTTACACCGACGAAGCGCTGGCCATTCTGAAGGCCAAGCGCAAGGGCTCCTACAATGTTGTCGCCATTGACCCCAACTACGTTCCCGATACCCAGGAGCGCAAGCAGATCTTCGGTATCACCTTCGAGCAGGGCCGCAACAACTTTAAGATCGGCGAGCATCTGCTGCAGAATGTGGTCACCGAGAACAAGGAGCTGCCCGAGGATGCCAAGATCGACCTGATCGTCTCCCTGATCACCCTGAAGTACACCCAGTCCAATTCCGTCTGCTTTGCTTACGACGGCCAGGCCATCGGTGTCGGTGCCGGCCAGCAGAGCCGCGTCCACTGTGTCCGTCTTGCCGGCGGCAAGGCCGATACCTGGTTCCTGCGCCAGCACCCCAAGACTCTGAATCTGCCCTTCCGGCCCGACCTGGGCCGTCCCGGCCGCGACAACGTCATCGACGGCTACATCAACGGCAATGAAGAGGATGTCTGTGCTGAGGGCATCTGGCAGAACTACTTCACCACCCGTCCCGAGCCTCTGACCGCGGAAGAAAAGCGGGCATGGCTGGATTCCCGGGATGCGGTTGCTCTGGGCTCCGATGCCTTCTTCCCCTTCCCCGACTCCGTCAAGCGCGGTGTTGCTTCCGGCGTTAAGTACATTGCCCAGCCCGGCGGCTCCATCCGTGATGATCTGGTCATCGAAGAGTGCAACAAGAACGGTATCGCCATGGCCTTCACCGGCATGCGCCTGTTCCATCATTAAGATTTCACCTCAGGGGACAGCCCGAAAACGGCTGCCCCCTGTCGGTGCGTTTATTGCACAGCCTTTCGTAGGGGCCGATGCCCACATCGGCCCTTGTGCAGATACCGAATATGTAACAAAAGGGCCGATGTGGGCATCGGCCCCTACGGAAGGCCTGTGTGGCCTTTAGGAGGTAATTCGTAATTATGAAACTGTTAGTCGTTGGTGGCGGCGGCCGTGAGCATGCCATCATCAAGAGTCTGAAAAAGAATCCCACCGTCACCGAAATTTTCGCCTGCCCCGGCAACGGCGGCATTGCTGCTGACGCTACCTGCGTCAACATCGGCGCTACCGACATCGAAAAGATCGTGGAGTTTGCTGTTGCCAACGCCATTGATTATGCTGTGGTGGCTCCCGACGATCCCCTGGTCTTAGGCTGCGTGGACGCACTGGAAGCAAAGGGTATCCCCTGCTTCGGCCCCCGGGCCAACGCTGCCATCATTGAGGGCAGCAAGGTCTTCTCCAAGAATCTCATGAAGAAGTACGGCATCCCCACCGCCGAATATGAAGTATTCGAGGACATGGCTGCCGCTCTTAGCTATCTGGAAACCGCGCCCATCCCCACCGTCATCAAGGCCGACGGCCTGGCACTGGGCAAGGGTGTCATCATCGCCCAGACCCGGGAAGAGGCCAAGCAGGCCGTCATCGACATGATGGAAGGCGGCATCTTCGGCAAATCCGGTTCCCGGGTGGTCATTGAGGAATTCCTCACCGGCCCCGAAGTTTCCGTCCTGGCCTTCACAGACGGCAATGTGGTCAAGCCTATGGTCTCCTCCATGGATCACAAGCGCATCGGTGATAACGACACCGGTCTGAATACCGGCGGCATGGGCACCGTGGCTCCCAACCCCTACTATACGGACACCGTCGCCGACGAGTGCATGAAGACCATCTTCCTGCCTACCATCGCCGCCATGAACGCCGAAGGCCGCACCTTCAAGGGCTGCCTGTACTTCGGCCTGATGATCACCCCCAAGGGCCCCAAGGTCATCGAGTACAACTGCCGTTTCGGCGATCCCGAAACCCAGGTTGTCCTGCCCCTGCTGGAAAGCGACCTGCTGACTGTTATGCAGGCCACCACCAACGGCACCCTGGTAGAAACCGAAGTCAAGTTTGCAGACAAGCACGCCTGCTGCGTGATCCTCGCCTCCAACGGTTATCCCACTTCCTATAAGAAGGGCTTCGAGATGACCTTCACCCCCGAGGCGCTGGAACACACTTACGTCGCCGGTGCCAAGCTGGATGGCGGCAAGCTGGTCACCTCCGGCGGCCGTGTTACCGGCACCACCGCCATTGCCGACTCTCTGGAGGAGGCCATTAAAGAAGCCTACCGGATCTCCGACGGTGTCCGGTTCGAGGGTGCTTACAGAAGAAGCGACATCGGCCAGCGGGCATTGCAGGCTCTGAAATAACCAAGCCTTCCCCTTGAGGGGAAGGTGGCCCGCCTTAGGCGGGACGGATGAGGTGTAGCCGCAAAGTGGCATTGCCGCACTACCTATTTGCCGTAACCTTTCATAATTCTGACAGCTAATACCGCACACCTCATCAGTCAGCTGCGCTGACAGCTTCTCCTCAAGGAGAAGCCTTAGATAAAACCGAAACTAGGAGGAAAACACCCCATGGTTTATCGCGTATATGTTGAAAAGAAGGCCGGTCAGACCCACGAGGCTGACAGCCTGCTGCGGGAAATCAAGGACTTCCTGCAGATCGAAAACCTGACTGCCCTGCGGGTTCTGAACCGCTACGATGCAGAAAACATCACCGAAGCACTGTTTGCCGCTTCCGTGAACACCGTTTTCTCCGAGCCTCAGGTGGACAACGTCAGCTACGATGTTCCCACCGGCGACACCGTTTTTGCTGTGGAGCCTCTGCCCGGTCAGTATGACCAGCGGGCTGACTCTGCCGCCCAGTGCATTCAGATCATCTCCCAGGGCGACCGTCCCACCATCCGCACCGCCAAGGTCTATGTTCTGTCCGGCTCTCTGACCGAGACTGAAATCGCCGCCATCAAGAAGCATGTCATCAACGCTGTGGAAAGCCGTGAGGCTTCCCTGGAGCTGCCCGAGACCCTGGCTGCCCAGTACGCCGTCCCCGAGACGGTCGCCACTGTGGAAGGCTTCACCGGCATGGACGAGGAGGCCCTGGCCGCCCTGCTGGACAAGCTGGGTCTGGCTATGGATCTGGACGATCTGAAGTTCCTGCAGAATTACTTCCGGGACGAGGAGAAGCGGGATCCCACCATCACCGAGATCCGGGTGGTGGACACCTACTGGTCTGACCACTGCCGTCACACCACCTTCTCCACCCATCTGGACAACATCGTTATCCACGATGCCGAAGTCCAGGCGGCTTACGAAACGTATCTGGCTTCCCGTATCGAAGTTTACGGCGAAGAGAAGGCCGCTGCCCGGCCCCAGACTCTGATGGACATTGCCACCATCGCCACCAAGACCTTAAAGAAGCGCGGTATGCTGCCCGAGCTGGACGAGTCCGAAGAGATCAACGCCTGCTCCATCCATGTCACCGCCACCGTCAACGGCGAGGATCAGGACTGGCTGCTGATGTTCAAGAACGAGACCCACAACCACCCCACCGAGATCGAGCCCTTCGGCGGCGCTGCCACCTGTATCGGCGGCTGCATCCGTGACCCCCTGTCCGGCCGTGCTTACGTCCACCAGGCCATGCGTGTCACCGGCGCAGGCGACCCCAGAAAGTCCCTCAGCGAGACTCTGGCCGGCAAGCTGCCCCAGAGAAAGCTGTGCCAGACTGCCGCAGCCGGTTACTCCTCCTACGGCAATCAGATCGGCCTGGCCACCGGCCATGTTGCCGAGCTGTACCATGAAGGCTTCATCGCCAAGCGTCTGGAGTGCGGCGCTGTGGTTGCTGCCGCACCTGCCTACAATGTCCGCCGGGAGCGTCCCGCAGCCGGTGACGTGGTCATCCTGCTGGGCGGCCGTACCGGCCGTGACGGCATCGGCGGTGCCACCGGTTCCTCCAAGAGCCATAATATGAAGAGCCTCACCACCATGGCTTCCGAAGTCCAGAAGGGCAACGCCCCCGAGGAGCGGAAGATCCAGCGGCTGTTCCGCAACCCCAACGTCACCCGTCTGATCAAGCGCTGCAACGACTTCGGTGCCGGCGGTGTCTCCGTCGCCATCGGCGAGCTGGCTGACGGCCTGCGGATCGATCTGGACGCTGTGCGCAAGAAATACGACGGACTGGACGGCACCGAGCTGGCCATCTCCGAGTCCCAGGAGCGTATGGCTGTGGTGGTGGAAGCCAAGGACGCTGACGCTTTCATCGCCTTCGCAGAAGCCGAAAACCTGGAAGCTTACCGTGTCGCTGAGGTCACCGAGGAGGCCCGGATGGTCATGTCCTGGAAGGGCAACGAGATCGCCAACCTGAGCCGCGATTTCCTGAATACCAACGGCGCTGTGAAGCACACCGCTGTTTCCGTTGCTGAGAACGATCATCCTACCGGTGCTGTCGTTGCCAGCGATCTGCGGAGCATCGCCTCCAATCTGAAGTTCGCTTCCCAGCGGGGTCTGGTGGAGCGCTTCGATGCCACCATCGGCGCAGGCTCCGTTCTGATGCCCTTCGGCGGCAAGAACCAGTCCACCCCCACCCAGGCCATGGCTGCCAAGCTGCCTGTCCTGCCCGGTGAAACTACCAACCAGGCCAGCCTGTTCGCCTGGGGCTGTGACCCCGACCTGCTGAGCGCCGATCCCTACATGGGCGCCCAGGCCAGCATTGTCTCCTCCGTTGCCAAGATCGTGGCTGCGGGTGCTGACTATAAGAAGGTCTATCTGACCCTGCAGGAGTTCTTTGAGAAGCTGCGCAACGAGCCTGCACGCTGGGGCAAGCCCTTCCAGGCTCTGCTGGGTGCTCTGGAAGCACAGCTGGGTCTGAATGCTGCCGCCATCGGCGGTAAGGATTCCATGTCCGGTACCTTCCTGGACAAGGACGTACCCCCCACCCTGATCTCCTTCGCCATCGCACCCATCCAGGCCGGTGACGTGATCTCCAACGAATTCAAGGAAGCCGGTCATCCCGTCTACCGCTTCGGCGGCTGCGCCCTGAACGACTACGAAGGTCTGAAGGCCCGCTGGGATGTCTTCCACGCTCTGTGCCAGGCCGGTAAGGTCAAGGCCGCCTGGGCTGTGGATGGCGGCGGCATTGCGGAAGCTGTTATGAAGATGGCCTTCGGCAACTCCATCGGCTTCAAGGCCAATCCCGAGGCTGCTGTGGTCTACGGCGCTGCCTACGGCGAGATCATCGCAGAACTGACCGAAGAAATCGAAGGCGCTGAACTCATCGGCTGGACCACCGCTGAGGAAACCATCACCTACGGCGCTGAGACTGTCTCCATTGACGAGCTGTACCAGCTGAACACCGCTGTTCTGGAAAAGGTCTATCCCACCAAGACGCGCGAAACCGACAAGGCCATCCCCGCCTTCTCTTCCGAAGCTGTTTCCCGTGTCGCTCCCGCTGTCAAGGTTGCCAAGCCCAAGGTTCTGATTCCCGTATTCCCCGGCACCAACTGTGAGTACGACTCCGCCCGGGCCGTAATGGCTGCCGGCGCTGATGCTGACATCGTTGTCATCCGGAACCTGACCGCTGACGACGTTGCCCGCAGCGTGGAAACCGTCGCCAGAAAGATCGAAGAAAGCCAGATGATTTTCATTCCCGGCGGCTTCTCCGGCGGCGACGAGCCCGACGGTTCCGCCAAGTTCATCACCGCTTTCTTCCGCAACCCCGCTATCAAGGAGCAGGTTTCCCGCCTGCTGGACGACCGGGACGGTCTGATGTGCGGTATCTGCAACGGCTTCCAGGCACTGATCAAGCTGGGTCTGGTGCCCTACGGTAAGATCATCGACACCGATGACACCTGCCCCACCCTGACCTTCAACACCATCGGCCGCCACCAGAGCCGGATCGTCCGCACCCGGATCGCCTCCAATAAGAGCCCCTGGCTGAGCTTGATGAACGTGGGCGATGTGGTCAACGTGGCTATCTCCCACGGCGAGGGCCGCTTCTTCGCCTCCGAGGAGCTGGCACTGGAGCTGGCCAAGAACGGTCAGATCGCTACCCAGTATGTGGATCTGGACGGCAATCCCACCATGGATACTGCCTTCAATCCCAACGGCTCCCTGTTCGCCATCGAGGGTATTACCTCTCCCGACGGCCGTGTCTTCGGCAAGATGGGCCACAGCGAGCGTATCGGCGCAGACCTGTACAAGAATGTCCCCGGCAACTACGACATCCAGATGTTCAAGGCCGCGGTTCAGTATTTCAAGTAATTTTTTCAATAGCAGTGCCCGGATGCCTCGTGCATCCGGGCGTTTTTTATGGAAAAGGCCAATTCGGTTTGTTAATGCACTGGCGTGGTAGTACCCGAAAAGGCTCCCTTTGATGAAGGAGCTGTCACGCGAACAGCGTGACTGAGGGAGAGAAAACCTGAAAGCTTCCTTTTTTCTATCGAATCGCGGCGGAAACTGCAACCTTTTCTCTCCCTCAGTCGCCTACGGCGCCAGCTCCCTCATCAGAGGGAGCCCTTCGGGCGCTACCGCGCCAGTGCGCCAGACTGCGATTATCCTACCCCTTCCTGCGGTTATTTCTTATAGCCGTGCATATACTATGGCGATGGGAGGGATGGCAATGGGGGAGTTTCCACGGGGCGGACTGATTGGGAAAACCGTTCACCTTTGGCGGCAGCTGCAGGAGCTGCGGATCCCATTGTATGCAGCCAATGCTTCCTTTTTCATTATCATGGCCGTATTTCCGGCACTGCTGTTGCTGCTGGGCCTGCTGCGCTATACCACCCTGGAAGTAGAACGGCTGGGGGAAATGCTGGCAGGGATCCTGCCCGATGCTCTGCTGGAAGGGGCCGAGGAGCTGATTTTACTGACCTATGATGCCACCTCCGCTTCCACCCTGGGCCTGTCCGCAGTTACTACCCTATGGTCTGCCAGCCGGGGCATCTATGGGCTGCTGACGGGCCTCAACGCAGTGTACGGTGCCGAGGAAAACCGGGGCTGGCTGCGAACCCGGTTTGTCAGCGCCCTGTACACCTTCGCCTTCCTTCTGGTGCTGATCCTGACGCTGGGGCTGCATGTCTTCGGGACAGGACTTCTGGCCTTTCTCCACCGGGCCAGCCACCCCTTTCTGCGTTTTTTGCTGGGGCTGGTGGATCTTCGATTCTTTCTGCTGGTGGCGCTGCAAACCATGGTCTTTTCAGCTATGTTCATGGCCCTGCCCAACCGGCGCACCAGCTTCCGCAGCAGCCTTCCCGGGGCACTGCTTGCTTCTCTGGGCTGGTTAACTTTTTCCAATCTGTTTTCCATCTATGTGGAGCATTTTGCCCATTTGAGCAATATATACGGTTCCATATACGCCATCGCTCTGAGTATGCTGTGGTTGTACTGCTGTATGGCCATTGTGTTCTACGGCGGCGCACTGAACCGGTTTCTTATGGATCACTAGAGAATTTTGCAGGATGGCATTTCCGTTTTTGCATCCTGCTTTTTTCTCATGTACAAAAAAATATAATACGTCCTTCCAGAAAAAACTTTCGACTTTTTGTGAAAGACTATTGACTTATTAGCGGGAATACCCTATAATTTTCACAGTTTTTTGTATTTCTGGAGGAAATATTATGCAACGAGAGCATCTCGGCAGCCGTTTGGGCTTCATTCTGCTCAGCGCCGGCTGCGCTATCGGTGTCGGCAATGTCTGGAAATTCCCGTGGATGGCGGGCCAGTACGGCGGCGGCGCGTTTGTTTTGGTCTATCTGATCTTCCTGCTGATCCTGGGTGTTCCTACCCTGACCATGGAATTTGCCATGGGCCGTGCGGCCCAGAAGAGCCCTCTGAAAATGTACGGCGAGCTGAAGCCCGGCTCCAAGTGGGGTTGGCATGGGTATGTGTGTTTGATTGGCAACATCGTGCTGATGATGTTCTACACCACCGTAGCCGGCTGGATGCTGCAATACTTCGTGGATACTGCCCGCGGTGCCTTCACCGGAATGGACAGTGCCGCTGTGGAGGGTGCCTTCGGCGGCATGCTGGCCAACCCCGGCAAAATGGCCCTGTACATGGGCATCGTGGTTGTTGGCGGCTTCGCCATCATCTCTCTGGGCGTTCAGAAGGGACTGGAGCGGGTCACCAAATGGATGATGATGGCCCTGATCCTGCTGATGTGGGTGCTGGCTGCCAATTCCCTGTTCCTGGATGGCGGCAAGGAAGGGCTGGAATTCTACCTGATTCCCTCTTTCGCCAAGATGCAGGAAAACGGCTTCTTTAATGTAGTCGTAGGCGCCATGAACCAGGCCTTCTTTACCCTGAGCCTGGGCATCGGTGCCATGGCCATTTTCGGCAGCTACATCGGCAAGGATCGCGCCCTCATGGGTGAAAGTGTCCGGGTGTGCCTGCTGGATACCATGGTGGCTCTGTGTGCCGGTCTGATCATCTTCCCCGCCTGCTCCGCTTACGGTGTGGACGTGGGCAGCGGCCCTGCACTGGTGTTCATCACCCTGCCCAATGTGTTCAATCACCTGCCCATGGGCCAGTTCTGGGGCAGCCTGTTCTTCCTGTTCATGACCTTTGCCGCCTTCTCCACCGTGCTGGCTGTGTTTGAGAATATCGTTTCCTGCGTCAGCGAGCTGACCGGCTGGGATCGGAAAAAGACCTGTATCGTCTGCTGTGTGGGCATCTTCCTGCTGAGCCTGCCCTGTGTGCTGGGTTACAACGTCTGGAGCAACGTCCGCCCCATCGCCGGACGGGACGTTCTGGACAGTGAAGACTTCATCGTCAGCAACATCCTGCTGCCCGTCGGCAGTCTGATCTTCATTATCTTCTGCACCACCCGTTACGGCTGGGGCTGGGATAAATTCATGGCCGAAGCCAACGAAGGTACCGGCCTGAAGGTTGCCAAGTGGATGCGTCCCTACATGACCTATGTCCTGCCCGCCATCGTCGCCGTGATCTTCGTGGTCGGCCTGGTAAACTTCTTCTAAAGCGCAATTCCGCACCCCAAAATCGGGGTGCGGAATTTTTCAAAAAAGAGAAAAAAGGTGTTGACATTTGAGGAATATATGCTATAATACAGAAGTCGTCCGGAACAGGACAACAATTCGGGGGTATAGCTCAGCTGGGAGAGCGCTTGAATGGCATTCAAGAGGTCAGCGGTTCGATCCCGCTTATCTCCACCAGGAAGTCCTGAAATCGTAAGATTTCAGGACTTTTTCTTATTCTTCTTTTTGAATAGCCAGCAGTAGTCTTGCCCCCAACCGGAAGCCTTGGATGAACGCTGCCCGTTCCGCGTGATCCTGCACCTGAATCTCGGCTTCGCCATAAGCATCCAGAATTTTTTGAGCGTTCTCGGGTAAGGCCCATTGAAGAAGCTGGCGGTTTTCCTCTACCCTTGCCAATGCTTGCCTGTGCTCCGGTTTCTGCGGATAAGCCCGCTCAATGGGCGCAATATTCCCCAGCCAGAGTTCTTCCAGAATATCCATTTATCTCCCCTCTTTCTTATGGATATATACTACCACAACTATATGCAAATATCTACTGGGATTTGTGCCAAAATCGGCACGCTAGTTTTGTCTACTTTTCGGCACAAAGGAGAGAATACAATGCCTATATCTTATGATAAGCTGTTCGCATTGATGGCTGAACGGGGAATTAAAAAAATAGACTTACGGAATACATTTGGAATCAATTCAAAAACCGTAAACAGCCTGGCACACAACAAAAGCGTCACCGTGGACACCATCATGCAGCTGTGTGAGATCTTAGACTGTCAGCCCGGTGACATTATGGAATATGTAAAAGAAGCTTCCTCCAACCAATAAACAGAGGGCGGCCCAAAGGCCGCCCAATATAAATATCATACCATATTGGGATTACTTTTGTCCATACTCACTTTCTCCAACTTTTTGCATCATTTCTTATGGAACATCCCATCTTGCAAAATATGAAATCCGGATGTATTATGAAGATACAAAAAAGGAGTGAGTCCAATGTACTAAGTAAACTCCACTAAAAAACAAATCTGTAGAAAGTAGAGGTTAAGTAAATGATGGAACCCAACAACTGCATGAAGTAACCCTCGATTCGTTGTAGTGATTAGACAACAAATCGAGGGTTATTTCTTTGGCAGAAACCATACAGATAAGGCATCGGACGGAACCGATGCCCATTTTTGTTGTCTGTGAGGAATCATTCGAAAATATCCATCAGGTATCCATAGCCCTCAGCTTCCATTTCGTCGTAGGGAATGAACCGCAGGGATGCGCTGTTAATGCAGTAACGGACACCGTTGGGAGATTCCGGGTCATTTTCAAAGACATGTCCCAGGTGGGAATTGCCGGCTCGGCTTCGTACCTCAACGCGCTGCATTCCGTGGCTGTTGTCCTCGATCTCCACGATGGAAGGCTCTTCAATGGGCTTCGTGAAGGCAGGCCAGCCGCAGCTGCTCTCGTATTTATCCGTGGAGGAGAACAGCGGTTCGCCGGTGACGATGTCTACGTAGATGCCTTTGGCGAAATGATCCCAGAATTCATTCCGGTAGGGATATTCCGTCCCACTTTCCTGGGTGACGGCATACTGCTCCGCTGTCAGCTTATCCCGGATCACCTCCGCCGCTGGTTTCTGATAGTCGCCGGGATCGATGCGAAGGCTGGAAAACAACTCCATTTCTTCCCAGGGGATGTGGCAGTAGCCGTAGGGGTTCTTTTCCAGATAATTCTGGTGGTATTCCTCCGCTGGGTAGTAGTTCAGCAGTGGACCGATCTCCACATAGAATTTCGCATTGCGGCTGCGTTCCAGTTCTGCGATCCGCTCCACGGTTTCTTTTGCCGCATCATTGGTGTAGTAAACGCCAGTCTGATACTGGGTGCCGATGTCATTGCCTTGACGATTCTGCACTGTGGGGTCGATCACATAGAAGTAGGCCAGAAGCAAGGCATCCAGGCTGACTTGCTCCGGGTCATATTCCACCCTGACTGTCTCCCGGAAACCGGTGTCTCCGGCGCAGACTGCCGAATAGTTGGCATCCTGCTCTCCGGTACCGTTGGCATAGCCGCTCTGGGCATCGATGACCCCGGGGATGGACTGCATCAGCTGTTCCAGTCCCCAGAAGCAGCCTCCTGCCAGATAAATTACATGTTCTGTCTCATGGGAAAAGTCCATGATTTCCACCTCCAATGTGTTTGTCTGCACAGCTTCTGTTTCTGCAGGGGCAGCCGTTTGAGGCGAAGCAGCACAGCCGCCCAGACTGATAGCAGTTACCATCAACAGAAGCAGCGCCCTTGTAACAGAGCTTTTCCTCATATTGCACCTCCTGTTATTTTACAGGATCTGAGAAAGAAACAGCTCTGCCTGCGCCTGCAATGCTGCATGGTTTTCTTCTGACAAGTGCAGTTTGTTGGTAGCAAAGCTTTCAGCATCTGCGGAAATGCCTGTTCCCATGCCGCCGATCAGTTTCATGGACATAACCTCCAACAGCGCACTCAAATGCTTCCGGACACCGGCGGCACCGCTTCGGCCTGCTACCCCGGAAATGGTGACGGGTTTGCCCTTCATCGCAGAGCCCCGCTCCCAGTCATTGGGAACTAAGGGTCGGGACAGCCAGTCCAGCAGATTCTTCAGCACGCCGGGGATCTGATAGTTATACTCCGGGCTGAAGATCCAGATGCCGTCTGCCGCCAAAACCTCTTGACGCACCCTCGCAACGCTCTCCGGCGCGGGGAATTCCATGTCCTGATTCATAAAGGGCAGGTCTGCATAGTAAAGAATGCTGACCTGGACTTTGTCCTTCAGCATTTCCTCTGCCAGCTTCGCAAGCTGCAAATTAAAGGATTCCTTTCTCAAAGATCCTACGATCATCAATACTTTTTTCATAGCCTTTCCTCCGATCTATGCAAAGAAGCGGTGCGGCGTTTCAGCCACACCGCTTAAGGTGTTTATTCTTCAGAAAACTGGTCCTTGCCCACCATGCACAGGGGGCATTGGAAATCTTCGGGGATGTCCTCCCATTTGGTGCCGGGGGCAATGCCGCCCTCAGGATAGCCCAGTTCCTCGTCGTATTCCCAACCGCAAACATCGCAGACATATTTCATAAGCGATTCCTCCTTGATTTTTAGTTTATTTCGTTCTTCCACAGACCGTGCAGGTTGCAGTAAGCGTAGACTGCTATGGGCTTTTCTTCTCCCAACAGGAACTTTACATTGGGTGCTTCTCCGGGATTCAGCCACTTTCTGTAGCTTCCCTTGTCGGTGACCAGCTGAACCCACTCGATCCAGTGGACTTCCTCCATGGGATGGTTCACGCTGCCCACATTGACCTCCACCGCACCTTCGCTGACCTTCACATCGGGAACATGCTTTTCATGGCTTGCATCCACGCTGCCAGGTACCAGTTCCTGCATCTTCTGACCGCAGCAGAAGGGCTTTACGCCCGCGTCATTGACCATCTCTACGATATTTCCACAGTGGGGGCAGATATAAAATTTCACGTTTTTCATATTGTTTTCCTCCGTATTTTGAAGTAGTATTTGTTTTCTTTATGGCCTTATTCTACCAGAGGAATTTGTTTCCTTCCGTGACTTCCTCACATAAATGCGAAGAGAAGCGGTGAATGCAAAACACAATTTGCCTGCACAGATGATCTGTGCTATAGTAAACACGGGAAGGGAGCCGGCGAATGCCCGACAGGTGGAAAAGTTGGGGCTTGGTAACCTCCTGGACTATAAGACTATCACAGCCAATGCACTCGGCAATTCCGGTACTGTGCGGATTATTGAAGATGTAAATGATACGAGGTAAGTTTATGGCATTTCAGTTAATTGATTTGGAAAACTGGGAACGAAGAGAGTTCTATGAGCATTTTATCAAAGAAGTGGTCTGCACCTATTCTGTCGTAGTCAACATCGACATCACGAATCTGAAGGGACAGAAGCTGTATCCTGCCATGATCTGGCTGCTGACCAAGACCGTCAACGATATGCCGGAATTCCGCACTTCTCTCACCCCCGAAGGCCTTGGTATCTATGACGACATGCACCCCATGTACACGGTGTTTAACAAGGAGAACAAGAACTTCTCCGGAATCTGGGCCTACTTTTCAGAGGACTACGAGACTTTCTTAAAAGACTATGAGGACGATATAGCCCGCTACAGCACCTCCACCCGCTACACTCCCAAGGAGGGAACCCCTGCTAATTCCTTCAACATCTCCATGGTGCCCTGGGTGGAGTTTACGGGATTCAATATCAATGTCTTTGATGAAGGCAAGTTCCTACTGCCGATTTTTACCATGGGTAAGTACTTTGAACGGGATGGAAAACGGCTGCTGCCGCTGGCGATCCAGGTACATCACGCTGTCTGTGATGGTTACCATATCGGCGTGTTTGTGGAGAAGCTGCAAAACTATATTGATCGATTCTAATGTAGTATTGATATTTACAAAACGTTTATGCATTTCCACGTGGTTATGCTATACTGATTTCAGAAACCAAATGAGGAGGAAATCAGTATGGACAAATTCATTCCTTACGAGAAGCTCTCTAAAAA
>JAGBAI010000158.1 GCA_017939025.1 Oscillospiraceae bacterium
AAGCCCTCCGGCATGGAAATGCGGCGGTTGGCGGAATCATCCAGTGTGCGCTCCATCCACTGCACGGAAGCAGTCATGGGAGCATTTGCCGCATCCGCCATCAAATAGCGGGCCAGGGAGCAGATGCGCTCTGAGCGCATGGGGTTGCGCTTGTAGGCCATGGCAGAGGAGCCGATCTGGTTCTTTTCAAAGGGCTCTTCCATCTGACGGTCATGCTGCAAAAGGCGAATGTCGTTTGCCATCCGGTAGGCGCTCTGCGCAATGGAACTAAGGCAATTCAGGATGCGGCTGTCAACCTTCCGGGGATAGGTCTGCCCACAAACATCGAAGCAACGGTCGAAGCCGAACTCCGCACTGATCTGACGATTCATCTCGTCGATCTTGACCGTGTCACCCTCGAACAGTTCCACAAAGCTGGCCTCCGTTCCGGTGGTTCCCCGGCAGCCGAGGAACTTCATACTCCCAAGAACATAGTCCAGTTCCTCCAGATCAGAGAAAAAGTCCTGCATCCAGAGGGTGGCCCGCTTTCCCACCGTGACAAGCTGAGCCGGTTGATAATGGGTATATCCCAGGGTGGGCAGATCTTTGTACGCCTCCGCAAATACCGCAAGGTTTTTCAGCACGCCCAGCAGTTCCCCGCGCAGATAGCGCAAACCGTCCCGATAGAGGATCAGATCGCCGTTGTCCGTCACATAACAACTGGTAGCGCCGAGATGGATAATGCCTGCTGCAGAGGGAGCGGCTTTGCCGTAGGCATAGACATGGGCCATCACATCATGGCGTACTTCTTTTTCCCTTTGCGCGGCACAATCGAAATCAATGTCATCCATATGGGCTTCCAGCTCTGCCACCTGCTCCGTCGTGATGGGGAGGCCGAGCTTATGCTCAGCCCGCGCCAGTGCCACCCAGAGCTTTCTCCATGTTTGGATGCGCTTTTCCTGCGAGAACAGATGGAGCATATAATCTGAAGCATAGCGGGACGATAAGGGAGATTCATATTTTTCGTACATGTTCTTTCTCCTTTCAGCGCTTGATATATGCATCTCGTTCCGGACCGACGGACACATAGCCGATGTGGCATCCGATAGCCCGTTCAATGTATTCCACATAGGCTTGCGCCTGCTTGGGCAGTTCCTCCCATGTGCGAACACCGGAAATATCGCAGCCCCAGCCCGCCAGATATTCAATGACCGGCTTGGCGTCTGCCAAAGCTGCGGGGAAGGGGAATTTTTCGGTTTCCGTGCCGTCTACCACATATTTGGTGCAGACAGGGATCTGCTCCATGTAGCTGAGAACATCCAGCTTCGTCAGCGCAATGGTGGTCGCACCCTGGGTCTGCACACCGTAGCGGGTCGCCACAACGTCGATGGGACCCACACGGCGGGGCCGCCCGGTCTTGGCACCGTATTCAAAGCCTGCCTCGCGCAATTTCTCTGCCTCGGGGCCGAACCACTCGCAGACAAAGGGTCCCTCACCCACGCAGGTGGAGTAGGCTTTCACCACGCCGACCACTTCGCCCAGTTTTGCAGAGGGCAGGCCGGAGCCAACAGGGGCGTAGGCCGCAACCGCATTGGATGAAGTGGTGTATGGATAGATGCCAAAATCCAGATCACGCAGCGTACCCAGCTGCGCCTCAAACAGGATGCTCTTACCCTCGGCCTGTGCGCTGTGCAGCCAGTCGCCGGTGTCGCAGATAAAGGGCTTCAGCTTGTTTCCGTATTCGTGGAGATACGCACACAGCTTCTCCATTGTATAAGGCTGCGCACCGTAGACACCGGTCAGGGTCAGGTTTTTCCATTCAAGAAGATCCTCTAGATGACGCACCAGATAGTCCGGGTAGAACAGCTCACCGGCCTGAATGGTTTTCTTCTGGTATTTGTCAGAATAGAAGGGCGCGATGCCCTGCTTGGTGGAGCCGTACTTTTTGTCCTTCAGTCTGTTTTCTTCCAGTTCATCCAGAGCAATATGCCAGGGCAAAACTAAAGAGGCACGGTCACTGATCTTCAAATTTTCGGGCGTGATGGAAACACCCTTTGCTGTGACACTTTCAATCTCAGTCCAAAGATTCGCCAGATCCAGAGCAACACCGTTGCCCAGGATATTGACAACACCCTCTCTGAAAATGCCGGAGGGAAGCAGATGCAGGGCAAACTTCCCGTATTCGTTGATGACGGTATGACCGGCGTTGCCGCCGCCCTGATACCGCACGACCACATCATAATCCCGGGTGAGAAGGTCTACCATGCGGCCTTTTCCCTCGTCGCCCCAGTTGATTCCAACGATTGCACAGTTTTTCATAACTTGACCTCCTTGGCTCTTACTTTCCGCTGTCACCATAGTTTGCAAGCACCCGCGCGGACGGATCGTTCACATCGCAGCCCGCCCAGGACTTGTTGGGCATCCAAAAGTCAACGACCATCTCGCTCTGGCCGGGGTAATATTTTTCAAAAATCTCACGATACAGAAGTGACTCTTTTGTGAAGGGTCGAGCATGGGTATAGGCCATACGCTTTGTCTCAAACTCGCCATCGGTATATCGGCTCTCAGCATATTCTTTCAGATAGTCCACCATGGAATGGCCGACCGCATCGGAAAACGCAGCTTTTTCACGGTAAAGGATGCTTTGGGGCAGATAGTCTCCCTCGAAGGCATGGCGGAGCAGATATTTGCCCTTGCCGTACTTGTTGAGCTTCAGCTCCGGGTCGATGCTCATCACATACTCCACAAAGTCCAGATCGCCGAAAGGCACTCGGGCTTCCAGGGAGTTGACGGAGATGCAGCGGTCGGCCCGAAGCACATCGTACATATGCAGCTCCCGGATGCGCTTAACGGCTTCCTTTTGGAACTCCTCCGCAGAGGGGGCAAAGTCGGTGTACTTATAGCCGAACAACTCGTCGCTGATCTCGCCCGTCAGCAAAACACGAATATCGGTCTGTTCGTGGATGGCCTTGCAGACCAGATACATACCCATGCTGGCGCGGATGGTGGTGATATCATAGGTGCCCAGCAGAGCAATCACTGTTTCAAGGGAAGAAATCACTTCTTCCGGGGTCATATAAACTTCCGTGTGCTCGCTGCCGATGTAGTCCGCCACTTCCTTTGCGTACTTCAGGTCGATAGCGTCCTCGCTCATGCCAATGGCAAAGGTACGGATCGGTTTATCGGAGCATTTCTGCGCCACGGCGCATACCAGAGAGGAGTCCAGACCGCCGCTG
>JAGBAI010000159.1 GCA_017939025.1 Oscillospiraceae bacterium
ATGGTCTGGGACGATATCGAAGCCCAATGGCAGCACCATTTCGGCTGCGCTGCGGAATTCTATGACAAGAACGGGCATCTGGATGTGCCGGTGAATTACACATCTGAAGATGGCTTTCCACTGGGCAGCTGGCTGTCCCAGTTGCGTACAGCCCGCCGGGGTATTTCCAAACGAAAACTGACCGAAGAACAGATCGCGCAGTTGGATGCCATTGGCATGCAATGGGGAAAACGAGGGGATCTGCTGTGGCTTCAGGGATACAGGGTGGCCGAGGCGCATTTTGCAGCTTACGGCAATCTTAATGTGCCCAGCACCTACAAAACGCCTGAGGGCTTTGCCTTGGGAAAATGGATCAACCGTCAGCAGTATGCCTACAACAATCCGGGAAAAAGCAATTCTGTGCTAAACCCGGAGCGTATTGCCCTGCTGGCAAAGATCGGCATTACCTTATAAAGATACGAGGAATCTGGAATGTACAAAAAGAACGTACAGGGCTGGATGAAGCATTGGGATTTCATCCTCCTGGACATGCTGTGCATGAATATCGCATTTGCGCTGGCGTATATGACCCGCCATGGGTTTGCGTGGTCCTATCAGAAGGAGGATTACGCAACGCTGTCCCTGGTGCTGACACTGGTGGACTTTGTGGTGCTGATCGTCAACGAGACCATGAAAAATGTCCTGAAGCGGGGCTATTACCGGGAGCTGGCCAAGACAGTGGGCCACGTGTTCCTGGTGGAGGCGATCGTCGTTGTTTACCTGTTTGCCATAAAAGCCAGTGCGGATTACTCCCGCCTGGTGCTGGGGCTGTTTGCGGCGTACTATGTGGGGATCGCCTATGCGGTGCGGCTGCTTTGGAAGAAGTATCTGCGCAGCTACCGGCGCAAGTCCATCAAATCGGCGCTGTATATCCTGACCGTCCGGGAGCGGGCGGAGCAGGTGGTGAAGCGCTATCAGGGAGATGCCCTTTCCAATTATGCGGTGAAGGGGATCTGCATTCTCGACGGCGACTATACCGGAAGCGAAATCTGTGACGTGCCGGTTACCAGCGCAATGGACACGGTCCATGCCTTCCTCTGTCGGGAGTGGGTGGACGAGGTGGTACTCTCGGTGCCCAATGATTTCCGCTATCCGTCGGACCTGGTGGATAAGCTGGTGGAGATGGGCATTGTGGTGCACATCGAGATGGAGCGCTCCACCCGGCTGGAATGGCAGAAGCAGGAAGTGGAGAAGATCGCCGGTCAGCAGGTGCTGAGCGTGGGCCTGAGCATGGCAAATCCCATGCAGGTATTTCTGAAGCGGTTCATGGATATCCTCGGCGGCATCGTGGGCTGTCTCCTGACGCTGGTGCTGGCGGTGATCATCGGACCCATGATCTATAAAGAGTCTCCCGGCCCTATTTTCTTTGCCCAAACCAGAGTGGGAAAGAACGGCAAGAGGTTCAAAATGTATAAATTCCGAAGCATGTACTTAGATGCTGAGGCCCGGAAAGCGGAACTGATGGCCCAGAACCGGGTGGGAAGTGGACTGATGTTCAAGCTGGAATATGATCCCCGGATCATTGGCTGCGAAAGAAGGCTGGACGGAACCATTAAGAAGGGCATCGGCAACTTCATCCGGGATTATTCGATCGACGAATTCCCCCAGTTCTGGAACTGTTTGAAGGGAGATCTGTCCTTAGTGGGAACCAGGCCTCCCACAGTGGACGAATGGGAAAAATATGAACTGCACCACCGGGCACGCCTGGCCATCAAGCCGGGCATCACGGGAATGTGGCAGGTCAGCGGAAGAAGCGCCATCACGGATTTTGAACAGGTGGTGGAGCTGGACAAGAAATACATCAAAGAATGGAGCATGGGCCTGGACTTCCGGATCCTGATGCAGACGGTGAAGGTTGTTCTGGGAAAAAAGGGGTCTATGTAACAATTGAGGTAAGAACATGGATATACAGCATGTATTCCTGGTAGGAGCCAAAAGTCTTGGGGCCTATGGGGGATATGAGACATTTATCAATAAATTAACCGAATACCACCAGAATGACCGGCGGATCCAGTATCACGTGGCCTGCAAGGGAAACGGCGAAGGCTGTATGGACGAGACAAAACTGGAAGGCGTTACCCGGATTTCGGATTCAGAGTTTGTCTATCACAACGCCCACTGCTTTAAAATCGCCATTCCCGAAAAACTGGGTCCGGCCCAGGCGATTTATTACGATGTGATGGCGCTGAAAAAGTGCTGTGAGATTATTTGCCGGGATAAAATTCAGAAACCAATCATCTATATTATGGCCTGCCGGATCGGCCCCTTTATGAAGCATTTTTATAAGAAAATTCATGCTCTAGGCGGAAAAATCTTTCTGAACCCGGATGGACATGAGTGGATGAGGGGCAAGTGGAACGCGGCTATCCGGAAATACTGGAAGATCTCTGAGCAGATGATGGTGAAGCACTGTGATCTGGTGATCTGCGATTCCATCAATATCGAGAAGTACATCCATAATTGTTATGACGGTAAGGGCATTGGTGGCAGCGATCCCCAAACCACCTTCATCGCCTACGGTGCGGAGACCCGGAAAAGTCAGTTGGCAGACGATGACGAAAAATTCTTGACTTGGCTCAGAGAAAAGGGCCTGGAGAAGCATGAGTACTACCTTGTGGTAGGCCGGTTTGTTCCCGAAAACAATTACGAGACTATGATCCGGGAGTTTATGAGATCCGGAAGCAAAAAGAACTTTGCCATCATTACCAATGTAAACGATAAATTTCTGAGCCAGCTGGAAGAACGACTGCATTTCACGGCTGACAGCCGGATTAGATTTGTCGGTTCGGTCTATGACCAGGAGCTGCTGATGAAGATTCGAGAGAGCGCCTATGGTTATTTTCACGGTCACGAGGTTGGCGGCACCAATCCCAGCCTACTGGAAGCATTGGGCAGCACGAAGCTGAACCTGCTGCTGGATGTGGGATTCAACCGGGAGGTCGCGGAGGATGCAGCAGTTTATTGGGGCAAGAAAGAAGGAAGTCTTGCGTCTCGGATCGAAGAGGCAGACTGCTATTCCCGGGAAACCATAGAGGAAATGGGGCGGAAGGCAAAGAAGCGGATCCAAAGCTCTTACAGCTGGGAATACATCTGTGACAGATATGCGCAGGCCTTCCTGGGGGAAAAAGCATTATGACAATAGATCACAATACCGTTGCGATCTGCATGGCGACTTACAACGGTGAAACATATATAGAAGAACAAATCGCGTCTATTCTGAAACAGACCTATACTAATTGGGTGCTCTTCATCCGGGACGATCATTCCCGAGACGGAACGGTTGAGGCTATTCGTGGATTTATCACCCATTATCCGGACAAAATTGTTCTGATTGAAGACGGCACACTGAAAGGCGGCAGCGCGAAGCAGAATTTTGCCTCGATCCTGCAATGGGTCACGGAGCATTATGATTTTCAATACTTCATGTTTTCCGACCAGGATGATGTATGGCTGGGTGAAAAGATTGAAAAGACAATGGCAGCGATGAAGAAAAATGAGAATTCTCCTGACCAACCTCTTCTGGTTCATACAGATTTAAAAGTGGTGGATCAGGATCTACAGGTGCTGGGTGAATCCTTCTTCCAATACCGGGCTCTGAACCCGGAAGTGAAAGATCTGCGTCATCTGCTGATCCAGAACAACATTACCGGATGCACTATGCTGTGGAACAAAGCACTCAATGACCTGATTGATATTGGAGATGAGGCAGTGGCTATGCACGACTGGTGGATCACGTTGACGGCCTGTGTCTTTGGAAAAATCGTCTGTTTGAAGGAAGCAACGGTTTTATATCGGCAGCATGGCAGCAATGTGGTGGGGGCGACGAAGGTCAATACTCTGGGCTTTATTATCAAGCGTCTTTCGGGCAGCTCACACGTGCGCGAGACACTGCAGATGTCTATCCGACAGGCAGATGCATTCAGAAATAATTATTGGGATAGATTGGAAAAGGAAACGCTTGCAATCTTATCATGTTTTTCAAATCTATATGAACACAATAAATTAATTCGATTAGTAACCGTTTTCAAGGAATCCTTTCTAAAGCAAGGAATTGTGCAGATTATCGGCGAACTGATTTTTATATGAACGGAGGAAAACTATGAAAGGCATCATCTTAGCCGGCGGTTCTGGCACCCGTCTGTATCCTTTGACCAAGGTCACGTCCAAGCAGCTTCTGCCTGTTTATGACAAGCCTATGATCTATTATCCCCTGTCTACCCTCATGCTGGCAGGTATCCGGGACATCCTGATCATCTCCACCCCCACTGATACCCCCCGGTTCCAGGATCTGCTGGGAGACGGCAGCCATTTTGGCATTCATCTGAGCTATGCCGTCCAGCCCTCTCCCGACGGACTGGCCCAGGCCTTTATCATCGGCAAGGAATTCATCGGCGACGAAGAGTGCGCCATGGTCCTGGGTGACAACATTTATTACGGCAACGGATTCTCCAAGATTCTGGCCGCTGCACGGGAAAACGCGGAGGCCGGACGGGCAACCATTTTTGGCTATTATGTTAACGACCCTGAGCGGTTCGGCATCGTGGAATTCGATCGCAATGGCAAAGTTCTGTCCGTGGAAGAAAAGCCTGCTCAGCCCAAGAGCAACTATGCCATCACGGGCCTGTATTTCTACCCCAAGGGTGTGGCACCTATGGCGGAAAATGTCAAGCCCTCTGCCCGGGGCGAGCTGGAGATCACGACACTCAACGATATGTACTTAAAGCAGGGCAGCCTGGATGTGCAGCTGCTGGGCCGTGGCTTTGCCTGGCTGGATACGGGCACCATGGCAAGTCTGCTGGAAGCAGCGGAGTTCGTCCACATGGTGGAAAAGCGTCAGGGCATCAAGATCTCAGCACCGGAAGAAATTGCCTACCGCTTCGGCTGGATTACGACAGAGGAACTGCTGGAATCTGCAGCCCTTTACGGCAAATCTCCCTACGGCGAGCATCTGCGCAGAGTGGCAGAGGATCGTTACCTTGCGCCCCTGATCAACAAATAAAATGTAACGGAAAGGATCTTTTATATGACTATCATCGTAACCGGCGGTGCCGGATTTATTGGTTCCAATTTTGTATTTCATATGCTGGGCAAGTACCCGGATTACCGGATCATCTGCCTGGATAAGCTGACCTATGCGGGTAACCTGTCCACTCTGGCTCCTGTCATGGAAAATCCCAACTTCCGTTTCGTGAAGCTGGATATCTGCGACCGGGAGGGCGTTTACAAGCTGTTTGAAGAAGAGCATCCCGATATGGTAGTGAACTTCGCCGCAGAATCCCATGTGGACCGTTCCATTGAGAATCCCGAGGTGTTCCTCCAGACCAACATTCTGGGTACCCAGGTGCTGATGGATGCCTGTCGGAAATACGGCATCAC
>JAGBAI010000160.1 GCA_017939025.1 Oscillospiraceae bacterium
CAAAGATGTATACAGTGCGATATTGGTATTATCGCCAGTCTGGGGATTGTCGGAAGTCTTAGGTGCTGTCCAGCCTACAGAGATGGGAGACAGACCGGTAACTTCAAACTGAATACCGTCTTTGGTCTTTGTTACCTTTGGCATCTCCACATCACCGGGAGTCTTGCCAAAGGCGTTGCTTGTAAACATGTGAACTACAGTAAAGTCATAGGTGCTGTCGGTTCCTGCAGGATAAGCAATGGTAAAAGTGATCTTTCCGTTTGCCGGGAAGTGGGTTTCGTCAGCCTTGAGCCAGGTCTTGCCGCCGTCCTCGGAGTACATCAGAGCAACATCGTAGTGGGCAACATTCTTCTGGTCCGTTTCCTTATTCTTTTCGATGATGGCTTCCATCATTTTCTGCTTGACCTCTTCAGGCGTATCAAGTCCAGCCTGTTTCAAGCTTTCGGGAACGGTGGTAATGCCCCCCTCCGTGATCTCAACCTTCGTCTGAGGCTTGTCGGGATTTTCACCTGCAGCCTGCTTCAGCTCAGCCAGCTTTGCTTCAGCTGCGGTCAGCACATCATAGTTCCTAACCAAAGCCTTCTGCTCTGCAGTCAAGGCATCATAGGCTTCACGCGCAGTCTTGATTGCCGCCTCAGAGTCCATGGTAACCGTACCGATCGAGCTTATTTTAGCGGTTACAGCATCAGCAGCAGCCTGATCTGCGGCAGCCTGATCTGCAGCTGCTTTCAAGTCAGAAAGTGTTTTTTCTGCAGATGTAAGAACATCGTAATTGTCGACCAGCGTTTTCTGATAAGCGGAAAGTGCATCATATTCTACACGGGCATCAGTAATTACCTTTTCGCTTTCCAAGGTAACGGTTCCGATTGCACTGATCTGCTGGCTGACTACTTCGCCAGGCAACATCACATCGGTCATATCGTACAAAGAAGTATGATCCTCTTTCAAACGGAAGTATGCCGCTAGTGCATATTGACCTTGCTCGGTTGCCATGCCGTTAACACCCTGGGCGGGAACATGGGCAAAGCCACCGCCTTCCACAGCAAACAGACACATAGCGTCCACCACGGACATGCCGTTCTTAATAAAGCGAGCGTCGGTTTCGGGATCAATCCCCAATGTAGCCAGCGCCACAATAACCTGCGCGCAGGACTCGGTGCAGATACCATCAATAGAGCCGAAACCGCCATTTGCCAGTTGCTTATTGCTCAGGCAGATCAGTGCCTTATCAACTGCCGCCTTTACAGCATTGTTTGCATTGTAGTAAGGAGCCAGCGCCTGAATGGCCATACCGGTCATATCCGGGTCGGCTGCCCGGTTGGCAAGGTCCCAGCCACCGTCAGCAAGCTGTTTTTCCAGAATATAGGCTATCAGCTTTTCCCGGGTTACCTGTTCGGTAGCATTGGGGTTAACGGGAATTTCATAGTTGTGGGAATCAAAGGCGATCAACGCCCAGATGGGACCGTTGATACCCTGCCTGGGAATGTAAGTCATATCTGTCAAGCCCATCAGCAGGTTATGACCGTCTACATTGGTTACATCGTAACCGGCAGCGGTCAGAGCAAGAATAATACGGGAATTTTCCGTGCTCTTAGCTCTGTGAAGCTGCTCTTTGTCGTTAATTTCTTCTTTCACAAAGTCTACCACATTCTGATAATAGCCCTCGGGGCAGGACTGACCGGCACGGGTCAAGTCAATGACCATCCATTCACCGCCGGTAGAACCTACGCCGGGTGTGCCAAGGCCTGCAATATACTTTCCGGTTGTCTCATAAATTGCCTTATGGTCTGCCTTAGCTGCCTGCTTGTAAGCTTCTGTCAGTGCGCTCTCAGCTGCGGTCAATTGATTTGCATTTTTAACCAAGGTTTTTTGTGCGTCAGTCAAAGCATCAAAAGCGGTGCGGGCAGCATCAATTTTCTTTCCGGAGAAAACTGTTACCGTACCAATGGCTGCAATTTGTTCTTCCACGGCGTCTGCTGCAGCCTGGTCGGCAGCTGCTTGGGCAGCTTCGTCCTTCAGCTGCTGTAGTTTTTCTTCTGCAGCGGTCAGCGCGGCATAGTTGGAAACCATTGCCTTGCGGGTATCGTTCAGGGCATCGTAGGCTTCTCTTGCTGCAGTAATTGCAGCTTCCTTGGTCAAGTCCACGGAGCCAATGGCGTTGATCAAAGCTTCTACCGCATCGGCAGCCTCCCGGTCTCCCAACAAGATGTTGTAGGTTTCCTGGGCTTCTTCCAGCATTTCTGTAATCTCAGGATCAAGATAGTCTAGAACCTCTTTTTCCATATTGGACAAGGCTTCGTAAAGGGCAGTCGCGTTACGGATCGCTTCGCCGCTTTCCAGGGTGATTTCCCCGTTGTCATAAATTGCAAAAATGGCATCCATTGCTTCTAAAGCATTGTCCGTCAGCAGAACAGGCTTGATATCCCAGCTGCCAGAGGTGTTATAAGCACTCTCTAATCCCAATTGGAGATAGAATTCAATGTATTCCTTACCGGTATCCTCGTCAGTATAACCAAAGCCGTAACCGGCCCAGCAATCGTTGCCAAGATCCCAATCCACATAGCCGTCACCGGGATCATC
>JAGBAI010000161.1 GCA_017939025.1 Oscillospiraceae bacterium
CAGATACCTGCTGCCGTCGCCCAATGTGATCAGCTTATAACCGCCTTCGTAGTAATCTACAGAAAACTCGTGAGCAAACTGTACATCCATAGAATGGGTCGGTTCCCATCCGTTTCCCAGGCCTTCCTGAACTTCCGGTTGACCGCATCCGGTCATGGATAGTACCAGTGCAACAGAAAGCAGCAGACTGAGAAGTTTCTTCATCCTTATTCTCCTTTTAAGGTTTTGCTGTCAAAATACAGGGTATATTCCACCAGATGGGGCTGACTCATGGCAATGGTAGAGGCACTGACTGCCATATCTTCATCCAGAAGGACGGGAATTTCAAAGGTGGAATTGCCATCCTCCTGAATGGGATCATAGCGGGTTTCTCCAATCAGCATGTACTCATAGAAGGGGCTGCTCCAAACAATGATGGCTGTGGCTTCTCCGTTTTCGATCACGATTTTGGCAGGGCTTTCCACGGATGCTCTGCCGCTGCCGCCAGTGAGTGAAACATCGATGGTATAGCTTCCGTCTGTGATCTCTTTTGCACCGCAGCCACTGAAGACACCCACGAAAACCAAAATCAGCAATACAAATGCAAGGATTTTTTTCATAGTCTTACTCCATAATCAATGCTTCTGCGGGAATCAAATCCGCTTCAAAGACCAGTGTACGGTCATACCATGTTTCCTTGCGGATGCTCCATGCAGCACAGCTTAGCTCCATATTCAGCGCTTCCACGGGAACGGTAAAAACCTTGCCGCCGTTCTCATCCTGTGTAAAGGGAATATAGTTTTCCTCTGTGTCCTGTTCTGCTTCTTTTCTTGTACCCATATACACATAACCGTAGCCCTGACCGCTCATGGTCATGGCGGCGGTCATAGTGCCGTTTTCCACAGTAAGTTTGCAGTTCACCACACGGAACATGGATGCACTGGAATCCACTTCGATTTCATAAATACCATCTGCAATCTGATCTGCATAGATGACAGGAGGCTCCGTTTCCTCGGGAACGGTCTCAATTGCTTCGGTGGTAGCAGGTACAGTTTCAGTGGTGGGTGGAGCAGTAGTCTCTTTCAGTTGTGCACCACAGCCCGTCAGCAGTAAAACTGCCAGAAAAAGAGCAAAAATACGCTTCATATTCTTTCCTCCAATAATGCACGGAAAGCTTCTGCGTACGTTTGCACATACGCAGAAGCTGCGTGGATAGAATTATGAAATATTAGCCAGCAATGGTGGCTGCCGCATGGTCGATCAGGATCTGCTGAACGCCTGCGTACTGACCCAGACCGTTGAGAACACACTCGACTTCGTAACCAGCCTTGGTGAAGGTATCCTTCCAGGAACCTTCCTCGTCACCTGCCATATCGTTGGAAGCATGGTCACCGGCAACAATCATCAGAGGCAGCAGAATAACCTTGGTAGCATCGGTAGCCTGTACGGCTGCCAGGACATCATCCAGAGAAGGAGTTGCTTCCACGGTGCCGATGAAGTAGTTCGCGTAGCCTGCGTCAATCAGCTTCTGCTGCAGGGTTGCATAGGTAGCGTTGGCCTCATGGTGTGTACCGTGACCCATAAAGACAATGGCCGTACCCTCGCTGTCATAAGTAGCAGTCTCTTCAATCAGAGAAACGATCAGTGTATCATAATCGGCATCTGTGGTCAGAACGGGAGTGGAAATCTTCAGGGAGTCGAACTTACCCTCATACTTGGAAACAGCCTTGACCACATCGTCATATTCAAAGCCGGTCATCACATGGGTAGGCTGAACGATAACTTCCTTGACACCGTCAGCAATCAGACGGTCCATGGCCTCTTCTACATTGTCAATGTCGTGGCCGTCACGCTCTGCCAGAATGTCGATGACAGTCTGAGCAGTGAATGCACGGCGCACTTCATATTCGGGGTAGGCTTTCTGCAGAGCATCCTCCACAGCATCGATGGTCAGGGCGCGGGTCTCATTGTAGCTGGTACCGAAGGAAACAGCCAGCATAACGGGCTTCTGACCTTCAATAGCCTTGCCTGCGTGGGCAATCAGAATGTTCTGGACACCTTCGTACTGGCCCAGACCCTTCAGGACGCACTCCACTTCGTAACCGGCATTTGCAAAAGCGGTCTTCCAGGAATCTTCTTCATCGCCAGCCATGTCATTGGTAGCATGGTCACCGGCAACGATCATCAGGGGCAGCAGAACCACTTTGGTTGCATCCGTTTCCTTGACGGCAGCCAGAACAGTATCCAGAGAGGGTTCAGCTTCCACAGTGCCGATAAAGTAGTTGGCTGCACCGGCAGCATTCAGGCGTTTCTGCAGACGGGAATAGGTCTCATTTGCTTCGTGATGGGTACCATGACCCATAAAGACGATGGCTGTACCTTCATTGTTGTACGCGGCAGTTTCTTCCAGAAGGGAAGCAACCAGTGCATCGTAATCATCATCGGAGGTCAGCAGAGGATCACCAACCTTCATGGAGTCAAACTTGACGGCATAGTCAGCGATTTCAGCCATCACATCGTCATACTCAAAGCCGGGCATGACATGGGTGGGCTGAATGACAACTTCCTTGACCCCGTCAGCAACCAGACGGTCCATGGCTTCGGTCACATTGTCGATTTCCATACCTTCACGCTCTTCCAGAATGTCGATGACAATCTGGCTGGTAAAAGCACGGCGGACTTCGTACTCGGGATAAGCTGCCTGCAGGGCAGCTTCCACAGCGCCGATGGTTACATCGCGGGTCTCATTATAGCTGGAGCCGAAGGAAACAGCCAGCAGAACGGGCTTGGCCTCGGCTGAAGCCTCAGTTTCGGTTACAGCAGCGCCGGTGGTTTCCGGTGCTGCTGTAGTCTCAGGTGCTTCCTGTGCGCCGCAGGCTGCCAGGCCAAGCAGCATGCAGCAAACCAGCAGCACAGATATAATTTTCGTGAATTTCATTTATCTTCCTCCATGGAAAATGTATTTATCTTAATGCCTTGCTGGGTGGTACCGGCCGGTCAAGGCAATAAAACCAGCTTTGTTTCCGGAAGCCGATGGGCTTTCAACACCGGCTTCCGGAAAACATTTGGAAACGCCCAGTGGGCAATCTGACGTTTCCAATCCGGAGCAACCAGGGGGATAACTGCCCGAAAAATAAAAAAGCTGCAGCAACCCCATAAAGGGATTGCTGCAGCCGAAATTCCTGCAAACAAAACAACACCTCCAACCCCATAGGACGCAGAGCTGGTGGAACACTCATCTAAGCAGGTCTCCTGACTTACGTATCATCAGTCTCCGCACAGCCTTCTCAGGAAATAATCCCAATGACTGACTTTCGTCATGTGCGGGGCCTCCACGCATACAGTGGCGGTACCGTTCCGGATTTACACCGGATTTCGCTATTCTCCGTTGAGCCCAAACACATCTCAACGGCACTTAAACGTTTATTTGGTTGTGAATAGAATACCTCGGATTCTTTGTTTTGTCAATAGAGAAACACGCCTGTCGGTCGAGTTATTAAGTTCACAAAAGAAACACTGTTGCACAATTTGAATCCGGAACCTCTCAAATCTCAGAATAACACCCGTATACCGCAGTCAGTTTTATAATGCTCCCAATCCTGTACGATCGGGAGCATTTTTAATGAAAAATCCAATTCTCCAGCTTCTGGAATCTATTGAAAATAAGGAAATCTTATGCTATACTGTATGCTAATGCACTATGCGTGTTTCTATAATGCTTTACGTGTAATCGGCCCTTCTTACCTCGTTATTTTTCAAAATGGAGTAAAAATGGCGTAGAGCACGCAGACACAATCGAAAAACCGTTACAAATAAAGGAGTTTTGAAATATATGAAATTAGGTATCGTCGGTCTGCCCAATGTGGGTAAGTCCACCCTCTTTAATGCCATCACCAACGCAGGCGTTCCTGCGGACAACTATGCTTTCTGCACCATCGACCCCAATGTGGGCGTGGTTTCCGTTCCTGATGAGCGGTTAAACTGGCTGGCTGATCTGCACAAGCCCAAGAAACTGACCCCTGCTGTTATCGAATTCGTGGACATTGCTGGCCTTGTCAAGGGTGCTTCCAAGGGCGAAGGTCTGGGCAACAAGTTCCTTTCTAACATCCGTACTACCGATGCCATCGTCCATGTGGTTCGCTGCTTTGATGACAGCAATGTCACCCATGTGGAAGGTTCCACCGATCCCCTGCGGGATATTGACATCATCAACCTGGAGCTGGTCATGGCTGACATCGAAATGGTGGAGCGCCGCATTGACAAGGCACAGAAGGCTATGAAGGGCGGCGACAAGCGCTTCGCCCGGGAGGTTTCTGTATTCACTGAACTGCTGGCCCATCTGAACGAGGGCAAGCTGGCCCGCACCTTCACCGATGACGCAGAAGATCTGGCACTGATCTCCACCTCTGATCTGCTGACTCTGAAAAAGACCATTTACGTTGCCAACCTGGCAGAAAATGAGATCAACGATCCTGAGGCCAACCGTCACTATCTGGCCGTTAAGGAGCTGGCCGATGCCGAAGGAAGCCAGCTGCTGCCCATCTGTGCCAAGCTGGAGGCCGACATTGCCGAGCTGGATGATCCTGATGAAAAGGCCATGTTTATGGAAGAGCTGGGCGTTGCAGAATCCGGTCTGGACCGGCTCATCAAATCCAGCTATGCGCTGCTGGGTCTGATCTCCTTCCTGACTGCCGGCTCCGACGAATGCCGTGCCTGGACCATCAAGCGTGGTACCAAGGCTCCCCAGGCTGCCGGTAAGATTCACACTGACTTCGAGCGGGGCTTCATCCGTGCCGAGGTCATCGCCTTCGAAGACATGAAGGCCCAGGGCACCATGGCTGCCGCCAAGGCAAAGGGCCTGGTTCGCAGCGAGGGCAAGGAATATGTAATGAAGGATGGCGATATCGTCAACTTCCTGTTTAATGTGTAAAAAATATGGGACGGGAATATTCCCGTCCCATATTTTTATGGATCCATCATCCCGGGCCAAAGGGGCTGAACCCGAAGATCACCCAGTCCAGCAGTGCCAGAATTGCAATATGCGCCGGGTAGAACAGATAGAAACCCCATTGCAGGGCTTTACTCTGACTGACCTTCCGCCCGTCGTAAGCAAAAATCGGCAGCAGTGCCAGCAGTTTACACCGATCCATGTAAATGGGCACATTGTCCACAAAGACTACCCCATCTCCACCGAGAATCACCAGCGCAACCATCCCCAGTGCCGTCAGCAATTTCTGATGCTTCTGGCCTCTGACCAGAGCGAACAGGGCAATCAGCAAAATGCCTTCACCGGCATAGTCCGTATGTAAAAGTTCCGCCGCAAAGCAGAACGGTACGGCCACAAGCCCTTTCCACATGCCATTTACCCGTTTCATGGACTGGATCATGAAAAAGCCCAGCAACAATGTCATCATCACACTGTTGAATTTTGTGTTAACACCCAGCAGCGGCGTCAGGATCGACCATTTCTTTTCCAGCCATGTGTGGCTGAAAGCCAAATCAAAGGGGATTTCCGACAGCAACAGTCCGATGAACAGCCGCAGGGCATACTTCTTTGGATTTTTTGTGTAGTAAGCCCCCTCCACCAGCTGGAAACAGAAAATGGGGAAAGCCATCCGTCCGATACAGCGAAGAATGTTGTAAAGCCAAAACAGTTCTGTGGGCGCCACACCCTCTATCGACAACAGCCAGGAAGATACCAGCGTAGCACCAATATGATCTATCAGCATGGTCATGCAGGCAATGGTTTTCAATCCCTCCCGGGACAGGCCGGTATTTCTCACAGTGATCACCTCTGACCGCATTGTACCACGAAATTATGAACAAATCATCCCTTGGTTGCTTTTTTCCGGGAACTATAGTATACTTTAGAAAAATACGGAGGTGAAAACCATGTTTCTCAGCATCATTGTTCCGGTGTACAACGCGGAACGCTATCTTGGAGAATGTCTGGATTCCCTGCTTGCCCAGGATATTTCTGACTACGAGATCCTCTGTGTCAACGATGGTTCTACGGATCGCAGCCTGACTGTTTTGGAGCGATATGCGCAGGCACACCCCAACATCATAATTATCAACAAAGAGAACGGCGGTGTCACCACCGCCCGGAATGCAGGTCTGGCGCAGGCCTCGGGAGATTACATCTGGTTTTTGGATTCCGATGACTTGATCCGGGAAAACTGCCTTGGAAAACTAAAGGAGCTGTCCCAAGGCCAGGATCGGGTCATGTTCGGCGCTTACCAGTTTACCGACGCTCTTACGAACGAAGAATTGACCCTTGCCGCAGCCTGTCAGTTGACTACCAACACTTCCTTCTATGACAGTGTCGTCTGGCGCAGTATTCTGCGGCGGGAGTTTTTATTGCAGCACTGTTTGAATTTCCGCTATCCGGAGCTGACCCACGGGGAGGATGGACTTTTCATGTATGAAGTCACCCTCTGCAGTCCGAAATCCGTGGTGATCGAAGATGTCCTTTATTTCTACCGGCTCCATTCCGGCTCTGCCGAGGCAGCCGCCACACCGGAAAAGCAGCTTCGAAGGCTGCGTTCTCTTATCCGGGTCTGTGACATTCTGCACAGCTATTATCAGCAGCATGCCCGGGATTCTTCCAACCGGCTTATGAGCTTTCTGTGGATGACTTTGTATGACATCACCCGGGCACCGAAAGCTGTGGAAACCGAAGCGCTTCACTTGCTGACAGTGGCCCACTTATTCCCCTTTGAGAAGCCCGAAGACTGTACCATTCGGGAATCCTACCTCATGGGCGGTTTTCCAGGAAAGGTTTTTGATAAACTCTACCTGAATCTCCATAAGCCCTGGGCTTACAAAGTCATGCGGCTGCTGCAAAGTATTCGAAAATAATTGTACAAAATATCGGGCGGAGAAATTATCTCCGCCCGATTACTTTCATTTTCCTTCGTTTTGTGCCTTGATGGCGGAAACAATTTCCTTATCATCATAGAACAGGTAGATTCCCAAGGCGCAGCCCACGAAGATACAGGCTACCAGGGCTGTTGCCTGGACACCCTGGGCCGTTGCGGCACCGGTTCCGTCCGCGCCCTTGCCCAGCAGCAGAGCGCAGGCAATGACCACGATGGACTGGCAGAGTTTGTTGGCAAAGTTTCTGGCTGCCAGGAACATGCCTGCCCGATTCTTGCCGGTTTTGATGCTGTCGTACTGGGCAAGGTCTGCAAACATGGAGGCAGGAATGATGTTGGTGATGGCAATGGGCATGGCAATGACAAAGCCGATAACCAGTGCAAAGGCCTCCCGTCCGATGAGGCTGATGACCAGTTCGTAATTATAAATCGCTCCATACAGGCACACATAGGTAATGCAGGCCCCCAGAAGCATGGGCTTTTTACCGACTTTTCTGGCCAGAATGTTCACCAACGGATAGGTACAAACGCCCACACCAATGGAAATGACTGTCACAATAGTCACCCACAGATCCGGCAGTGCCAGCAGATTGGTGATGTAATAGACCTGGGCGGTGTTGAAGAAGGTGAAAGCTACCCACATCACCAGATAACCAATGGTGATGATGGTGAAATTCTTATAGGAAAAAATAGCCTTCAGTGCTTCGCCCAAGGGCTGGGAATAGGGCTTCTGCACGATGTAGTCTTGCTCACGGATGGTATAGGCAGGCACCATGGCCGCAATGGCACCGCCGATGCAGCAGACGATAAAGGGAATCCGCAGTGCCCAGATCTCAGGGATCCCGGCTCCCATCAACATTCCCTTGATCATGGAGGTACAGAACACCAGCGCATTGGAGATGACATACAGCAGGCTGTCAATGGTATACAGGAACACCCGGCGCTTGGGCTCAGTAACGATCTCCGCCTGGAGGGCAGAATAGGGAATGTTGTACAGGGTAGAGAAGAGGTAATACAAAATCAGCAGCACACCCACCCAAAGTGCATTGACCATGCTGGTTCCATTGACCGGCGGGAAGAAGATCATCAGACAGCAGGCACCGTAAGGAATGGCGCTCCAGCGCATGAAGGGGATGCGTCGGCCCAGCTTGTGCTTGCAGTTGTCCGTCAGATTGGCAACCCAGGGGTCCGTGATGGCATCCACCACGGTACCGATGCCCCGAATGATGGCCATGATCAGCGCTGCATTCAGGAAAAACTGAGGCAGAGTGGTATTGGCGTTGGTGGGAATGAAAAAGGTCAGAAGATAAGTAGTCACGATGCCGTTGATCATGCCCCGGGCAAAATTACCCATACACAGAGCAAAGATTTTGGGCGTGGTCAGTTTTTTCATAGGTGATTCTCCTTTGCGATTTTCCCGAATTTCTCCCGCATAAGGCGCTTGAATTTTTCCGGTTCTTCCCCCATGGGGCCATGGGCAGAATGTTCGAACCACACCAGATCCTTATCCGGTGCCACAATGGAATCGTAGTATTCCTGCACCAGCGATGCCGGGGTATTCCGGTCCAGACGTCCCTGGAAAATATAATAGGGCATCTGGAAGGGGCCGCAGTCATGGACAAAATCATAATGGACGATGGTGGGCCACATAGCACTTAAGCAGACCTTATAGCCCTTGGCGGTGCCGTACTTGTCCCGGAGGCTCAGTTCGGAAGATTTCAGAATGGGCAGCACCGTACCGGAGACATAGCCACCCTTTTTCGTGGAATGACCGCCGTACTTCTTCATGATTTTCCGCTGGGTCATCAGGCCCTCAAATACCGGTTTGTACTGACCATCCACCGGCGGGCCGATCCGCTCCAATTCCGCGATATCCTCGGCATTTCCTGCCTTTTTTGCTTCTTCCAGAGCAAAGGCATAGGAGACATTCTCATTTTCAATACCGTTAACCACCTGACCGTAGCCGATGTAGCCTGCAACCTTCTCCGGATGCTTCTGACAGACGAAGGTTCCCAGCTCTGTGCCCCAGCTGGCACCCAGCAGGAAAATTTTCTTCTTGTGCAGTGTTTCACAAAGCCAGTCGATCAGCTGGGCGCAGTCCGAAATCAGCTGCTCCAGTGTCAGCGTTTCCGGGTCGCAGCCGAAATAGGATCCGCCGGTACCGCGCTGATCCCAGGCGACGATGGTAAAATCGTCAAGCAAATCCATATGGTTTTTTGCCATGCCATGCCGGTTGGGCACACCGGGCCCGCCATGAAGGAACAGCACCACAGGATTTTCTTCCTTGGTTCCCCAAACATGAACCGCCTGCATGACACCGCCCAAATCGATACGGGTTTTGATATCGATGGGATATTTCATATATCTCCCTCCTTTTTCACTATTATACAGAAGATATTATAAAAAGACAACCGTTTCCCACGCAACTTTTGACTTGCTTTTTCCTTACATATGGTGTATAATCAATAACCGATATCCGGGTGTGGCCCAGTTGGTAGGGCGCCTGGTTTGGGAGCCGGGAGACCGTTTCCGCCACCGTTCCGAAAATATCAGAACCATCCCGAAATCCCCGCAAATATCCCCACTTTCCCCTCTTGAAAGTTCCGGGAATTTGTGGTAGAATTCTTCTGACCACATGTTTGACCACATCTGGTAAAACTTTATATCTCGTATCCGGGTATAGCCCAGTTGGTAGGGCGGGTGCTTTGGGAGCATCAGGCCGCGCGTTCGAGTCGCGCTACTCGGACCA
>JAGBAI010000162.1 GCA_017939025.1 Oscillospiraceae bacterium
ACCTTGATGGTATCCTTTACCGGAATGGCAGGTGCAGCAGCACTGTGGGTGTGGGCAGCCCGGACGGTGCGGTCGATGACTTCCATAGAAATCAGAGGCCGGGCACCGTCATGGATGGCAGCCAGCTGAATCTCTTTGCTCAGCGCATTGAGGCCCAGATTCACAGACTCCTGGCGGCTGCTGCCGCCCCGGACCACTGCTTTGACCTTAGGCATTTCCCGGGTCAGATTGGTAATGGGCAGAATCAGATCCTCCCGGGTGACAATGACAATTTCCGAAATGCAGTCACAGTTCTGAAAGGTTCGCACCGTCCGGGCAATCATAGGCTCGCCTTTCAGCTGCGCCATCACCTTGTCGATGCCCCCCATCCGGGAAGCATTGCCGGCAGCCACGATCACCGCACCGCATTTTTTTAACGGAAGGGCCTTGCGCATCAGATTTGTCACCTTCATATTACAGCTCCTTTACCAGCTTCTTGTAAAATTCGCCCCGAACCATGAAGTTCTTAAACTGATCAAAAGCTGCGCTGGCGGGGCTCATCAGAACGATGTCCCCTTCCCTTGCCGCTGCCGCTGCTGCCCGAACCGCAGGCTCGAATGTCTCGCAGTCCAGGATTTCCAGCACATTGGGATCAAATTCGGCACATTTTTCCACAGCTTCCCGGATCAGCTTTCCGGTGGCGCCGCCCAGGAACAGCTTCTTCACATGGGCGCAGATTTCCGGGCCCAGCACATCATAGGGAATGTGCTTATCATAACCGCCGGCGATCAGAATGACCTTTTCGGAGAAGCTGCGCAGGCCCGCAATGGTCCGGCTGGGAGAAGAGGCGATGGAATCGTTATAGAATTTCACGCCGTCCTTGATCCGCACCAGCTCGATCCGGTGCTCCACGCCGCCGAAGTTTTTGGCAACGGAGCGGATGACTTCATCCTCCACCAGTCCCTCTACCATGGCGATGGCTGCCATGTAGTTTTCAATATTATGCACACCGGGGAGCAGGATGTCGGCAACGGGCAGCACTGCCGTTTCGCCCCGGAAGATCACGCCCTCCCGCAGTTCCACATAGCCCCTGCCCTGCCGGGAGAAGAACTTTGTCTCGCCGTTACCCTTCAATGCCGCGGTCATGGCATTGTCCGCATTGAGGATCAGAAGGCCCTTTTCATCCTGGTAGCGGTAGATATTCTTCTTGGACTCCACATATTCTTCCATATCCTTGTGGACATCCAGATGATTGGGGGCCAGATTTGTGATGATGGCCCGTTCCGGGCTGCGGCGCATATCCATCAGCTGGAAGGAGCTCAGCTCCACCACCGCGAAATCATCAGCCTTCATTTCCCGCACCAGAGGCAGCAAAGGCGTACCAATATTGCCGCCCAGCCAGACGGTTTTCCCCGCTGCTTTCAGCATTTCAGAAACCAGAGTGGTAGTGGTCGTCTTACCGTCAGAGCCGGTGACTGCCAGCAGGTGGCAGGGGCAGACCTCAAAGAAAACTTCCATTTCAGAAGTGACCTCTGCTCCACGGCTTCTCAGTGCCTCGATGGCGGGATTGGCCGGGTGCATACCGGGAGTACGGAACAGAAGATCCGCCTCCACACCCTCCAGATAAGTCTCTCCCACATGGAGTTTACAGCCTAAGCTTTCCAGCTCCAGCACCTCAGCATCCAGCTTCTCCCGAGGCGTGCGGTCACAGCCCACCACATCGCAGCCGAATTCCAGCAGCAGCCGCACCAGGGGGCGGTTACTGACACCCAGACCCAGCACAGCGATTTTTTTCCCTTTTAAGGATGTAAAGTATGTTTCAAATGCAGAAATCATGTTATTTCCTCATTTCAAATGATGTTATGTGGGGCAGCCTACAATTCTGCTTTGTGTATAGTATATCCTCTGTCAAAAGATTTTGCAAGACATTTGACTTTTTTGCCTCGTTGCTGTACAATATTTCCGCGACCAGGTCGGACAACCGCGGACGCAGGCCGAAAGGCCGCGGATGAGGAAAGTCCGGGCTCCACAGGGCAGGGATAACGGGTAACGCCCGCCGAGGGTGACCTCAGGACAAGTGCAACAGAGAGATACCGCTGGTTTTCCAGTAAGGGTGAAAAGGTAGGGTAAGAGCCTACCCGGCCCATGGTAACATGGGTTTTACGCTGTAAACTCTATCCCGGAGCAACGCCGTGGAGGGACATTCGA
>JAGBAI010000163.1 GCA_017939025.1 Oscillospiraceae bacterium
AAGGACAACACAGTCCTTGTAATCGAACCTGCGTATCCGGAGTATGTAGACACCAATATTCTTTGCGGAAGGAAAGTCATCCACCTGGATTCCGGAGAGGAGAATGGCTTTTTACCGCTGCCCAGCGAGGAGATCCAGGCAGATATTATCTATATTTGTTCGCCCAATAACCCCACCGGCGCTGCATATGACCGGGAAAAGCTGCGCAAATGGGTGGACTGCGCCAACCGGAATGGAGCTGTGATCCTCTATGATGCAGCCTATGAGATATTCATTGAGGATCCGGACATTCCACACAGCATTTTTGAGATCCCGGGGGCAAAAACCTGTGCCATCGAGATATGCTCCCTGTCCAAAACAGCAGGCTTTACCGGAACCCGGCTAGGCTACACAGTTGTTCCCAAGGTGTTGGATCGAATGGGTATGAATCTGAACGCAATGTGGGCGCGGAATCGGGAGACGAGAACCAACGGCATCTCCTATATCCTGCAAAAAGGCGCGGCCGCTGTGTTTACCAAGGAAGGCTTGGAGCAGATTCAAAAAAACATCCGAGTCTACAAGGAGAATGCCCGTGTGCTGATGGATGCCTTTGAACGAATCGGCATTTGGTACTGCGGAGGCAGGAACTCTCCGTATGTTTGGCTGAAGTGTCCGGATGATATGGGTGGCTGGGAGTTCTTTGATTACCTGCTGAATGAAATTCAAGTGGTGGGCATTCCGGGTGAAGGCTTCGGTGCCTGCGGTAAGGGGTATTTCCGCTTTTCTGCCTTTGGAGATCCGGAGGACACAAAGGAAGCGGCTGACCGCCTTTGTAAGCTGCTGGGGAGGTGACGGATATGAAGGTTGTTTGCTTGCAAATGGATATGCAGCTTGGCTGTCCGGATGAAAACTTTGCTCATGCGGGGCAGATGATCTGCGATGCGATGGCAGAAAAGCCGGATGTGCTGGTACTGCCGGAGACATGGAATACCGGCTTTTTCCCAAGAGAAAACCTGACCGGACTGTGCGATCGGGACGGTGAACGGGTGAAAGCGGAGATCGGCACACTGGCGGCAAAATACCGGGTGAACATCGTAGCAGGCAGCGTGTCCAATGTTAGGGACGGTAAGGTGTACAACACCGCCATGGTGTTTGACCGGAGCGGCAGCTGTATTGCTTCCTATGACAAGACCCACCTGTTCACCCCTATGGGTGAGGATGATTACTATACTCCCGGTGATCACCTGTGCAGATTCTCGCTGGACGGCGTTCAGTGCGGTATCATCATCTGCTATGATGTGCGTTTTCCGGAACTGACCCGGAGTTTAGCGGTGGAAGGTCTGGATATGCTGTTCGTGGTATCCCAATGGCCGAAAGTGCGAACCGTCCACTTGTGTACACTTACTGCGGCCCGTGCGATTGAGAACCAGATGTTTGTGGCCTGCTGTAATTCCTGCGGCACTGCCGGGGAGACCGTCTACGGCGGCAATTCTGCCATCATTGACCCTTGGGGGCAGACGATTGCCTCTGCCGGAGATAAAGAGACCATTCTTGCAGGTGACTGCGATCTAAGTATGCTTACCGACATCCGCAACACCATTCCGGTAT
>JAGBAI010000164.1 GCA_017939025.1 Oscillospiraceae bacterium
ACCTCGCCGTCGCCCACGGTCTGGAAGTCCACGGTGATGCACAGGGGGGTGCCGATCTCGTCCTCACGACGGTAACGCTTGCCGATGGAACCGGTATCGTCAAAGTCCACCATGAAGTCCTTGCGCAGCATCTTGTAGATTTCCTCTGCCTTGGGGCTCAGCTTCTTGCTCAGGGGCAGGACGGCTGCCTTGAAGGGAGCCAGAGCGGGGTGCAGACGCAGCACGGTACGGATGTCGGGGTTACCCTTCTTGTCCACACCAACCTGCTCCTCGTCGTAAGCTTCGCACAGGAAGGCCAGAGCCACACGGTCGCAGCCCAGAGAAGGCTCGATGACGTAGGGGATATAGTGCTCACCCCGCTCCTGGTCGAAGTAGGTCAGCTTCTTGCCGGAAGCCTCCTGGTGACGGCCCAGGTCGTAGTCGGTACGGTCAGCAATGCCCCACAGCTCGCCCCAGCCGGAGCCGAAGGGGAACTGGTACTCGATATCGGTGGTGGCACGGGAATAGAAGGCCAGCTCCGCAGGCTCATGGTCACGGAGTCTCAGGCTCTCTTCCTGGATGCCCAGGCTGATGAGCCAGTTCTTGCAGAAGTCCTTCCAGTAGGCGAACCACTCCAGGTCGGTGCCGGGCTGGCAGAAGAACTCGCACTCCATCTGCTCGAACTCACGGGTACGGAAGGTGAAGTTACCGGGGGTAATCTCGTTACGGAAGGCCTTACCCACCTGGCAGACACCGAAGGGCAGCTTCTTGCGGGTGGTACGCTGAATGTTGTCGAAGTTGACAAAGATGCCCTGAGCGGTCTCAGGCCGGAGATAGGCAATGGAGGAGGAATCCTCGGTAACGCCGATCTTGGTCTGGAACATCAGGTTGAAGTTTCGGATGGAAGTAAAGTGATGCTTGCCGCAGACGGGGCAGACAACGTCCTCGTGCTCCTCGATGAAGGCGTTCATCTCCTTGGTGTCCATGGCATCCACATTCACCAGCTTGCCACTTTCGGAAGCGGAGATCAGCTGGTCAGCACGCTGGCGGGAACCGCAGCCCTTGCAGTCAACCAGAGGGTCAGAGAAGGAACCCACATGGCCGGTGGTCACCCAGGTCTGGGGGTTCATGATGATGGCGGCATCCAGGCCCACATTGTAGTCAGACTCCTGGACGAACTTCTTCAGCCAGGCCTTCTTGACGTTGTTCTTGAACTCCACACCCAGAGGGCCGTAGTCCCAGGAGTTTGCCAGGCCGCCGTAGATCTCGGAGCCGGCGTAGACATAACCGCGGCTCTTGCAGAGATTGACGATCATATCCAGAGTCTTTTCGCTGTTTTTCATTTTCTTATCCTCCCAAATTTATTCGGGCTACCGCGAATGGATTTTCGCGGCTCCCTATTTTTCGGGCTACCGCAAGTGGTATTTTGCGGCTCCCTGTTTGGCTTTTTAAGTGATAACGGTATAAAAACACATTATACACACTTTAGTACAGTAAATCAAGTGGATTTATGTATTTTCGATCTCATATTCAGGTCCCAGATCAGCAAGCATCATACCATGCACCTGCTCGGCAATGTCCACAGTGGTGCGGCCCTTCAGATCTTCCGCCGGGATCACATCTACCAGATGAAGCCGGACATGGGTACGTTTGAAGTGGGCGATGTTGTGAAACAGCTCGTCGGTACCTTTTAATGTACACACCACGATGGGCACATTGGCCTTCTGGGCAATTTTGAACACACCGGGCCGGAAGGGGCTCAGTTTGCCGTAGACTTTGATGCCGCCCTCGGGAAAGACGGCCACGGATACCAGATCCTCTTTGATCATCTGGATGCACTTGAGGATGGTTTTCAGGGCCTCCCGGTCATTCTCCCGGTCGATCATCTGACACAATGTTTTGTGCATGAATTTGCCCACGGCGAACATGGTGGCATTTTCCTTCTTGGAAATGAAAGCCAGCTGGCTCTTTTTAAAATAGTACATCAGGATGCCGGGGTCAGACTCATTCTGGTGGTTGCACACCAGCAGGAAACGGCCATCTTTTGGGGTCTTTTCCAGGCCGGAGACTTCCATTTTCAGTCCTACCAGCATCATCAGAGCTTCAATGTAGAGGTACATGAAGAATCGGTAGAATTTGCTGTCTGTTTCCTGAGGCTTGTTCAGATCCACAAAGGAACAGATCACGCACAAAAACACAAAAGCCAGCAGCACCGCGCCCAGCCAGAAACCGGCAAACATCACCGGCAGCAGCCAGAGAGCCATATCAAAGCACGCGAAAATCACACAGCTGATGGCCATCGAGACACCGGTAATCACGCGAAGAAGCATAGATTCCCTCCATTATTGAAATTTACCCTATTATACTCCCAAAACCGGGCCAAAACAAGGCGAAAACGTTCACAAATAGTTTTTAAACAAGGGACTGGAAATTGGGCAGATAGACTGGTATAATAGATTTTAAATTGCAGGGGCCGGTTGAGGCACATCGGCCCTTTGAAAAAGGTAAAAAAACGGGCATAGGGCCGATGTGCCTCAATCGGCCCCTACGGGAGCGTGTATTATGAACAAGCAAAAATTGACCGCAGTGTTTGGCGGTTTGGCAGCGGCTGGCTATGTGCTGCGGCGGCTGGTATATGCGGGAGCGGTGGACGAAAAGAATCTGATCGTTTCCGGGCATCCGTTTTTGATCATCCTGTGGGCCGTGACCGTGGCGGCGCTGGCTCTGGCTGCCTTTTCCGGCTGGAAGCAGGAAGACAAAAAGCTGTTTGAAGGGTGTTTTTGCGCCAGCTCTCCGGCCTTTTGGGGTCACGGCATGCTGGGCGTGGGGATCCTGCTGACGGTATGTCTGAATCCCGTGCCGATGCTGGGCTTGGTGGGAATGCTTTGGAAATTCCTGGGGCTGGCGGCTCCGGTGTGCCTGTTGATCGCCGGCTTCGGCAGGATGCAGGGAAAACGGCCCTTTTTCGCGCTGTATATCGTGCCCTGCCTGTTCTTTGCCATCCATGTGGTGGCCCATTACCAGATCTGGTGCAGCAATCCCCAGTTTACAGATTACGCCTTCGCCCTGCTGGGCAGCGTGGCCCTGAGCCTGTTTTCTTACCAGCTTTCAGCCTTCTGCGCGGATACCGGCAGCTGCCGCAGGCTGCATCTGTGGGGCCTGGCGGCAGTGTACCTGTGCGGCGCGGAAATCCCGATGAGCGCGTATCCGTACCTGTTCTTCGGAGGGATCCTCTTTGCGCTGACGGCATTGCCAGATCAGGCATAACGCGGGGCATTCCCCGACCTGCGCACAGAACCATAACTTACAGTTTGGCGGGCAGGGCCCGCTTCCAATACGACTCGCTAAGAGCCGCCTTCGGCGGTTACTCGCATGCACGCGCCTGCGGGCGCAGTGGCGTGACTTCGGCTGGTTTGTCATCCGGGACTCCTGGGTGGTCGGCCCGATTCGATGGCGCCATTTGTACACGTGATCGAACCGGGCGGTACCCAATGGTCTTGGTTGATTGCCAGGCTGTAGTCCCGCCATTGTCAGCGGCCACTGGCCGCACAAACTGCAATTTGCGTAACAGAAAGGAGGCATCCCATGTATTTGCCGGAACATATCCTCTACTGCATCGAAAAACTGGAAACAGCCGGGTTTGCAGCCTACGCTGTAGGCGGCTGTGTCCGGGATGCCTGCTTGGGACTGACACCCCATGATTATGACCTGTGTACCTCTGCCCTGCCGGAACAGACCGAGGCAGTATTTGAAAACCACCGCCTGATTCTGGCGGGAAAAAAGCACGGTACCGTGGCGGTGGTGTTAAAGGGAGAAGTGGTGGAGATCACCACCTTCCGTACCGAGGGTGCTTATGCCGACAACCGGCACCCGGATTGGGTGGAATTTGTGCCGGAGGTGGAAGAAGACCTGGCCCGGCGGGATTTCACCATCAACGCCATGGCCTATTCTCCCACACGGGGTTATGCCGACCCCTTTGGGGGCCAGGAGGATCTGGAAAAGGGGATCCTTCGGGCTGTGCGGGATCCTGAGGAGCGGTTTTCCGAGGATTCCCTGCGGATCCTCCGGGGCATCCGTTTTGCCAGCCGCTTCCGGCTGACGATAGCAGAAACGACAGAGCAGGCCATGCAGTCTCTTGCACCGCTGATGGACAATCTGGCCCGGGAGCGGGTCTTTGAGGAACTGAGCAAAATGCTCCCCACACTGACTGCGGAGGATGTGGTTCGGTATGCCCCTGTTCTGGGGGCAGTGATCCCGGAACTGAAGCCGCTTATTGACTTCGACCAGAAAAGCCCTCACCATGCCTATGACCTGATGACCCATGTGGCTCATGTGGTGGCTCAGGTTTCCGCAGATGTGACGCTGCGCTGGGCGGCTTTGCTTCATGACGTGGGAAAAGTACCCACCTTTACCCAGGACGAGACTGGCCGGGGCCATTTCTACGGTCACGCCAAAGAAAGCGCAGAGATGGCCGATGGTATTTTGCTCAGGCTGAAAGCACCCACAGCCCTCCGGGAGCGGGTGGTGCTGCTGATCGATAAGCACATGACCCGTCCCTTGGCAGACAAAAAATTCCTCCGGCGGCAGCTGAGCAAACTGGGCTGGGAGGCTTTTGAACAGCTGCTGCAATTGCAGAAAGCGGACATGTCCAGCAAGGGAACCGATGAACCGGGTGAGGATTATGGAGAAATTTATCGGCTGCTGGAAGAAATCAAGGCGGAAAACGCGTGCCTGAGCTTGAAAGATCTGGCGGTAAACGGCCGGGATCTGATGGCCCTGGGGATGAAGGGCCGGGAAGTGGGACAGATGCTCAATCTGCTTTTGGAGCAGGTGCTGGATGAGAAGCTGCCCAACCAGCAGGAAGAACTCCTGCGCTTCGTTGGAAATTGTATGGAAAACCGATAAATTGCAGTTTATCGGGCAGTTGCCAAAGCCTTCCCCCGGGGGGAAGGTGGATCGCCGAAGGCGAGACGGACGAGGGATGGCGTGCACCGAAAGCCCGGAATAGGTCTGGAACATGGTGTTAACCATAACATTTCCGCCCGCATTCCTCATCCGCCCCAGTGTTCGCACTGGGGCACCTTCCCCCCGGGGGAAGGCATGGGCGCTCCCGCGCCAGTGCGTTGAACACCAATTTGCATAAATCCAGATCCGCAGGGAGACACATATGACAGAATTTACCATCCAGGCAGCCGGTGTACCCGTGGGGGTCACCGCCATGTTTTCCAGCACCCGGGATTACTGCCGGGCCTATTTCACCGACAGGGAACCGGCATTTTCCGTTTCTACCTGCCGGGAGGATCTGGTCTTTGAACAGAACGCAGCCCGGGAGGAAGCCATTATGGAGGGCTTCCGGTTCCGGCAGTTTTCGGATCCCTATCTGGAGCGGGCAGCGATCCACAGAAAAATCGGAGAGCACCTGTTTGATTATGACACATTGGTGTTCCATGGCAGCGCTGTGGCAGTGGATGGGCAGGGATATCTTTTTACCGCAAAAAGCGGCACAGGTAAATCTACCCACACCCGTTTCTGGCGGGAAACCTTTGGCAGCCGGGCGGTGATGGTCAATGATGACAAGCCCTTCCTGCGCTTTACGGAGGCCGGGGTGCTGATCTGCGGCTCCCCCTGGAGCGGCAAGCACGGACTGGATGCCAACATCACCGTGCCCCTGAAGGGCCTGTGTATTTTACAGCGGGGCATGGAAAACCATATCCGCCGGATCTGTCCGGAGGAGGCTATGGAAATGCTCCTGAAACAAAGCATCCGGCCTCTGGATCCGGAAAAGCTGCCCAAATACCAGACCCTGGTGAAGCGGCTTGCCGCGGAAACGCCCCTGTGGCAGATGGCATGCACCCGGGAACGGATGGCGGCGGAAGTTGCCTGGGGCGCCATGTCGAAATGATGCTGCCCGGAGGCGGTTTCCCGGTTTTGAGAAAGGATTGCGTATTGCATTTCTGAGACAGCCCTGTTATAATGAAAAAAAATCAACAAAGGAGCGTGCACACCATGGCAACTCTTACCCCCGAACAGATCAAGTCCGTCAAGGGTCTCGGCTGCTTACAGGACAAGCGCTATGAGGACGTATTCAATGTCCGTGTCATCACCCGCAATGGCCGCATCACCACCGACGAGGTGCGCTCCATTGCCGAAGCCGCCGACAAATTCGGCAGCGGCAAGGTGGCCATGACCTCCCGCCTGACCATCGAGATACAGGGCGTGAAATACGAGAATATCGAGCCCATGATCGCGTTTTTACAGGAGCGGGGCCTGGACTGCGGCGGCACCGGTGCCAAGGTTCGTCCGGTCGTCTCCTGCAAGGGTACCACCTGCCAGTACGGCCTTATCGACACCTTCTCCCTCAGTGAAAAGATCCATGAAAAGTTCTACATTGGCTACCACGGCGTGGCCCTGCCCCACAAGTTCAAGATTGCCGTAGGTGGCTGCCCCAACAACTGCGTCAAGCCGGAACTGAATGACCTGAGCGTCATCGGCCAGCGCTACCCCACCGTCGACCTTGAAAAGTGCAAGGGCTGCGGCAAGTGCCAGGTGGAGCTGAATTGTCCCATCAAGATCGCAAAGGTCGTGGACGGCAAGATGGTCATCGATCCCAATGCCTGCAACCACTGCGGACGGTGCAAGGACAAGTGCCTCTTTGATGCCATCACCTACACCGACGGTTACAAAGTTTCCATCGGCGGCCGCTGGGGCAAGAAGACTGCCACCGCCCAGCCTTTAAACCATGTATTCACCGCCGAAGAAGAGGTTCTGGATATGGTGGAGAAGGTCATCTGCTTCTTCCGGGATGAAGGCATCGCCGGAGAGCGTTTCGCCGACACCATCAACCGTCTTGGCTTCGACTACGTGGAAGGTAAGCTTCTGAACAAGTAATTTTTACAAAAGATCTGCCGAACCGAAATTGGTTTAACCGGCCTTAAAATGATCTCCCCCTTTCGGAAACGAAAGGGGGAGTCTGTCTTGCTGGGGCAATTTGGAGTTTATCAGGTGTAGGGCGGGCATAGTATGCCCGCCGGGCACCATCGATGATTGAGCAGCCGGTTTTTCTTGGAGATTTAACGTTTTGCTGCTATTTTAGCACGCAAAAATTCGGGGTGCCCGGCGGGGATGATATCCCCGCCCTACGAATACGCTGTTTGAACGGCCCAATAAACTCCAATCTTCCGATTTAATGCTGCCATCTCTTTACATTCAAATCCGGGAGGTTTTTTTATGAAAGTCAAACTGTTGTCTCTCTTTTTGGTTCTGTTGCTGCTGTGCGGCTGCGCTTCACCGGCTGCAGAAACGGAGCCGGCCTGGGACTATGCGTTTACCGATGACCTGGGCCGCTCTGTGGCGGTGAATAATCCCAAACGGGTGGCCTGTCTGCTGGGCAGCTTTGCCCAGGTCTGGCAGCTATCTGGCGGAGAGGTCATTGCCACTGCGGATGACGCCTGGGATGATCTTGCCCTGGAGCTGCCCGAAGAATGCGTCAATCTGGGCAACACCAAGGAGCTGTCTTTGGAGCTGCTGCTTTCCGCCCAGCCGGACTTCATTCTCGCCAGTGCCAATACCCGGCAGAATCTGGAATGGATGGAGACGCTGGAGTCTGTGGGCATCCCCACCGCTTATTTTGATGTGGCGGATTTTGACGGGTATCTGCGGCTTTTGAAGCTGTGTACGGATATTACCGGCCGGAAGGATCTTTACAAGATCCACGGCACCGCTGTCCAGGAGCAGATCGATGCCGTGCTGGAAACAGCCGCTGCCCGGGGCAGCACGCCTACCGTGCTGTGTATGCGGGCCTCCGCCTCCATGGTGACGGTCAAAAACAGCCAGGATAACGTGCTGGGCGAAATGCTCAAATCCTTGGGCTGTATCAATATCGCCGATTCCGATGAAACACTGCTGGAAAACCTGAGTCTGGAACGGATTCTGGAAGCTGACCCGGATTTTATCTTCTTTGTACAACGGGGAGACGATACAGCGGGGATGCGGGCCTTTGTGGAGAATATGATGAAAGAAAATCCTGCCTGGCAGCAGCTGACTGCCGTGAAAGAGGGCCGGCTTTACTTCATGGACAAGAACCTGTATAACCTGAAGCCCAACCACCGCTGGGGCGAGGCTTACGAAAAGCTGGAGGAAATTCTGGAACATGGGTAAAAAGAGTCTGTTTGCCCTTCTGACATTGTTGGGTGCCGGGGTACTGAGCCTGTGTCTGGGCGCTGTCCGGCTGACGCCGGGGCAGCTTTGGCAGGCGCTGCTGGCAGGGCCCCGGGATACTGCCGGATATATTTTCTGGTACGTCCGTTTGCCCCGGACAGTGGGCTGTATCCTGGCGGGGGCGGCCTTATCGGTATCCGGCGCTGTGATCCAGCGGGTGCTGCACAATGCCCTGGCATCCCCCAGCATTATCGGCGTCAATGCCGGTGCTGGCCTGGCAGTGACTGTCTGCTGCGCCCTGGGGCTGCTGTCCGGCTGGATGATCGCCGGGGCGGCCTTTCTGGGGGCTATGGCAGCGGTGCTGCTGATTTTGCTGGCGGCAGAAAAAACAGGTGCCTCCCGGACCACGGTGATCCTGGGAGGCGTAGCGGTAAATGCCTTTCTGAATGCCCTGGCGGAGGCGGTGACAGTGCTGATCCCGGAGGCGGGCGTTCTGGCAGGAGATTTCCGGGTAGGCGGCTTTTCCTCGGTGGCCTGGCCCCGGCTTTTGCCTGCGGCGGGAATCATTCTGCTGGCAATGCTGGCAGTGTTTTCTCTGGGTAATGTGCTGGATGTGCTGGCCCTGGGGGACAACACGGCCCGGGGATTGGGGCTGCCTGTCCGCCCTGTACGGATCGTGCTGCTGATCCTGGCGGCGGCTCTGGCGGGAGCGGCGGTGAGCTTCGGCGGACTGCTGGGCTTTATAGGCCTGATCGTGCCCCACGCCGTGGGAAAACTGGCAGGCAGGGAAAGCCGCTTTCTGCTGCCAATGTGCGCCCTGCTGGGCGGTGCGTTTGTAACGGTTTGTGACCTGATCGCCCGAATGGCCTTTGCGCCCTATGAGCTGCCGGTAGGCATTTTGCTGTCGGTGCTGGGCGGCCCGGTATTTCTGTGGCTGCTGTGGAAGCACAAGGGAGGAAAACGCCATGCTTGAAATCCGAAATTTATCCGCCGGATATGGTGAAAATCCTGTTATAGAAGAGATTTCCCTTGCATTCCCAAAGGAAAAGGTAACTGTCTTGGCGGGGCCCAACGGCTGCGGCAAGTCCACCCTGCTGAAAGCAGCGGCTGGGATCCTGGAAAGCCGCGGGGAGGTGCTGCTGGAGGGCGTAAACCTAAAAGCCCTGCCGCCCCGGCTTCGTGCCCAGCGGATCTCCTTCCTGCCCCAAAGCCGCGCGGTTCCGGAAATCACTGTAAGCCGGCTTGTTCTCCATGGACGTTTCCCCTACCTGCATTATCCCAGGCAGTACGGCAAAGCGGATCATGCCGCTGCAGAGGCGGCCATGGATGCCATGGAAATCACCCATCTGGCCCAAAGGCCATTGCCGTCGCTGTCCGGCGGACAACAGCAGAAGGCCTATATCGCCATGGCCCTGGCCCAGGACACCGACGCAGTGCTGCTGGATGAGCCCACAGCCTTTCTGGATATTGCCCACCAGCTGCAGTTGATGGATCTGGCAAAAAAACTCGCCGCCAAAGGAAAAACCGTAGTGCTGGTGCTCCACGACCTGACCCTTGCTCTGGAATATGCCGACGCTCTGGTACTTTTGCAGTCCGGGAAGGTAAAAGCCCAGGGAACCCCGGAGGAGGTCTTTCATACAGGCTGCATCCGGGAGGTATTCGGTGTGGATGTGGGAAGAACGGCTGTGGATGGAAAGCAGAAGTATTTTTATCTATAGGACGTAAGACGCAAAAAACTGCGTCAAACTTATGACGCAGTATGGTCTTTCGATTATAAACCAGCCGGAGTCCCGTAACTGTCCGCGCGCACTGCACACAAAAAACCGCGTCAAATTCTTGACGCAGCACCGAACCGGGCTTAGCCGCCGCAGCGGCATGCAGAGCGCAACCGCCGAAGGCGGCTCTTAGCGCGTAGCAGACCACCCAATGGTCTTTCGATTATAAACCAGCTGAAATCCCGTAAAAGGAGCATGCCCTGCATGCGAAATGACCCTTGACTACTTCTTCCTTGCCATCAGAAGAATTTTTGTGTAGTCAAGGGTCATTTCTGTTCATTCTTGGTATCTAACATCTTGGTTACCTCCGCATTCTGCAGATTGACGATTATGTTCGATCACCTTATCTTTCCATATTCCTCATCTTGCCCAGTTTATGTCCCTTTATGCGGGATGCTCTTATAAGTTGGAAGTAAGTTATCGAATAACCGCCTCAGGTTCTTCTCCAATTTTTTCAGATCTTTTTGTTTTTCGCTAAGAACATCGGCTTTTGCTTTTGGTTACTTGCTTTTGACTTACTTTGAAATTCATTTTTATACTCTTAACAAATCGTCACCTTTGTTCTGAGCTGAAAAACGATTTTCCCTTTTGTCTTTTGCTTTTTTCCAATTGCTTTGCTTTTTGTTTTGCTGAAACTTTTTATGCGTCCTGCATGTTTCTTCTGATCTGAAAATTTGGTTTGGAACCGGTAAGAAACATTCCCTGGTACTGGTTCTCAAATTCTCCGTCTGATTCTGCTTTTCGTCTTCCTTTTTATTGTATGAATAACTTGCAAAAATGTTTTTTTAAATTTTCATTTAAAACTTACATGTGTCTGCTTTTGTTCATTTTTATTTTAGAAGATCGATTGCTTTTTGACTGGATTTTTTTGATTTCCTTTACTTTGGTACTGTTTCTTTGTGTCTATAAGATATCACATAAAAACGCTTTTTTCAAGACGGAAAATTGTATAAACTAGACATAGTGTATTTGTGCAGAAAACAGATTTGCGTCGTAGAAAAACACTCTTCTATTGACAATGCCGCTTTAAATTTGATATAATAATAAAAGAGCGCGTGCGCCGATGCCGCGGAAAGAAAGGAACCTAAGCCCATGAAGATCGGAATACTGACCCTCTCCGCCTCGGATAACTGCGGCTCCCTGCTGCAGGCCTATGCGATGCAGACTGTGCTGAAGGCCCGTTTCCGGGCGGATGTGGAGGTTCTGGACTTCCGCTGTGAGGGTGCCCGGGAGATGTATGACCTGTTTTCCCGGAAGCCCTGGAAATATCCCCGGAAAACCCTGAATAACCTTTTGCATTTTCCTACCGTTTCCCGGCAGAAGAAGGATTATGAATATTTCCGCCGGAACTGGCTGAACGCCACAAGCCGGCAGTTTGCCACAGCCCAGGAACTGGCAGAGGTGGCAGAAGAATATGATGTGATCCTCTGCGGCAGCGACCAGGTGTGGAATGTAAATATTCCCGACTTTGACCCGGCTTATTTCCTGGGTTGGACCGGGAATACCAGCCGGGTGGCTTACGCCCCCAGTCTGGGCGGCTGTGATTTTACTGCCTTTCCCGACCAGGCGGCCCTGAAGCAGTGGCTGCTGGACTTTTCCGCCCTGTCCACCCGGGAACAGATTGGCGTGGAGAGCGTAAAAGATGTAACAGGATTGGAGATTCCCATTGTTCCGGATCCCACACTGCTGATCGGGCCGGAGCAGTGGCAGGCTGTACCCGGAGAACGGCTGGTACAGGAGCCTTACATCTTCTATTATTCCTGGGCTTACGAGGACGAGGAGCTGAACCGCATCGTCCAGCAGTACGCCCGCAAGCGGGGACTGAGCGTCTATGTCATTGATGCTTTCAAGTGGCCCAAGCTGAAACCAAAAGATTTCGGTTTCCGGATGGCTCCCGCCGGCGGCCCACAGACCTTCCTCAACCTGATGAAATACGCAGATGCCGCCTTTGTCCAGTCCTTCCATGGTGTGATCTTTGCGTACATGATGCAGCGGGATTTTTACCTGCTGGATAACCGTCCTGTGGGCCAAATGGACAACCGTCTGGCCTCCATTTTAAAGCTTCTGAATACAGAAGACCGGGTAGCCCGGTGTCTGGAGGACATCCGGGAAGAAAAAATCGACTATTCCGCCGTCCCGGAATCTCTGGCAGAAAGCCGGGAGATCGGCTTTGACTATCTGGATCAGGCCTTGGCGGCTACAGTGGAAATTTGAGAAAAGGGCCTGCTGCATTTTGCGGCAGGCCCTTCAGATTGGTAAGAAAGTATACCTTATTGTAACCATCGGCGGGGAAATGTTCCTTTCTTGACCCGCCAAGAAAGGAACCAAAGAAGGCGGCATAGGGGAGGCGCTTCGCAAAAGGCGCCCTCCCCTATGTACCCCACCCGCCGCATCGCCATCCGACACCGGAAAATGTTCCGATTTTCCGGCGTCTAACGTGAAAAAACTTATAAGCTTTTGAGCGTTAAGCGTTCAAAAATCGGAACATTTTTGGACGCTGGTCGGCGAGGCGGCGCAGGGGATTCTTAAGGGGACATGCCTTTTCGGAATGTCCCCTTAAGTCGCCTTCTTTTGGTACTTTTACGACTCGCTAAGTGCCGGGCTGCGCCCGGTTGCTCCCTGCATAGCGCCTGCGGGCGCTTATCTTGGCGACCAAGAAAAGTACGTTCTCCGCACCACCGATTACAATAAGGTATACTTTTCGACCGCAAAAAGGCAAAAAAGCGCTGCAACAGCAGCGCTTTTTTGCGTTTCTTTTACCTCTGTTCCATGTAGATCAGCAGCACGGCGATGTCCGAGGGGCTGACACCGGAGATCCGTCCGGCCTGGCCGATGGACATGGGGCGGATGGCAGAGAGCTTTTCCCTGGCCTCCAGACGCAGGCCCACGATTTTGTCGTAGTCAATATCCTCAGGCAGGCGGCGGGATTCCTCCTTCTTGAATTCCTGCACCTGCTTTTCCTGCCGGGCCAGATACCCGGCATATTTTACCTGAATTTCCACTTCCTCCGTCACGGCTTCCGGCAGGACAGGGCGGCCCGGGTCAAAGGGGGCAATGTCTCCATAGGTTACCTGGGGGCGGCGCAGAAGGTCTGCAAGCCGGGCGGAATTGGCAACAGGGGTGCTGCCTCTTTCCTCCAGCATGGCATTCAGCTCCGGGCCGGAAGGCACGCCGCACCCTTCCAAACGGCGGACTTCTTTTGCCACGGCTTCGTATTTTTCTTCCACCTGCTTCAGCCGTTCCGGGGACACCAGCCCGATGGCGGCGCCAATATGGGTCAGCCGCTGGTCGGCATTGTCCTGCCGGTGCAGCAGCCGGTACTCCGAGCGGCTGGTCATGATCCGGTAAGGCTCTTCCGTGCCCTTGGTCACCAGATCATCGATGAGGGTGCCAATATAGGAGGTATCCCGGGTCAGGATCAGGGGATCTTTTCCCTGTAATTTCAGAGCAGCATTGACACCGGCAACCAGGCCCTGGGCCGCGGCTTCTTCATAGCCGGAGGTGCCGTTGAACTGGCCCGCACCGTAGAGGCCCTTCACCACTTTGGTCTCCAGAGTGGGCAGCAGTTGGGTGGGATCGACGCACTCATATTCGATGGCATAGGCCGGGCGCATCATTTCGGCATTTTCCAATCCCGGAATGGTGCGCATCATGGCAATCTGCACATCCTCGGGTAAGGAAGAGGAGAAGCCCTGAATATACATTTCCTCGGTGTCTAGGCCGCAGGGCTCAATGAACAGCTGATGGCGGTTTTTGTCCGCAAACCGGACGATCTTCGTCTCGATGCTGGGACAGTACCGGGGGCCAACACCGGAGATGGTGCCGTCATACATGGGACTGCGGTGGAGATTGGCTTTGATGATCTCGTGGGTGGCTTCGTTGGTATAGGTCAGATAGCACACGGCCTCATTGTAGGGCCGATGCTCTGTCCGGAAGGAAAAGGGCTCCACCGTCTCGTCACCGGGCTGCAGCTCCATCTTGGAAAAGTCGATGGAGCGGCGGTTGATCCGGGGCGGGGTTCCGGTTTTGAACCGGCGCAGGGATAAGCCCAGCTCCCGCAAATTGTCCGCGAGGCCGATGCTGGGGTGCATCCCGTCGGGGCCCGAGGGAATGACGCTTTCGCCGGTGATGATGGTGCTGTCCAGGTAGGTTCCCGTGGCAATGACCACGGCGCGGCAGTCATATTGTGCGCCCAACTGGGTCAAAACACCGGAAACGGCCCCATCCTGCGTGAAGATTTTCACAATTTGGGCCTGTTTCAGTTCCAGATTCTCCTGCTGCTCCAGCGCGTGCTTCATGTACTGCTGGTACTTGCGCCGGTCGGCCTGGGCCCGAAGAGAGTGGACAGCGGGGCCTTTGCCCTTATTCAGCATCCGGTACTGGATGCAGCTGTGATCCGCAGCCACGCCCATCTCACCGCCCAGAGCATCCAGTTCCCGAACCAGGTGGCCTTTACCGGTGCCGCCGATGGCGGGATTGCAGGGCATGTTGCCCACAGTATCCAGATTTATGGTAAAGAGGATGGTGTGCAGCCCTAACCGGGCAGCAGCCAGGGCTGCCTCGATGCCCGCATGACCGGCACCGATGACCGCAATGTCACAGGCTCCTCCAAAATATATATTCATAGGATTCCTCCTAAACTTTCAATTAACGTACTGGCGCGGGAGCCTTTGGGGCGCTCCTGCGCCGGTGCTTTTTATTTCACCCAATCGCGAACCATTTCGGTGCAGGAGCGGCTCATTTCTTTGCTGAAATCGCTGTTCCACTTCCGCTGGCAGAACCGGTTCAGCCAATGGGCAAATTCTTCTCCGGACTTATTTTGCTGGGTCATCAGCATCTGCTCCATGGCATCGGATTTTTCCATGCTGTAACCGTTTTCGTGTACCAGCCAGGACACGTCGTGCCGGGGCGGCTTGGGGCGCTCCAGCTGCTGGGCCGTAGGATAGCCCAGCACCAGCATGGCTGTGGGCACAACATACTGCGGCAGCTTCAGCAGTTCCCTGTGGAATTCGTAATTCTCGGTAATGTCTCCGATATAGCAGCTGCCAAGGCCCAGAGAATGGGCCGCCACCACAGCGTTCTGGGCAGCGATGAGGGTATCGGCCTGGGCCAGGAACAGATCCCCCAGGTCAGGCTTGCGAACCTCATCGACAAATTTACAGAACACCTCGTACCACCGGCGGTAATCGGCGCAGAAAACAAGCACCATGGGTGCCGTGGCGATAAAAGGCTGATTGTCGCAGGAAACGGATAATTTCTGCTTCATTTCCGGGTCGGTGATGTCCAGAATGGTGTACAGGGCCATATTTCCGGCGGAAGGAGCCTGGACAGCGGCCTCCAGAACGGCCTGCTTCACTTCGGCAGGGATTTCCTTTTCCTCAAACACCCGGACAGATTTTCTCTGGCGGAGCTGTCTTGTTACTTCGTTCATAAAAGTACCTCATCAGTTGCACTGGCGCTCCCGCACCGGTGTTTCATTCATCTGCCTTCTTCTCTTCCTTGGGCATCACGAAGGGCTTGCACACCACTTCACACCGGTTGATGGGGGTGCCCAGAGCGTGGAATTTTTCTTCGTAGCCGGTCATGATGCCTACAATGCCGTCCTTGTGCAGATCCCGGGTCAGGTTCTTCACTTCCAGACCACAGGCGGCAAACTCTTCCACAGAGAACTCGAACAAGGGTGCGTTGTCCGTTTTGAAATGGAACTCACCGCCATTTTTCACCACACGGCAGTACTTGTCCAGGAAGCCCCGATGGGTCAGACGGCGCTTGGCATTCTTCTTCCGGGGCCAGGGATCAGGGAAATTGATGAACAGCCGGTCGATCTCCTCCCCGGCAAAAATCTCCTCAATATTGGCAACATCCATATCAATATAAAATACGTTGGTCAGACCCATGGCCTTGGCCTTCTCCATAGCCACCACCATAGCCTCCCGGCAGCGCTCCACGGCGATCAGCAGCACATCGGGATTTGCCTCGGCAGTCTCGGCAGTGAACTTGCCCTTGCCGCAGCCTACCTCCACCCACAGGGCAGCGGCATCCGGCTTCAGGTTCCGCCAGTTGCCCTTCAGAGCAGCAGGTTCCGGGATCCGCAGGGCAGCACAGGCTGCCATCCGGGGCTCCAGATTCTTCATTCTTCTCATTCGCATCGATGTATTCCTCCATAAAGAGCGAAAAGCCCATAATTTCTATTTTCTCATTATAACAGACACATTCTCCTGCGTCAAACCTGTTTCCCGCAGAAAAATCGCAAAAATAGGAAGGAAAAACTGTAAATATCCCACGAAATTGCAGATTATCGGGTATACGACCCGTAGGGCGGGCATACATGCCCGCCGGACACTCTCGAAACTGAGCAGTTGGTTTTCCGAAAAATGTGACGATTCGAAACGATTCTAACGCCCAGTACATTGTAACTGCCCGGCGGGGATATATCCCCGCCCTACGATTGGAAGACTTACAAACCACAACCGCAATTTACATCAGCCAACACCATATCAGACTGCACAAGAATTCACCTTGCTAAAGTCTCAATTTGTGGGTTTGTTCAAACTTTTTTCAAATCGTTGACATTGGCGAAAGAATATGGTATGTTTTCTCTGCAAAATGGGCGGAAAAACCGCCTTTTTGATGAAAACACGGGCTATCCGTGCTTCCATATCTCAATTTTTTACAGGAGGAAACAAACATGAAAAAGCTCATCGCACTGCTGATGGCTCTGGCAATGGTCGCTTCTCTGGCTGCCTGCGGCGGCAACACTGCTGCTGAGGAGACCAAGGCTGCCGAGGCTCCCGCTGCTGAGGCCGAGGCTGCAGAAGCTCCCGCCGCTGCTGACTTCAAGGTCGGCGCCATCTACATCAACTCCAAGAACGACACCGCCGGTTACACCTTCGCTCATCACAACGGCATCACCACCGCTATGAAGGAACTGGGTCTGGATCCCGAGACCGATCTGGTCATTGTGGACGAGGTTCCCGAGGACCGCGAGCAGGTTCTGGCCGCTGTTGACACCCTGGTTGGCGAAGGCGCCAACATCATCTTCGGCATCTCCTTCGGCTACATCGACGCCATGGAAGAGGCTGCCAACGAGTACACCGATGTCATCTTCTCCCACGGCACCGGCTACAAGTCCAATGAGACCAACTTCAACAACTATTTCGGCCGCGCTTACCAGGCCCGTTACCTGGCCGGCATCGCCGCTGGTCTGAAGTCCCTGGAGATCGGCAACAACAACATCGGCTACGTCGCTGCCTACGGCACCGAGTACGCTGAGACCGCTTCCGGCATCAACGGCTTCGCTCTGGGTGTCCAGGCTGTGAACCCCGATGCTACCCTGTACGTCAAGAAGCTGGGCGCCTGGGCCGATGAGGTCAACGAGGCTGCCTTCGCAGAAGAGCTGATCAAGAGCTACAACTGCGGTGTCATCTCCCAGCATTGTGACTCCGCTCAGCCCCAGATCATGGCTGAGAACAACGGTGTCTTCGGCTGCGGCTACAACTCCGATATGACCCCCGATGCTCCCGCTGCTCACCTGACTGCCGCTATCTGGAACTGGAACGTCTACTACCGCACCGCCATGGAGACTGCCATGACCTGCGGCGGCGCTGAGAACTTCGTCACCGCCATGGGCACCCCCGCTTACTACGGCGGCCTGGCTGAGGGCTTCGTTGATGTCTCCCCCCTGTCCGACAACTGCGCCGAGGGCACCCAGGCTGTCATCGACGAGGTGAAGGCTCTGATCGTCTCCGGCCAGTGGGATGTCTTCTCCGGCACCAAGCTGGAGATCGTGGACGGCGTCATCTCCCAGGTGGAGGCTCCTCTGATGGACAATGCCGGCAATGAGATCGTTGCTGCTGGCGGCGCTTCCGTTGAGGATGGCGTCATCACCGGCACCATGAACTACTATGTTGCAGGTGTCCAGGAAGCTTAATTGATCCCGATAGCACTGCTACCCGGGCCGGCCATCCGGCCGGCCCGGGTTTTTCAAAGCTGTGAGACAGACAATCACGCCCCTTCCCTGCAACAGGTTGTTCCGTATTTGTCTGTCTCATGTCTTTGAAATAAAAATAAAAAGGAGGAACACTCCATGCCCCATGAATATGCCATCGAACTGAAGGGCATTACCAAAACCTTCGGCTCCGTGGTTGCTAACAATAACATCAATCTGAATGTCCGGCCCGGTGAGATCCTGGCACTGCTGGGCGAGAACGGTTCCGGCAAAACGACTCTGATGAACATGCTTTCCGGCATCTACAAGCCCGACGCAGGTTCCATCTTTGTAGATGGCAAGGAAGTTTCCATCGATTCTCCCGAGGATTCCAAAAAGCTGGGCATTGGCATGGTGCACCAGCATTTTAAGCTGGTGGATGTTTTCTCCGCTGCGGACAACATCTGGATGGGCAGGGACAAGCCCGGCTTCGGTCTGAAGAAGAGCCGCTATGCCGAAATTGAGGAAATGGCGAAGAAGTTCGGCTTTGATCTGGATCCCCAGAAAAAAGTCTGCAATATGTCCGTTTCCGAAAAGCAGACCCTGGAAATCATCAAGGTTCTCTACTACGGTGCCAAGGTCATCATTCTGGATGAGCCTACGGCGGTTCTGACGGTTCAGGAGATCCAGAAGCTCTTCGGCGTTCTGCGCCGGATGAAGGAAGAGGGCCACTCCATCATCATCATCACCCATAAGCTCAATGAGGTCATGGATATTTCCGACCGGGTGGCGATTCTGCGGAAGGGCGAATACATCACCACTGTCAATACCAGCGAAACCAATGAGCAGGCGCTGACAGAATGGATGGTGGGCCGGAAGATCGATCTGAACATCGACCGTCCCCTGATGGAAACCACCCGTCCCCTGCTGGAGCTGCGGGACGTTTCCATCAAAAATGACGAGGGTGCCACCGCCATTAAGAATGTGAACTTCTACATCCGCGGCGGTGAGATCCTGGGCGTGGCAGGCATTGCCGGCTGCGGTCAGAAGGAACTGTGCGAAGCCATCGCAGGTCTGCGGCCCATTGAAAAGGGACAGATGATCCACCAGGGTGAAAATATTGTGGGCTTAAGCCCCAGGGCCATTTTGCAGAAGGGCATCTCCATGTCCTTCATTCCGGAAGACCGTCTGGGCATGGGCCTTGCCCCCAGCCTGTCCATCACCGACAACATGCTTCTGAAGAACTATTCCGATGCCAGAGGCCCCTTCGTGAACCGGAAGCGGGGCCGGACGGATGCGGAGGAAGTGATCCGGGATCTGGAAGTGGTAACGCCCTCCACCGAGACCCCGGTACGCCGGCTCTCCGGCGGCAATGTCCAGAAGGTGCTGCTGGGCCGGGAGATCAAAGCCGGGCCCAATGTCATCGTTACGGCCTACCCCGTCCGTGGCCTGGATATCAATTCCTCCTACGCCATTTACAACATTCTGAACGAACAGAAGAAGGCCGGTGTCGGCATCCTCTTTGTTGGCGAGGATCTGGACGTGATGCTGGCCCTGTGCGATAAGATCCTGGTACTCTGCCACGGCAAGGTCATGGGTGTTGTCCACGCCCACAAGACCACCAAGGAGGAGCTGGGCCTGATGATGACCGGTGCCCTGGATCTGACCTATAAGTACGAAAACAAGCCCGCCGGCTTTGCCCGGGACAGCCGCTTCGGTGAGCAGAAGGAGGAGGCTTGAGCATGAAATTTCATATCGTAAAGCGGGACAATTGTCCCCTCTGGAAAAAGTGCTGCCTGTATTTGGGTGCGGTGCTGCTGGCGCTGCTGCTGGGCGCGCTGCTGCTTACGGGTTTGGGCGTTGACCCCGTTGCCTACTATACCCGGATGTTCACCATGGGCACCGTGGGCAACAAGATCGCCTATAAGGTCTGGATCAACTATCTGAAAGACTTCGTTCCCCTGGCCCTGGTGTCCGTGGCGCTAAGCCTGGCCTTTAAGATGCGGTTCTGGAACATCGGCGGTGAGGGCCAGTTTATCCTGGGTGCCATTTCTGCTGCCTTTGTGGCCTTCCAAATGGGCGGCAGCTATCCCAATGCGGTTGTGCTGCTGATGATGTGCCTGGCAGCCATGCTCGTGGCAGGCCTGTACGGATTGTTCGTCGCCGCACTGAAGGTTAAATTCGGCACCAATGAAACCCTGCTGACACTGATGCTCAACTATGTTGCCCTGTATGTCCTGATTTATATCAGTGAGGCCAAGGAAAGCTGGAACTTCTTCCTGGATCCCGATTCCCAGCGGCCTGTGTTCGCCAGCTTTGCCAAAATCGTCTCCTTCCCCGGAATCCCCATGGGAGAAAAGTTTACGCTGAATGTCTGCGTGATCTTTACGCTGCTCATCGGTATCGCCATCTATGTCTATCTGAAATACACCAAGCAGGGCTATGAGATCAGCGTGGTGGGCGACAGCGCCGGTACTGCCCGGTATGCGGGTATGAAGGTCAGTAAGATCGTTCTGCGCACCGTATTCCTGTCTGCTGCCCTCATTGGCCTGGCCGCCGCCTTCAAGGTAGGCACCGCCGGAATTTTGTCCACTGCCATCACGGATGATGTGGGCTGGACGGGCATCATCGTAGCCTGGCTGAGCCAGCTGAATACGGCAGTAATCTTCGTAGTCTCCGCGCTGATCACCGTGCTGCATTACGGTTCCACCGTAGCGGCAGCCACCTTCTCCCAGGTGGATTCCAGCTTCGCCAACATGCTCCAGGGTGTGATTTTATTCCTGGTGCTGGCAGCAGATTTCTATACCCGCTTCAAAATCGTGTCTGTGAAGAAAGGAGGCAACTGATCATGGAAATGGATAAACTTGGCGTTCTGACCTCCTTTATTCACAACATCGTGGTCTACAACATCCCCCTGCTTTACGGCACTGTGGGCGAGATCGTGGTGGAAAAATCCGGCAGTCTGAATCTGGGCGTGGAGGGCATTATGGCCGTGGGTGCCATCTTCGGCTACATCTTCGGCTGCTATGCCAATTCCCTGGGCGTAGGCATCGCCGTGGCCTTTCTGGCAGGCGCACTGTGCGGTCTGCTGTTCGCGGTACTGACGGTGTCCCTGCAGGCCAATCAGAACATTACCGGTCTGACCCTGACCACCTTCGGCCTGGGTGTTTACTTCTTCGTGGGCAACGGTCTGAAAGCTGTGGCATGGCCTGTTATGGGCGATTACGCCAACATCAAAAACGGCTTTGCCGGTCTGCCCATTCCCGGCCTGTCCCGGATTCCCCTCATCGGCGAGGGCCTGTTCAACCACAACATTCTGGTATATCTGGGCATTGCCATTGCCTTTGTGATGTACTGGTATCTGAATCACACTACCCCGGGCCTGAAATTGCGGGCAGTGGGCGAAAACCCCGGCTCTGCCGACTCCGTAGGCATCAATGTCACCCGGACGAAGTATCTGCACATCTGCCTGGGCTGCGGCATCATGGGCATCGGCGGCTACTACATGGGTCTGAATATGTCCGGTTCCTTCAATTCCTCCTGCTGGATCAACGGCTACGGCTGGATCGCGGTGGCACTGGTCATTTTTGCCAACTGGAATCCGGCAATGGCAATTGTAGGTACCTTTGTTTTCGGATTCTTTAACACCCTCCGGGTCTCCGGAAGCTCCCTGGCAGCGGCCTTCCACGGAACCTTGCACTGGCTGGCAGTTATCCCCACCCAGGTGTACCAGGCACTGCCCTTCGTCATTACCGCCATCGTGCTGATCGGCTCTTCTGTCCGCAGCCGAAAGAACAGCGGCCTGCCCGCCTCCCTGGGCATCAACTACTTCCGGGAAGAGCGGTAATTTCAGAATCAAAATACCAAAAGGGCGCGTTTTGCAACGCGCCCTTTTGGTATTTATTTGGTTTGCAGCTCCTCCAGGACATCCTTTGCCAGGTCACACATCTCCTGGGAAACGGCCATGTTCACATCGTGAAGGCTCAGATTGTGGTACTGGCGCAGCCTGTCCAGCTTTTTCCACAGATTAAAATTAATACGGCCGTAGTTTCGCAGAATCTCCAGCGTCTGCACTACCTGGGGCTTCCCCTTATTTCCGCCGGGGATGAAGCGCATTTTGCTGACCAGCTCGTCCCGGAGGGAGAAGAGATTGGTTTCGATCTCATTCCAGGCGGCAATGAATTCCTCCATATCACCGCTGTTGGTATCCTCGCTGAGCTTTGCCTTTTTCTGGCTGCTGATCCGCTTGACCTTGTGGGGATCCAGAACGCTGATAACAAAATACAAAATCAGATCAAAGGTACAGAAGCACAAAAGCAACGTCTCGTTGACCCAGAACCGGTACACACCCCCGGGCAGCAGGGTATTGGCACCATACAGGACGATTCCTTCCGCCATAACGATACACACCAGACACATGAGAGAAATGAATCCCGCCATATGGTTATAGCGCAGCAGCAGAGCCTGGACTGCGTCGTAAAGGCTTTCGTCTGCGTCGGAGGTATCCTTGAACCGGTCGGCAAAGAAAATGTAACCGGTCAGTGTGATACCGTAAAGGCCTGCCAAAACCTCAGAGCAGGTCGACATAACGCTGCTGACAGCATCGGTGGCATATTCGATCAGCGGGAAGAAGCAGTCCAGGATCACCAGAATCTGCACAACCCCCGCCAGACCAGCAAAGATCAGCAGTCCAAACAGGTAAGGATAGCGGTATAATACCTTTTGCATAGCTTTATCTTTTTCTTTGACCATAAGAAATGCACCTCTTCGGTATGAATATTGCCATTATAGCATAATCAAAATGGCTTGAAAAGCGGCTTCCGGTATTTCATGGGATTTCCTGGCGAAGTTCTTTCATCCGGTATTGCCGCAGGTCAGCGCGCAGGGAAAAAGGTGGTGGGAGCGGCATCTGCCTTTTCTGCTTCCAGTTTCTTGAAGTCCCGGGGCGAAATACCGAATTCCCCTTTGAAGGCCCGGTAAAATGTGGAATAATCGCCGAAACCGGTCTGCTCTGCCACCGCCTCCAGCGTATAATCCATGAGGATCAGCTTCTTGGCTGCAATGAGACGCCGCCGGGTCAGAAACTGGTAAAAGGTAACACCCAGCCGCTTGCGGAACAGGCCGCTGACGGTACGGTCACTGACATAAAACAACCTGGCAATTTCCGACAAGGTCAGCTTCCGGGCATAATGACTTTCGATATAGGCGATGATCTGATCCAGAATATCTGCTGTTTCTGCCGCCGGGGCGGAAACCGTCTGGGAAAGATAGGCCCGGCGCAGTTGGGAAACCACCTGCAATGTGTTACCCAGAACGGCGGTCTGCCAGCAGTCCTGTTTTCGTTCCTCTTCCCGCACACCGGCCCGGATCCAGTCGCAAAGGAAAGCCCAATTCGAATCCGCCGTCCGGATCAGGTCGGTGGGAAGATCTTTTTCATAAGATATGGGAGTAAGACCAAGGAGCTTCTGAAAGCTGTCCAGAAAGACAGTGCTCAGCCAGATGATGTCCCGTTCATAGGGGATGGTCATATTTTCCGGAAGAATGACGCCGTGGCTGACGCCGGGGCGGATCATCAGGATATCCCCCTTCTGCAGGGAATACCGGTGTCTGCCCACCAGATACTCCGCGCCGCAATTGCTCCGGCAGCAGAGGATCTCATAAAAGGCATGGCTGTGCAGGGACATGGCTTCGTAGCTGTAGGTGATATCCCGTTGGGTATTCACATACGGAGAAGACATCTCCATTTTCTGGTAATAATCGTTGGGCTCCAGCCCTATCTCCTGCATCTTCCGGGTCCATTGTTCCCTATCGGAAGCGTTTTGAAAGGAAGTTTTTCTGCCAAGCAGTCTGTTCAGCTCATCCTTTGTCATATCCGGCCGCCGCCTTTCTGTCAAAATGGATCCATAATAACTGTATGGTATCACAGGATTTCCGGATTTGCAAGGATTCTTTCGGCATTCGCAATTAACTTTGCGTTCATAATTTGGTAAACTATTTTTGTTATTTGCAGAAGAAATCTGCGAAAAATTGTAAGGAGGAAACAAAAATGGCAAAAACTGCTGCGGCTGCTCCCAAGAGCAGTCTGACCTGGAAGCACAAGATCGGCTACGGTCTGGGCGACTTCGGCGGCTGCATGACCTTCGCGCTCATGGGCTCCTATGTTACCCGTTACTACGTCAACGTGCTGAAGGTCGATACCGTTATTCTGGCTACCCTGCTGCTGATCTGGAACGTGTGGGATGCCGTCAATGACCCCATGATGGGCGCACTGATGGACAAGCTCTACGCCAAGAAGGCCCACCCCAAGGGCAAGTTCCGTCCCTGGCTGCTGCGGGCTACCCCCATGCTGGCCATCACATCCATCATTTTCTGGACAGTACCTACCTTCTTTGAAGGCACTGCCATGATCTGCGTGCTGTTCGTCTGCAAGATCCTGTACGAAGCATGCTACACCATGTTCAACATCCCCATGGGCTCCCTGCTGTCCGCCATGGCCAAGACCGACGAGGAGCGCGCTCAGCTGTCCTCCGCCCGTGGCTTCGGCTCTGTCATCGGCAACATCCTGCCCACCATGATCTTCCCCGTCATTCTGGAGAAGTTCGGTGATTCCAACGCCGCCGGCTACGGCATCGGCGCTGCCATCTGTGCCGGTATCGGTGCGGTGATCTGCTTCTTCCACTACTACTGGACGGAAGAGCGCAATGTTTCCTCCGCTGCCGTTGAAAATGCAGAACCCGCAAAGGTCACCGACATTCTGGTGGTCTTCAAGAAGAACCGGGCTTTCCTGGCTCTGTGCATCCACGGTGTGTGCATCTGCTGCATGCAGTATGTTGGCTCCACCCTGGGCACCTACATGTACGCTGACGTTCTGGGCTCCATCGGCCTGATGGCTACTGCTTCCATTATTGGTATGCCCATCAGCATCATCACTCTGGCCATCGCTCCCAAGCTGGCAAAGAAGTTTGGCCTGACCAAGCTGATCCAGTACTGCCTGCTGCTGGGCTCCGCTATGATGGTTGGCCTGTTCGCCTTCCACATGGTGGGCAATGTGAATCCCTATGTCCACATGATCTGGTTCCAGCTGGGCCAGGGCATTGCCGGTGTCTCCATTCTGATGCAGTGGGGTCTGGTCGGCGAAGCCATCGACTACAACGAGTACCTGACCGGCAAGCGCACCGAGGGCTCCATCTACGGCACCTTCAACCTGTCCCGCCGTCTGGGCCAGACTGTCGGTAACTCCGCCGCTGTCCTGGCTCTGGGCTGGATCGGCTACGACGCTACCCAGACTGTACAGACCGCCGGCACTCTGACCGGTATCAAGGTCCTGTGCGTTCTGGTTCCCGGCATCTTCATCATTGGCTCCTGGGCTGCCTTCAAGTTCGTCTGGAACATCACTGACGACATCCGCGCCAAGATGGCCGCACACTTCGAAGCAAAGTAATTTAACCCATTCAATTGACCGTTTTGAGCGGCACGGGTAAGCCGTGCCGCTCATTTTCTGTTATCAAAGGCATCTGCTAGCCGTCCGGATCCTTCTTTCTCCTTTCTATCTTTCTGAGTTATTTCCTTTTGCCATTTCTGGACGGCTAACAGATGCCTTTGAGTTATTTTATATGGAGGTTTCTTATGGAAATGCGTACCCGTATCCTTGGCAAAATGCTGAACAGCGAGGTTCAGGACTACCTCAAGAGAAATGACATCATCATCGTTCCTGTGGGCACCACCGAAATGCACGGCGGCTTCCCCCTGGACTGCGAAACTGTGATTTCTGAAGCTTATGCTCTGAAAATGGCCGAAGCCTGTGACGGTCTGGTGCTGACCGGCCTGCCCTACTTCTACGCCGGTGCCACCGCTTCCGGCCGGGGTACCGTCCAGGTCAGCGTCCGCCAGGGCATCGATTACCTGGGCGCCATTGCCCGGAGCCTGCTGCGGCTGGGCTTCAAGCGGCAGGTGTATATCAGCTTCCACGGCCCCGCCCACATGACCATCTGCCCCATGGTTCGTGACTTCTACGACGAGACCGGCGTGCCGATCCTGTACATGGATTCCATGATGAGCATGGGCAAGAATGCGGATCTGATCAAGAACATGATGGTGGACTTCCACGCCATCACCGTGGGCGCTTACAAGATCATGAACCGCATCGACGACATTGCCCTGGTCACCGGTTACAACCACCGGGAACCCCAGTCCTGCGCACCCTTCAATGACCTGTTCGCCCTGGGCTACCAGTCTGCTGCCGTGGGTTACTGCTTCGGTGAAAACGGTGACCACACGGCAACCCCCGACATCCCCGACATCGCCACCCGGGATGTCATGGCTGCCACCGGTGAAGAGATCATCTGCAAGATGGTGGAGCGGATGGATATGCCTCATGTGGTGGAGCAGCTGCGGAAGCTGGAGCAGTACGGCCTCGAAAACGAGAAGAAGTACCCCTGGATGCCTGCTGCCTGGAACCGCAATCATTGATCCAATTCGGATAAAAAACCGTCTCACATCTGCGAGACGGTTTTCCAAACGGTTCCTGATCTTTCAGAAAACAATCGCGTTTTCCCGCTTGATTTCGGAAGGGGTTTCTGGTAAACTGAGTGTATCACCCGGGATCCCCGGAGGACACTTAGGAGGAAAATCAAATGGCTAACAACAAGTACGCCGGTACTCAGACCGAGAAGAACCTGGAAGCCGCTTTCGCCGGCGAATCCATGGCAAGAAATAAGTACACCTACTACGCATCCAAGGCCAAGAAGGAAGGCTACGAGCAGATCGCTGCCCTGTTCCTGAAGACTGCCGACAACGAGAAGGAGCACGCCAAGATGTGGTTCAAGGAACTGCACAACGGCATGCCCGCTACCGATGTGAACCTGCTGGACGCTGCCGAGGGCGAAAACTACGAGTGGACCGACATGTACGCAGGTTTCGCTGTCACTGCCGAAAAGGAAGGCTTCAAGGAGCTGGCTGCCAAGTTCCGTCTGGTAGCTGCCATCGAGAAGCACCATGAGGAGCGCTACCGTGCGCTTCTGCACAACGTGGAAACCAAGACCGTCTTCGAGAAGAGCGAAGTGAAGGTCTGGGAGTGCCGCAACTGTGGCCACATCGTGGTCGGCACCAAGGCTCCCGAGATCTGCCCCACCTGCGACCATCCCAAGGCTTACTTCGAGATCAACGCCAAGAACTACTGATACGCTAACGCCCGGTGCTTAGGCACCGGGCGTTTTATGGATGAAGTATACCTTATTGCCAAAATAAAACAAGGCTTCCAAATTCGGAAGCCTTGTTTTTAAATGCCAAGAAGCATTTTTGCAAACATAAAATACACCAGCAGGGAAAGAGCATCCACAATGGTGGAAATAAAGGGGCTTGCCATAACCGCAGGATCCAGGTGCACCGCCTTGGCTGCCATGGGCAGCAAACAGCCCACAACCTTCGCCATCACAACGGTAACGCACAGGGCACAGCAGACCACCAGATCCACCATCAATGTAATATTCTCATTGCCCATCATCAGATGATCCACCAGCCAGATTTTGGCAAAGCACACCACTGCCAGGGCTACGCCGCACATCAGCGCTGTGCGGATCTCTTTCCACAGGATCACGCCGATATCCCGGAATTCCAGTTCTCCCAGGCTCAGGCCACGGATGACCGTAACAGAGGACTGGGAGCCGGAGTTACCGCCGGTGCCCATGAGCATGGGGATAAAGGCGGACAGGGCGATCTGGGCCGCCAGCGCGTCCTCAAAGGCGGTCATAATGAGGCCTGTGAAGGTAGCCGACACCATCATCAGCATCAGCCAGGGGATCCGGTTCTTGAACAGCTCGAAGGAAGTACTCTTGAGATAGGGCTTCTCCGAGGGGGTCATACCACCCATCAGCTCCATATCCTCGGTTGCCTCTTCTTCCATAACGTCCATGGCATCATCGAAGGTAACGATGCCCACCATTCTCCCCTCACCATCCACAACAGGGATGGCCAGGAAATTATACTTGTTGAACATCAGAGCGACCTCTTCCTGGTCGGTCTTGGTGCTGACAAAGATGAAGTCCGACACATTTTCCTGCATCAGCTCTTCGATCTTCATTTCATCGTCATCCGCCAGCAGCAGATCCTTGACGGTGACCAGACCCAGCAGTGTCCGGTCCTTGGCAGTGACGTAACAGGTATAGATGGTCTCCTTATCCACGCCCTGGCGGCGGATCCGCAGGATGGCCTCTTCCACCGTCATATGGGGCCGCAGGGACACATATTCCGTGGTCATGATGGAGCCTGCGGAATTTTCGGGATAACGCAAAATCTGATTGATGGAGTGGCGCATTTCCGGATCCGCGTGCTTTAAGATACGCTTGACCACGTTGGCAGGCATCTCTTCTACGATATCTGCCGCGTCATCCACATACAGTTCTTCCAGAACTTCCTTCAATTCGTTGTCGGAAAAGCCCCGGATCAGCAGCTCCTGGGCCTCCGTCTCCATCTCAACGAAGGTCTCCGCCGCCAATTCTTTCGGCAAAAGACGGTACATCAGCGGGATCTGCTTTTCCTCCAGCCCGTCAAAAAGTCCGGCAATATCCGTGGGGTTCATGGTGACCAGGATATCCCGGAGCGTGGCATACTTTTTGTCCTCCAGCATTGCCAGGAGGGCTTTTTCCACAATTTCAAAACGCTCAGCCATGATTTTCCTCCTTATTTTAGAAAATAATGAGGCAATCATACGCAAGTCGATTACAGGCCCGCCATGGCAAGCCGCATGCTACTTCGACCGGGTATATTGCCGCTACTGCCAGCTTCCATGGTGTTCCCTCCTTTTATTGTGGCATAGTTAAGCTTATTTTACCCCTGTTTTTGGAAATTGTCAACCTTGACGATGGCTGGTTTGGGACGTAAAATGAAGGTAATACGCACTGGCGCGGCAGCGCCTAAAGAAGGCTCCCTCTGATGAGGGTGAGCAAAGCGAAGTCGCGGTAGTGAATGACAGTCCGGTGGACTGTCAGAGCTGCGACCGGGCTCGCCGCAGCGAGCTGGCGCCGCAGGCGACTGAGGGAGAGAAAAAGGTTTCAGTTATCACTGCACTTCGTTAAAACGCAAAACCCACAGTTTTTCTCTCCCTCAGTCAGCTTCGCTGACAGCTCCCTCATCAAAGGGAGCCTTTAGGCGCTGCCGCGCCATTTGAACTTACGGAGGTTATTTCTATGATCCGACCCGCCACTGACAAGGATATTCCCGAAATTCTCGAAATCTATGCTCCCTATGTGGAGCATTCCACTGCCACCTTTGAATACGATGTTCCCTGTCTGAAAACCTTTACCCAGCGCTTTTACACCTACACTGCCCAGTTCCCCTGGCTGGTATACGAGGAAGACGGTGTGATCCTGGGCTACGCCTATGCCAGCGCCCCTTATGAGCGGGCAGCCTTTCGCTGGTGCGCGGAGCCGACGGTATACCTGCGCCCGGAGGCCAGAGGCAGGGATATCGCCCGGAAATTATACACCGTTCTGGAAGCCATCCTGGAAAAACAGGGCTATCAGGTACTCTATGCACTGATCACGGCGGAAAATCAGCCTTCCATCCGCTTTCACGAAAAAATGGGCTACCGCATTCAGGGAGGCTTCCCCAGCTGCGGTTACAAATTTGACCGTTGGCTGGGGCTTTACTGGATGGAAAAGCGAATAAAAATTGTGCACTCTCCCAGTGGTTTTCCCCAGCCGTGGATGTCAATTGTGCAAGATGCAGAAAGATTTACAAATTTTTTAGATAGTTTGTCCCTTTCCTAATTGCAAAAAATATGTTATGTTATGAGCGTGGAAAAATGTGCCTGATTGCGCCCTTTTTGGGGTTCTTTCAAGGCTGTGGAGCATCCCATCAATTTATATAAGGAGCTGTGACCATGTATTTTCAGAAAAAACGCGTAATCGCCATGCTGCTGGCCGGTGGCCAGGGCAGCCGCCTGCATGTCCTGACCCGGAAGACCGCCAAGCCTGCGGTTCCCTTCGGCGGCAAGTACCGCATCATCGACTTCCCCCTGTCCAACTGTGTCAATTCCGGCATTGACACCGTCGGTATCCTGACTCAGTATCAGCCTCTGGAGCTGAACGAGTACATCGGCAACGGCCAGCCCTGGGGTCTGAACAAGACTCACTCCTGCGCTCAGGTCCTGCCTCCCTACGAGCGTAACGACAAGAAGTCCGGCTGGTTCGAGGGCACTGCAAACGCCATCTACAAGAACATCGACTTCGTCGACCGCTTCGATCCCGACTATGTTGTCATCCTGTCCGGTGACCACATCTACAAGATGGACTACAACGCCATGGTTGACTACCACGTGAAGAACAACGCTTCCGTCACCATCGCTGTGCGTAACGTTCCTCTGGCTGAAGCTTCCCGTTTCGGCATTCTGAACACCAACCCCGACAACTCCATCTACGAGTTCGAAGAGAAGCCCAAGCAGCCCAAGTCCACCAACGCCTCCATGGGTATCTACTGCTTCAACTGGAGCGTCCTGCGTGAGGCCCTGATCGCTGACGAAGAGGACCCCAACTCCTCCAAGGACTTCGGCAAGAACATCATCCCCAACCTGCTGAACGCCGGCCACAAGATGATGGCTTATCCCTTCGACGGCTACTGGAAGGACGTGGGCACCATCTCCTCCCTGTGGGAAGCCAACATGGAACTGCTGGGCAAGAACCCCGAGTTCAACCTGCGCGGCGGCAAGAACGAGACCATCTACGCCCGTAACAGCGCTCTGCCCTCCTCCTACATCGATGAGGATGCCAAGATCGTTGACTCCCTGGTTGCTGAAGGCTGCGAGGTCTACGGCACCGTGAAGCACTCCGTCGTTTCCATCGGCTGCACCATCGGCAAGAACGTTCTGGTTGAGGACGCTGTCGTGATGCCCGGTGTCGTCATCGAGGATGGCGCTATCGTTCGCAACTGCATCCTGGGCGAAGGCTCCAAGATCGGCAAGAACGCTGTCGTCGGCGGCCAGTTCGCTGAGGGCGAAGAGAGAGCTATCAGCGTCACCTCCAAGGACGCTGTCATCGAGGCCAATGCCGTGCTGAAGGCCGGCGACATGGTCTAATTTTGGACTGCTAGGAAATTAGGAGGATATCGCAATGAACGTAATGGGTATTATCTTCACCAATGATGCCACCATGGGCGAGCTGACCAACAAGCGTACCATCGCCAGCATCCCCTTCGGCGGCCGTTACCGTCAGGTTGACTTCGCACTGTCCAACCTGTCCTGCGCCGGTGTCCGTCACATCGGCATCATCGCCCGTCAGAACTATCAGTCCCTCATGAACCACATCGGCGACGGTGAGGAGTGGGGCCTGGAGCTGGGTGAGGGCGGTCTGGAATTCCTGACTCCCTACGCACAGACTGCTGTCGGCACCTACCGCGGCAAGCTGGAGTCCCTGATGAACGCTATGGACTTCCTGGAGTACGGCGATGAGGACGAGCTGGTCGTTCTGACCGACTCCGCAGTTCTGAGCAACATCGACCTGCGCGCTGTCATCGACGCTCACGTCGCTTCCGGCAAGGATGTCACCGTCGTTACCAAGGACGGCATCTGCAACGGCGAGAAGCAGATCGACCTGGCTATCAAGGTCGTCGACGGCGAGATCAAGGATATGGCTGTCAACTATGTTGCCAACCCCGAGTACTCCGCTTCCATGGACATCTTCGTTCTGTCCAAGAAGTACCTGATCCAGTCTGTCAAGTTCCTGGTTGCCCGCGACAAGTTCCACATGGACCGTGACCTGGTCATGGGCGGCTGGAACCGCGGCAATGTTACCGTCAATATTTACCCCTTCGCCGGCACTGCCATGTTCAACGAGTCTGTCGAAGAGTACTTCGCCAACTCCATGGCTCTGATCAAGAAGGATGTCCGCGCTGACATCTTCGGCGGCGCACATCCCGTCTACACCAAGGTTCGTGACCGCGTTCCCACCTACTACGGTGAGGGCTCCGAGGTTGAGAACTCCCTGATCGCTGACGGCGGCATGATCGAAGGCGAAGTCGAGGATTCCATCCTGTTCCGCGAAGTCACCATCGGCAAGGGCGCTGAGGTCGAGGACTGCATCATCATGAACGACGCCGTCATCGGTGAGGGCGCTGAGCTGAAGTATGTCATCCTGGACAAGAACGTCACCGTCACCCCCGGCGCTAAGCTGATCGGCACCAAGAAGAACCCCATCATCGTCAAGCGGGGTGAGACTGTATGAGAATTGCAGTCTGTGCCTCTGAAGGCTCCCCTTACGCCAAGTCCGGCGGTCTGGGCGACGTCATCGAAGGTCTGCCTGCTGCGCTGAGCCGCATCGAAGGCAACGAAGTCGTCCTGTTCCTGCCCTACTACAATAAGATCAAGACCAACGCCGCTTACGAAGTCGAGAAGGTCGCGGAGTTCCGCGTCCAGCTGGGCTGGCGTCAGCAGTACTGCGCTGTCATGAAGCTGACCAACCGCGCCGACAAGGTGCAGGTCTACTTCCTGGACAACGAGTACTACTTCGGCGGCCGTACCGGCGCCATCTACGGCGACATGGACGACGGTGAGCGTTTTGCTTACTTCTCCCGTGCCTGCCTGGATGCCATGGTGGCTCTGGACTGCATCCCCGATGTGATCCAGTGCAACGACTGGCAGTGCGCTCTGATCCCCGTGTACCTGAAGGCCGTTTATCATGCTCAGTTCCCCAAGACCCGCTGCATGTACACCATCCACAACATCGAGTATCAGGGCTGGGCTAACGCCTCCTTCTTCGATGATATGCTGGGTCTGCCCTGGGAGTACCGCGGCACTATGGACATGAACAACTCCGTCAACGTCATGAAGGGCGCTATCGAGACCGCCGATCTGGTCACCACCGTTTCCGAGACCTACTCCCGCGAGCTGATGTATCCCTACTACGCTCACGGTCTGGACGGCATCCTGTCCAACAACTCCTGGAAGCTGACCGGTATCACCAACGGCATCGATGCCGATACCTTCAACCCCATGACCTCCAAGGCCCTGCCCGCTCACTATGATGCCGAGACCTTCATCGAAGGCAAGGCAAAGGTGAAGGCTGCCCTGCAGGAAGAAGTGGGTCTGCCTGTCAAGCCCGATGTGCCTCTGATGGTCATGGTCACCCGTCTGGCCGGCCACAAGGGCCTGGATCTGCTGTGCTACATCGCCCGCCGTCTGATGTGGGAAGAGGACGCTCAGCTGCTGATCCTGGGCACCGGCGAAGCTCAGTACGAGACCTTCTTCAAGGATCTGGCTGTCCAGTTCCCCGAGCAGGTCGCTGCTAAGATCACCTTCAATCTGGGTCTGGCTGACCGCATCTACGCCGGCGGCGACATCTACCTGATGCCCTCCAAGTCCGAGCCCTGCGGCCTGTCTCAGATGAACGCCATGCGTTACGGCACCGTTCCCGTTGTCCACGCTACCGGCGGTCTGAAGGACACCGTGCCTCCCTGCGACGAAAACGGCGAGGGTGGCCTGGGCTTCACCTTCCAGAGCTACAACGCCGACGACTTCTACGCAGCCGTCAAGCGTGCTCTGGATCTGTACAACGACAACCGCGAGAACTTCCGCGCTCTGCAGAAGAAGGAAATGGAAATGGACTTCAGCTGGAATGCTCCCGCAAAGAAGTACATGGAGCTGTTCGAGAACATGCTCTCCTGGTAATGCGGCCAGCGGCCGCAGGCTGTGACGAGACTTTGGCTTTCCTTGCACCAGGACTCCTGGGTGGTCTGCTACGCGCTAAGAGCCGTCTTCGGCGGTTGCGCTCTGCATACCGCTGCGGCGGCTAAGCCCGGTTCGGCGCTGCGGCAATTGTCGTACAATCTCATACAGAATCCGCCCGGAATTTTCCGGGCGGATTTTTTCAGGTTCTATGTCAATAGTTGGGGTAGAGCCAAAATGAAACATCTAAGGATCGTGTCGGAGCGGCAGCTCCGGCACGATTTTTATGTATTACAGAAGAGGATTCTCTTTCTGAAA
>JAGBAI010000165.1 GCA_017939025.1 Oscillospiraceae bacterium
GTCCCTACGATGATGTATTCAAACAGCCCGCCAAACTGCAATTTGACAAATTGTTAGATGTTATGTAAACTTAGAAAATAAAGAAACAGGATCGGAAATCCGATCCTGTTTTGTGTTGTTCAGTTTCAGCTTTTTAGCCGTTGGCACGCATCTGAGCGAAGCACTCGCTGCAGAAAACGGGACGGTCGGACTTGGGCTGGAAGGGAACCTTGGCTTCGCCGCCGCAGCGAGCGCAGGTAGCGGTGAAGAACTCACGGGGGCCACGGGTAGCGTTCTTGCGAGCGTCACGGCAGGCCTTGCAGCGCTGGGGCTCGTTCTGGAAGCCGCGCTCTGCGTAGAACTCCTGCTCACCGGCGGTGAACACGAACTCGTTGCCGCACTCTTTGCAAACTAAAGTCTTATCTTCGTACATTGGAAATACCTCTCTTCGGTTTGTTTATGCCCCGTGAAATCCCAGAAAAATGTTATAACGCAGGGTCGAAATATTAGATGGCAGACATTGCCACAAGTCGGATTATACACAAATGTGAACAATTTGTCAATGGTTTGTGAAATTTTTTCTGTGAGTTTTGGAAGACACATGCGTAGGGCGGGGATACATCCCCGCCGGGCAGTAACGACGCTTGAGGGGCAGAACCACACGTGCAAAAACTGTCGGTGCCCGGCGGGCATATATGCCCGCCTACACAAGATTTAAATAGAAAACTGCGCCTGTCCCTCATAGGGAATGTGCAGGTGGTCATAGGCCAGAGCGGTAACGCAGCGGCCTCTGGGAGTCCGGGTCAGGAAACCCAGCTGCATCAGGTAAGGCTCATAAACATCTTCCAGGGTGACAGCCTCTTCGCCGATGGTGGCAGCCAGCGTCTCCAGACCCACGGGGCCGCCGCTGTAATTCTGGATGATGGCAGTGAGCATCCGGTGGTCGATGGTGTCCAGTCCCAGCTTGTCCACCTCCAGACGGCGCAGAGCCAGGTCGGCAGTTTCCTTGGTGATGGTGCCGTCGCCCATGACTTCGGCGAAGTCTCTTACCCGGCGCAGGAACCGGTTGGCGATTCGGGGGGTACCCCGGCTTCGGGAGGCGATCTCCATGGCACCCTTGGGATCAATGGGCATACCCAGAATGGTGGCGCTGCGGGTGACGATTTTCGCCAGCTCCTCGGGGGTGTACAGCTCCAGCCGCAGATTCACACCGAACCGGTCACGAAGGGGGGCTGACAGCTGACCTGCCCGGGTGGTGGCACCTACAAGGGTAAACTTGGGCAGATCCAGGCGGATAGAGTTGGCACTGGGGCCCTTGCCCACGATAATGTCGATGGCAAAGTCCTCCATGGCAGGGTACAGAATTTCTTCCACAATCCGGTTCAGACGGTGGATCTCGTCGATGAACAAAATATCGCCGGGATTTAAATTGGTCAGCAGGGCTGCCAGATCACCGGGCTTTTCGATGGCAGGGCCGGAGGTGACCCGGATGTTCACGCCCATTTCGTTGGCGATGACACCTGCCAGGGTGGTTTTGCCCAGGCCGGGAGGGCCGTAGAGCAGGGTATGGTCCAGCGGCTCATTGCGCCTCCGGGCAGCTTCTATATAAATCGCCAGATTTCCCTTGGCCTTTTCCTGTCCGGTGTAGTCCGACAGCAGTTTGGGCCGCAGACCAATCTCACCGGCATCCTGAGGGGCGAAGGTGGGGGAAATAATGGGGGCAGTATCTAAATCCTGAGAAAATTCAAGGCTCATAAAATACCTCCGGGTGTTGAGTTGACAGTTGACAATTGACAGTTGACAGTTTTTCACGAATGCGTTGGCAGCTTTAAACCGTCAACTGTACACTGTCAACTTTTCATAACCATTGCCCGCAATGCGTGCCGCACCATATCCTCGGTGGAGGCATTGGGATCCACGCCTTTCAGAGCTGCGTTGATCTCGGCAGCAGAGTAGCCCAGCTCCTGCAAGGCTGCATGGGCCAGAGCGGCATTGTTGCTCTTCTGAACAGGGGTGGCAGCTGCCGGGCCGGTGGAGAAGTCCAGCTCCATGGCACCGCCGCCGATCTTGTCCTTCAGTTCCAGAATGATCCGCTGAGCAATCTTTTTGCCGATGCCCTGGGCAGCGGTGAGCATTTTTTCATCCCCGGTCATGACGGCCAGGGTAAAATTCTGAGGCCCGCCGGAGGACAAAATGGCCATGGCGGCCTTGGGGCCCACGCCATTGACAGAGGTCAGCAGCTCATAGCAGCGCTGTTCCTCCCGGCTGATGAAGCCGTACAGGTCGTAGGCATCCTCCCGGATAGATTCCGTAATAAAAAGCTTCGCTTTCTGATTCAGCTTCAGCTGGGCGGTGGTATAGGAAGTGACCCGGCAGCCGTAGCCCACACCATTGCAGTCGATCACCGCAAGACCGGGCTCCAAAACGGCAACCGTGCCGGAAACGTAATATAGCATTTCGAAAACCTCCAATGGAGTTTTCTGAATGCAGAATGCAAAATGCAAAATGCAAAATGAATAGGAATCATTCTGCAATACATTTTGAATTATGCACCAGATTTTGAATAACAGAAACACAGGATCATTCTGCATCCTGCATTTTGCATTTTGCATTCACCTGGGCCTGCGCCAGCAGAGATGTGCTGGAACGGGCATGGCACAATGCGATGGCGATGGCATCGGCAGCGTCGTCGGGCTTGGGCATGGCGGAGAGCTTCAAGAGCCGTTTGGTCATGTCCTGAACCTGATGCTTGGTGGCATTGCCGTAACCCACCACTGCCTGCTTGACCTGCATGGGCTTGTATTCAAAAATGGGCAGTCCTGCCTGCCGGATGGCAAGGAGGATCACCCCGCGGCTTTGGGCCACGTTGATGCCGGTGGTGACGTTCTGACCGAAGAACAGTTCTTCAATGGCCACCGCATCCGGCTGGGCCACCCGTAAAAGCTCGGTCATGTCGTTGTAGATAACTTCCAGCCGCCAGGAAAATTCCGTATTGGGGGGCGTGGTGATGGCGCCGCAGTTTAAAAGCCGGAATTGGCTCCGCTGGGCATCAAGAAGTGCGAAGCCCGTGATGCCGTAACCAGGGTCAATGCCTAAGATCCGCATTACAGTCCTCCCCGGGCGATGGTCACGATCTGTAAGATCACAAAACCGATAAAGACTACCAGGCCAATCCGGGCCCCCCAGACCTGCCAGGCCGGACGCTCCACATAGCCATCATCCACATTTACCTCAGGCTGCTGCTTTTCTTCTTCCATGGAATTCACCTCAAGGACTATCATAGCACATTTGTTTTAAAATTCCCAGTGTTATTTTTGAAAATTGCAGTTTGTGCGGCCAGTGGCCGCTGACAATGGCGGGACTACAGCCCGGCAATCAACCAAGACCATTGGGTACCGCCCGGTTCGATAACGTGTACAAATGGTATCATCGAATCGGGCCGACCACCCAGGAGTCCTGGATGACAAACCAGCCGAAGTCACGCCATTGGAAGCGCGCACTGCGCGCCAAACTGCAATTTATACAATTCAGTCCATTTCTGTCTTCAGCCAATCCATAGCTTCTTTTAAACACACATAGGGATCCCGGTCCCATTTTTCCTGCTCCACAAAAGCGTAAGGAACGTTGGCATCCAGACAGGCTTCTACAACACCATCCCAATTGGTGTCACCCTGTCCGGCGGGAACCAGAGCATCTCCCTTACCGTCTTTGAAATGTACCATGCAGAGCCGTCCGGCATAGCGGCGGATGAAGCCGGGCATATCGGTGCAGTTCCGGTTCAGGTGGTATAGATCCAGACAGATGTCCAGCTCCGGCATGTTGTCAAAGAGATATTCCACTGCATTCATGCCGGGTACTGCGATAAAATCCGCGGTGACGGGATGGAAGCATACCTTCTGATCCAGAGGGTCCAGCTTTTTTTGCAGATCCCGCAATTCACCAATGCAGGCATCCAGTCCTTCCGGAGTTTTCAGACGGTCGGGGATCCGGCTGACGCAGAGCCAGGTACCGCCGGTAGCGGTGTTCAGATCCGTGTAGTAGGACAGATCCTTCATAACGGTCTCATAAAAATCCTGAACAGATACAGAGATCATGCCGTTTTCTTTTAAGCTCTTGGCGATATGTGCCGCAGAAACAGACGGATCGATCCATTGCAGCTGCACCACCTCACAGCCCAGGGCGCGCATGTTTTGGAATGCAAGGGTAACCTGTGCCTCGTTCAGCAGCAGGGGCTTGAGACTGGATACCTGGATACCGTTTTCCATGGGGAGTCCTCCTGTAAAAGTATGGTTTGTTGCATGAGGCTGTATATGGCGGGCTAAGCGGCGCAGCCGCCTCGGCCCCCTCATAAATGCAGGGGTGAAGGTTGCCCGCCAAACTGTAATTTTTACCTATAATCCCATCTGTGCCATCCGGTTCCGGATCGCAGTCAGGGCTTCCTGGGGATCGGTGATTTCCATTACCGCCGATTCAAAGGGGCAGGGGCCGGTGCCCTTGCGGTTGATAATGCCGTCTACGAAGGTATCTGCCAGGGCCTCTATGTCATGGGCGGCAAGAACCTGTGCAGCAGGAAGGCTCATGACCCGGGCATGGACGGTTTTGACGCCAAGCAGGCAATAAAGAAATGCTGCACCCCGGCCAACTACCCGGTCGGCAGCAGAGGCGTTTGTGAGATCAATACCGCTGTCCAGCCAGTTCAGCAGCGGTTTGACACCCCGCTCGTGGGTGGTGTGGGATTCCGCGCCGCGGCAGACAGCGCAGGTATAGTCTCCCGCGGCAAGGATAGCCCGGGCGTTTTCCAGATCAGTCATAACAGTTTCCTTCCTGTGTGATCGTAAGGGCTGATGGCCACATCGGCCCTTGGCGTGCGGTCAAAATACAAACTGCACCAGCAGCATGTAGATCACGGTGCCTCCGCCGATGCTCAGCAGGGTGTTGCGCTTCCAGACATGGAGCGCAGCCACAGCGATACAGCCGATGGCTTCGGGGATTCCGTAGGGGGCAGAGGTCAGGCTCACGCCCTTGAGACAGTAGACCACCAGCATACCCATGATGGCATAGGGCAGAACCCGGCCCAGATAGGTGATGAGGGGCGGCGTTTTCCGGTTCTCACCGAAGATCCAGAAAGGCAGAAACCGCAGCCCGGCAGTGACCAGTGCCATGACAGCGATCATGACGGCAGAGTGAAGATCAGGCATCAGTATTCTCCTTTCCGGTTCTGCGCATGGTGGTCAGAGCCAGGGCAATGATCACCATGGAGGGGATCAGGAATATATCACTGCCGAAGATCCACAGGCATACCAAAGTGGATGCCACGCCGATGACAGCGGGACGGTGGTCTTTGGTACTGAGCCACTGCTCAGTAAAAATGGTCACAAACAGGGCTGTCAGCGCAAAGTCAACGCCTTCAAAATTGATGGGCAGCACCGCACCGGCCACAGCCCCCAGCACTGTGCCGCTGATCCAGTAGATGTGGTCAAAGAGAGATACCCAAAAGCAGTAGCGCAGATCCGGTTTTTGTTTTTGGGACACCAGAGAGTAGGTCTCATCCGTCAGAGCGAAGATCATGTAAGGCTTTTTCTTCCCTGCACCCTTGTAGGCATCCACCATGGAAATACCATAAAACAAATGCCGGGCGTTGACCACGAAGGTGGTCAGTGCGGCTGTTAACAGGCCAGCCCCGGAGGTCAGCAGAGACACGGCTACATACTGCATGGAGCCGGCATAGATAAACAAGCTCATAGCTCCGGCCCAAAGCAGCCCGAATCCGTTCTGCTGCATAAGAATGCCGAACCCAAATCCCAGAAACACGTATCCGGTCATCACCGGCAGCGTATCCAGAAAAGCAGTCCGGAGAATGTTCGTTTTCATGAATGGATCACTCTCTTTTGGATAAAATACAATTATACAATTATATCGGCTTCCGGCAGGAATGTCAACGCCCCGACAAAAATAGGGCTTGACAAAGCCTTGCAGATATGCTATACTATCTAAGCACTGAGAGGTGCAAGTAAATATCGCGGAGTAGAGCAGTTGGAAGCTCGTCGGGCTCATAACCCGGAGGTCGTAGGTTCGAGTCCTGCCTCCGCAACCATAAAAATACCCGGTATTCACTACGAATACCGGGGTTTTTCTAACTTTTTTACATAGTGTGAAAATAGCCCAAATACCGTTTTGGGCCAATTTTGGGCCAATGGGCCAGAAAACTGATATTTTGGGCCACCGCCTGGAATTACCCCGGGCGGCTTTTTTATGCCTTCTTCCGGAGCAGCACATCCGCAATACACTCCGTTGCCTTGGCTTTGTTCTCTTCGATGATGTGGCTGTAAAAATTTTCTGTGGTGTTCACGCTGGCATGACCCAGCTGCTTCGACACCGTTACAATGTCTGTGCCGTTTGCCAGGAGAACAGAGGCCACAGTATGTCGGAACGCATGAGGGTTGATGTGGGGCAGATTGTGGCGGCGGGAAAAGTTGTGGAGCCAGCCGGTGATGCTGTCCGGGTTCATGTTGCTGCCATCGTCCGTGGTGAACACAAAGCCGGTATGCCGCCACCGGTCGCCGTTGGCGATCTGGAGCCGGAGCTGTTCCCTCTTGTGGAGCCGCAGGAGGTTCATGGTTTCAACGGGGAGATTCAGATAGCGGATATCGCTGGTTTTGGTATTGCCCAGATAGGTGCCTTTGCTTTTGGAGGAAACAAGGGCCTTATCAATCTTCACACGGTTGTTTTCAAAATCCACCTTCTCCCATTGCAGGCCCATAATCTCACCACGGCGGCAGCCGGTGACGATCATAAGGTGGGTAATCAGCTGCCACTTTAGCGGCTCTGTGTCCAGGGCCTTGAGTATGGCGGCAATCTCTTCCGGCTGGAAGTAGTTAGGGTCATGTTTCTCCACCTTCGGCGGTGTGGCCTTTGCTGCGGCATTGTAGGGCACGAGCATTTCCTTTTCGGCCTGGGTCAGAATTGTGGAGATCAGACGATGATGTTCCAGCACGGTTTTATCAGATAGAGGATCGGTGTTTTTCTCCACCTTGAAAACCTCCGTCACTTTTTTGCCCATGGCTTTGGCTATGGCTTCGGCCTTATCCTCCCGGATGGGCTCACCTTTCACAGCTACGCCCACAGTGGCGGCAGAGATCCCGGCAGCTTCCGCAATGGAGGCCCGGGATTTTTTGTTTTCTTTCAGCCATTTGGCAAGGTCGATTTTAGCGGTTGCGGAGCCGCCACCAACACGGAGCCCAGGCTCTGCCAGGTTCTTATAAAAGGCGTTCAAGTGCTGGGGCCGGAGGTCAGACAGCTTTATGTGTCCTATGGCGGCATTGATCCGGCCCAACAGCTCCCGATACCGGTCAAGGGTGGTGGGGCGGACACCGGTGCGCTCCTTCAGATCCAGAACGTAGGAGGCGTATTCTGCAAAGGTCTGTTTATTGTCCAGGGAATAGCCCTGCTCAATGCTGCGCTCGAAGTCCACAGCAGCCCGCTGCACTGCCTTTTCAATCTGACGGGGAGTCATGCCCGGTGTGGGCTTCCACATTGTTCTGTGGCGGATGCGCTTTCCATTGGTATCAAATCCGGCGGATACACTGATACGGTAGGCTGTGCCGGTTTTGCCGGTGATTTTTTCGATGGTTGCCATGAAATATCACCTCATTTCATGATGTCTCTTTGCTGTAGGGTACTATCGATAAATTCCTGATAATTGGATAAGCGTCTTATTATTTCATCAAATCTATCAACAATGGCACGTTTTCGATACTCTATCATGCGACTACCAACGATAAGATCAAAATCATTTTTCATTTTGGGGAACTCGGAAACAATAGTTTTCTCTAATGTTTTTTCTATGATTTCATAATCTCTTGCCACCACAAATTTGTAATAGTCATCGTTATCATCTGGGGAATGGACATCTTTGTACTGATGATTTATGTCAAGAGCTTCGTTTATCTTGTCACAAAGTGCAGAGAATTCAGCAGCAAGAAATAGTATGCCAACATCTTCGATAAGCATATTAAGCCCGCGCATAATAGAATCTGCTTGCTCGGAATGGGATAATAGGGACAATTGCTTTACCGCTCCGGGAGAAAGGCCAAGCTGGTCAATAGTAGGAGATTTTATATTTGGATCATCTGAAAGACCTAAAAGATAGTCAGCGGATACATTACACCGCTTGCAAATTTGTGCCAGCGTTTCGGAATCGGGAATCCTTTTACCGCTTAAATAGAATCCTACGGTCTGTCTGCTTAATCCTAACTTATCAGCAAAATCGGTTGCAGACATATCGTCCCCCTGCTGTTCTAAAAGCTTTTCCCGTAAAACTGGCATTCTGACGATGTTTGAATTATTCTGCTTCATTTGTTTGCACTCCTTGAACTTGACACGCTCTGTTTGTTAACTTACGCAGTTAAATATCTGCGTTTATTGACAATGATTATTATTGTTGCTAAAATCATTATAGCAGACAACAAACCGAGCGTCAATAATAATTTTGTTAAGTAGGAGGAAAAAACATGTGCAAGGAAGTGAACAAGGAAATCAAGGCAGCGGCGAAAAGTGCAGGCGTGTATCATTGGGAAATTGCCGATAAACTGGGGATCCAGGATAGTGCATTTTCCCGGAAACTGCGCCGGGAGCTGCCTGCCCAGGAGCGCGACAAGATTCTGGAGATTATCAACGAACTGGCCGCGGAGAGAGCGGGGGTGTCGTAATGCCTAATGTGGTGACGGTTCGGGAAGCGGTTAAGCGTGCAAAACAGGACGGCTTCCCGATTTCTGAATATACCTTGCGGCAATGGATACGGACCGGGGCCATCCCTGTGAGAAAAGCGGGTACCAAGCAACTGATTTTCTATCCTAATTTGGTGCGGTATCTGCAATGCGAGGACGGCGGCGACAATAAGCCCGCCACGGTGACGGAATTCCAGGGAATCCGCCGGATAGGTTAGGGGTGGTTACTGTGAAAGTATATAAATCCCTGCTGTATGGTCGTGAAAATGCAATCCCGTCAAAGGTGTTGGCGGAAGCTCTGGGGTTTCGCTCTGTCCGGGAGCTGCAAAAGGCGGTTGAGCTGGAGCGAGCCGCCGGAGCGGTGATTCTGTCAGATCCCTGTGGTGGCGGCTATTATCTTTCAGACGATCCGGAAGAGCTGCGCCGGTTTACCCGCACACTCAATGCGCGGGCAAGGAACACGCTGAGAGCTGCTGAATCAGCACAACGGGCCTTGGATGCCGCCACCGGCCAGGAGCGAATAGAAGGTTGGTGGTAGTGTGCCGAGCAGACCCGGAGTAATGTTTTATTTTGATATCCGCCCTGCTATTAAATTTCTGAATAATGAGCAAAAAGGCCAGTTATTTGACGCAATCCTCGAATATGGAGAGTATGGAAATCTGCCAGACTTTACCGACCCGCTATTGAGTATGGCGTGGGCATTTACATTGCCGAGGATTGACCGAGACGCGGAAGCCTACGACGATAAGATCGAGCAGCGCCGGTATGCTGGCTATTGCAGCGCATCCCGGAAGAAGAAAATTGAGCCGATTTCCTATGATGAGTGGAAGGAACTCACAGAGGAAGCACGGAAACAGTTGATAACAGACAGCGGAAAAGGAGCGGAAACCAACGGGAAATAACGACCGTTGAATCTCGTTCCACGAAATCAACCAACTACAACTACATCTACAACCTCAACTACAGCTACAACTACAACCCCAACTCAAATACAACTACAGCTCAATATCATCATCAACTGTTGCGGGCGGGCAGAAAAAAAGCCGCCTCCGGAGCTGGACCCTCCGAAAGCGGCACGCCAAATACATGACAGTGGTATGTTACCACAGAAAGGTTATTTTTTCAATGACAAGAATACAGATTGACCGGCTTAGGCTGGAAAACTTCAAGTGCCATCGTAATTTGGTACTTGATTTTGATGGACAGAATGTGGCGATTTATGGAGACAATGCGGCGGGTAAAACCTCTGTATACGATGCTCTTACATGGCTGCTCTTTGGCAAGGACAGCGCCGGAAACGGAGAGAAGAACATCGAGGTCAAGCCGCTGGACGCTGCCGGGGCCGTGGCGGATCACAATGCAATTACCGCCGTAGAAGCTACCCTTCTGGTGGCGGGGGAGTCGGTGACGCTGAGACGTACATACCGGGAAGTATGGAGCACAAAGCGGGGTAGCAGCGTGGAGACCTTCGACGGCCATACAAGCGAATACTACATTGACGGTGTACCGTGCAAGAAGAATACCTTTGACAGCAGAATCCGGGATATTGTGCCGGAAGATACCTTTCGATTGCTGACGTCAGTTTCCCACTTTGCCCAGGACCTTCATTGGCAGAAGCGGCGGGCGGTGCTCTTTGACATTGCCGGGGCGCTGACTGACCGGGAGATCATGGCCACGGACAGCCGCTTTTCTGAGCTTTCCCAGACGCTTGGGAAATTGTCTCTGGATGATTACCGGCGGAAGCTGGCAGCGGAAAGAAAGCAGCATACCGGAGTAAAGACAGATATCCCGGCCAGAATCAGCGAGTGTCAGAAAACCATTGAGGATCTGCAGAGCATCGACTATGAGGGAATCAAGGAACAGATTCGGGTTTTGGAACTGGAAGCGGATCAGGTGGCGGCACAGATCGGCAGCACCGGAGCGGATGAAGGGGCACGGCTGCGCTCTGAGTTGGCCCAACTGGAACAGCGCATTGCAAGGGATAAGGCCCAGCAGCAGGCGGCGGAACGGTCGGCGGCTACCCATGAGCAAAGCATAGAAGAATCCCGCGCCCGGTGGATCCGTGTTAACCAGGAAGCATTTACCGGTGGCAACTGCCCAACCTGCGGTCAGAGCCTCCCGGCCTATCAGCTGAGAGCCGCCACAGATGCCTTTGAAACCAGAAAGCGGAGTCGCTTGCAGGAGATTGAGAGGACAGCAGCCACCCAGAAGGAAGCTAAAGAGCAGGCGGTGAGCCGAGCCAATCAGCTGTCGGCGGAGATCCGGCAGGCAGAAGAACGAGCGGCCACCCTTCGCAATGCCCTGTCTGTGGCGGGGCCTGGGCCTGATAACAGTGATAAGAAGAGCAGGCTTGCAGAGCTGCGGCGGGAGATCTCGGCAAAGTGGGAGACCGTGGGCAAGCGTGCCGCACTGGATCGTGCCCGGCAGCGAATTGGGGAGCTTCAGCAGGATGCCCGGAACGCTGCGGAGTGTCTGGAATCCATTGAGGCTATGCAGCACCTTGTGGACGAATTTACCCGGTATAAGACCCGGTTCGTTGAGGATAGCATAAACGGCCAGTTCCATGCGGCCCGGTTCCGGCTCTTCCGGGAGCAGGCCAACGGTGGTATAGAGGAACGCTGTGACGTGGTTTTTGATGGTGTTCCCTATATGGGTCTGAACAACGGCGCCAAAATCAACGTTGGTATCGATATTATCAACACCCTATCCCGCCACTATGGTGTGGCCGTGCCGTTGTTCGTGGACAATGCGGAATCTGTGACAAATCTGGAATACGCCGCCACCCAGGTGATTCGGCTAGTGGTTTCTGAATCTGATAAGAATTTGAGGTGTGAACATGAAAGTTAAGGATCGTGCAAGACCCAAGGTTCCCACGGTGGAGCCGGGCGTGTATTTTGCTGTGTGCATCGGTGTCATTGATCTGGGGGAGCAGTACAGCGAGAAGTTCAAGAGCTATTCCAACCGGGTGCAGTTTGTGTGGGAGCTGCCCTCTGAGACCATCGAAGTAGACGGCAAGCAGGAGCCAAAGCAGCTTTCCAAAGAGTTTGCTATTGCCACCAAGAAGAACAGCGTTCTGCGGACATTTATTTCCTCTTGGAACAGCAAGGCATATACGGACGAAGAATTCCAGGAGGTGGAGTTGTTTGAGCAGATCGGCAAGGCCTGCCAGCTGAATGTGGTGCTGAGTGAATCGGGAGAGTATGCCAACGTGGACAGCCTTATGCCTATTCCCAAGGGATTTCCGGCCCCTGAGAGCAGCACGCCGCCGATTATGTGGGATATGGACAACTGGAATGATGAAGTATTCAAGACCTTGCCGGAGTGGGTGCAGGACAAAATCAAGAAGTCTACCCAGTACCAGAAGGAACACACTCCCACGGACAGTATCGAAGTGCAGTCCCAGGCAGAACCGGCGGTACCTTCAGCAGCTGTTCCCACCACCTTGATAGGAGGTGCACCGTTTTGAGATTCACATCTTTAGCCAGTTCCTCCCATGGTAATGCCTACATAATCAGTGACAGGGAAACCCGCATTCTTTTGGAGTGCGGGTTATCCCGCAAAAAACTCCAACAGCTTGCCGGCTTTAAGCTCACCGCCTTTGATGCCTGCATTGTCAGCCACGAGCACAAGGATCATAGCGGATGTGTGGCGGATCTGATAAAAGCCGGACTTCCGGTATACATGAGCCAGGGAACAGCGGATGCCTTGGGTGTGGAGCTTGTGACAGCCATCCAACACGGCGAACAATTCATGGTGGGAAGTATTGACGTTGTTCCCTTTACGACCTTCCACGATGCAGCGGAGCCGTTGGGGTTTCTGTTTAAGAGTCGGTGCGACGGTGATGTGCTGGCCTTCGCCACGGACACGGTAAACCTTGCCTATCACTTTCCCGGCGTCAACATTCTGGCCCTCGAAGCAAATTATGATCGGGAGATCCTGGACAGGTCTGAGAAGCTGCCCGATAAAGTCCGCCACAGGATTACCAACAGTCACATGGAAATTGATGCACTGTGTCGGTATCTTCGGACCCTGGATCTGTCAGAGTGCCGGGAAATATATCTGCTGCATCTTTCTGATGCCATGAGCGATGAAGGCCGGTTTCTTTACCAAGTGAGGCGTTGTGTGCCGGTGTGGGTACAGGTGACAGCTTGCCCGAAATAAGTTGGTGGCGGGACCCCAAGAACATCATAGGACGGTGAAATTATGAAGCGCAATACGGAACAGGATACAAGGAAAAAGTCGGCGCTATCTGAGTACCTGGAAATGAAAAGCGAGTTAAATTACTGGGCCGAAAGAGTGGCGGAAGCGGAACAGTTAAATACATATCGCAGCCCATCCGCTTCGAGAGTGCCGTCCAGAAGCGCCCCAGGAGATCCCACAGGGACAGCCCTTACTATGCTGGAAACAGCAAAGGAAAATAAGAAACGGGCGGAGGAAAAAAGCAAAGAGGCTATGGGCAGGGTGCTGGCAATCATCCAAACGGTACCCAAAGCAACCCACCGCATTTTGCTTATGCGCCGATATATTGACGGTTTAAGCCTGGATGATATTGCAGATGCCGAATATAAATCAAGGACATGGGTGGTAACCAACCTCAAAGCGGCTATGGAACATATTACGCTATAAGTATCTAGCACAATCAAGTATAAATAATTTGAACCCTGTTCGCGGATCCCTTTATCATGCGGACGGGGTTCTTTTATGCTGTCCAGATCGGCGGCGGGCTTAGGCTTTTGCATTCGAATGCAAAGGATGCCTTTACTTCCAGATCTACCGCCAGGGAACAGAGTATGATAATATTATCTTTGTTTACAGCGGTAAACTTTTGAACCGGGGCACCCCCCACCTTGTTCAAACCAAATCCCCCGGGAATTGGAAACCGAGGCCTAGGGTGGACAAAACCGGGCTATCGTGCGCGCGAGGAAAAAATAGCGGAAAATTTGGCTCTGCATTATATGTTCGCGCGCGTGCGCGCACGCGTAATAGAAAATGCAAAAAGTGAGTGATAAAATGTGTGAAAATGGTAGAAAAGCTACGGAAAACGAGCGGGAAGTAGGGAGAATCAACAAGGAAGCTGTGGACCAACTGGTGGCGTGCATTATTCGCAACCAACTTTGGGCCACGCCGGAAGAAACAGCGGAATGGTTGAAAACCGAAGACGGTCAGCGCATTGCTGCTCTTATCGAAAAGGAACGCAAGGCAAGAAGAAAGCAATAAAACTCGATAGGTCACCGGCGGTTCTGGTGGCAGTTAAAGCGGCAAAAAATCATAAGGAAGCTCAACCCCGCCACAGAAAGAAAAACAGGAGCCGCCACCGTGGACGGCTCTGCAAGGGAAAACACTAGGCAATGTGCAAGGATTTTGCCATGATCTGTTGCAATTTTGCGCTGACTGTGGTATGCTTGCTGTGGCGCTACCAGTAACGGTAGGCGGTTAGCCCCCCATTTTTCGGGGGTAACTTCTTGCCCCCGGCTCTCAGATCAGAGAAAAGGGGGTGTTGCAGATGGTTACATACTCCGACCTCATCCGGATCGGCATTTTAATCGTTAGCATCATCGGCCTGTTTTTACAGACAAAAAAGAAGTAACCGCCCCTCCGACCAAAGAGTGCGGTTACTTCTTGTAATTCATCCACTCGGGGTCTGACCGTCTGCCGGTAGCGCCCTTCGTATTTCTAGTATACCCCGTGGGGGATATTTTGTCAATGATATTAGGCAAAATTATGCGTATACGCATACTTATACACATACACAACAGAATGCACAAAGCCGCTTTAGGGTCACACCTGGGGCGGCTTGATTTATTTTGTGGAGCCGGTGGAATGGGAGTGGTTATTTTTCGAGATATTCCTGCAGCTCTGCCAGCCATTGGGGCCGGTGCTTTCCGACTGTACGTAATTCGCCGTTCCGATACTCCGCCACCTTCACAAAACCGTTATCATTGTCGTAGAACTCTGCTTCATCACAGTAAGGCAGGATCTTTGCCACAGCTTCCCAACGGCCAGCAAAGCGGCGTTCCACGTCATTCTCCGGGATGTCATGGCCGCCGCGCCGGACACGGTTAGCAATCCGGGCGAGACTTTCAGAAGCGGTGTCCAGGCCGATGTAGAACAGCCGGACATGGTAACCCAATTCCTTGACCTTTTGGGCCGTGGCTTCAGTCTTGCGGCCGGACAGGGTGGTTTCCTGGGTAAAAGACACGCCCTTATCAATGCACTCGTTGATCTTCTTTAGGGCTGCCTTGCCGCCTGCCAGGGCACCGGCCCCCAGCTCTGCGGTGATCTTGTCCACGTCCACAATGATTCCTAAATCGGTGCTGCGCTCCTTTAGAACGCCGGTAAAGCTGGACTTGCCCACACCGTTGACACCGCCGATGATGGTGTACACTCTCATTCTGCTACCTCCTGGGCGTTGTCCCGCTCTCTGGTTTCGTTCATAGCCCTCAAGATAAACCCGTTCAAAGATTCTCCGCGGCCCTCTGCATGGGCCTTGAATTCTTCCTTTTGACCTTTTGGAACAGTCAAGTTGATACGATCATAAGTCTTTGCAATCCAGTCGTTGCGATACTCTGACTTCTTATTTTCGCCAGCCATAGCGCTGTCCTCCGTTTCATCCAAATAGGGGGGCGGCCTGCATACAAGGTCACCTTTTCCACCGTAGCTGTATTATACCACAGATTTCAATATTGCGCAATACCTAAAATGTACAAAGTATTACGCAATATATTGTGTAATATCCCATGTTGATATATTGCGCAATATATGATAATATATAGACATGAAGAACAGGGGAGCCCAATTTCAACAAGGCCTGTTGTAACCCCTACAACAAACACAAAAGAGCCTCGACAGCACGGAGGACGGCAAACAAAACCAAAAGGAGGTCAACTAATGGGGAATGTACTGACCATCCGGGAAGCCGTTTCCAGAGCCAAGGCCGAGGGAATCCCGGTATCTGAATACACACTCAGGGCGTGGATCAGGACAGGCCTAATTCCTGTACGACTGATCGGCAGCAAGCGGCTGCTGTATTACCCGAACCTGATTCGCTATCTGCAATGCGAGGATGGTGGAGATATCAAGCCTGTGGCGGATATTTCCAATGGAATACGTAGAATCTCTTAAAAACGAAAGGAGTAAACATAATGAAAAAGTACGATCTGAGCAGCATTATGAGTGCAGCGTGGCGGATCTTCCGCAAGGGCGTCCAGTCCTTCGCCATGGCCCTTCGGATGGCCTGGGCCAACGCCAAGGCTCACAACGCAGCCAAGGAGCAGGCCGGTATCACCGAAGAAACCCACACCTGGGCAGGCTGGCGGGATCTGGGTTTCGAGGTTATCCACGAAAGCAAGGCCCTGTATAAGGCCATCTTCAGTGACCCCGCCACCAAGAAGGGGACCCGGGTAACCTGCTATTTCGGAGCATCCCAGGTTCAGCCCATCAGCGCATAAGAAAAGCCCCTTGCCTGAGAGCCGACCAAAGCAACAGGCAAAGAGCTGGGCCCCCGGAGGGGACACGACTATTGTAAGTCTTGCTCCCCTCCAATGTCAATACAAAATTGGAGGAAAAGGATAGTGAAAAACGCAAGAGATGCCCAAAGAAGATGGTATCAAAACCAAGTAAAACGGCTACGCAAGAGCGAGGAAACATGGCCAGGTAAATCGGAAAATGAGAGCGCCGAAACGCTATATCCAAATATTGCAGCGGAAATCAATGCCAGCGGCCACTATTTGCACACTGTTGCAGAACACGCGGGTGTGACCTGTGAAATACTTGCTGCTGTTATTGAGGATCGGGAAGAGCTTACTTTTAATGAAATGATGAAACTAGCCGGATATTGGCAATGCAATTTTCGATACCTGTGTGCAGGCACATTACAGGTTGTAGATGGAAGTACCAATAAGGGGAAAGCGAGACTTAGAAAATTGCGGAATTTAATGGCAATTATGGAAGGGGAGGACTATCGTAAGAAAGATTATGTTGAAAAGGTCTGTGCAATCCTTGACTGTGGTGAGACAATCACTTATGCAAATTACCGATGGGCAGTACAGCATGTAGTGGATGGCTGGAATTATTCTCAATGGAAAAAAGGAAAAGGAATTCGGGCGACCAGGGTAAGAAAAGAGAGGACGGCATGAATGATATAATCTGTAACTTGGAAGATGTCAGTATTCTTCTGAATTCGTCAGTGGACAATCTGCTTATTCTGCATGGCGAGATGGTGCCGGGTAGCCTCAATATGGTCAAGGCACACAACGCAATGCATGGGGTATGCGTCCAACTGGAAGAAATTGCAACAGCCCTTAGAGTCTGTATCGAGGCGTTAGAGTTTGGAGAAAATCAAGCATAATTCCCATGGCGGCTGGCTTCGCTATTTTGGGCCAATTTTGGGCCACAATTACAAATGAGGTGCCAAAAGAAATGATACTATATGTTACGGAATATCGGAAGAAATGGGATAATATTAACCATTATCGCACGATATAAAATGATAAGAAATAGAAAAATAAGCTCTCATAACCCGGAGGTCGTAGGTTCGAGTCCTGCCTCCGCAATCATAACGAGTGTTCTTATAGGATTTGATATCCTGCAAGAACACTCGTTTTTTGTTACTCATTTTGAGCCGGTTCATAGGTCACATATACGCCACGACGGGTATTCACGGTAACATTTGGGACAGGCAGAGGCTCGGTATCCGGGATGAACAGGGCACCGATGCAGTTGTAATGGATCGTCAGGCGCTGTACCCATTCGCCGTTGATCTTTTCTGCCTGATGAACTTCGATGCGGTTAATGAGTTCATTCAGCATTCGAGGCGTCAGTTTCTTGGCACGGGTATATTTGCGGACGGTGGACAGAAACAGATCCGTGGAAACGGAGTTGCTGGATAGCTTATCAATCTCATGGCGGAGAAGTTTCATTTTCTCTGCCAGTTCTGCTTGCTCTGCCTCATACCGCTGGGACATTTTGGCAAAACGTTCATCGGACAGCTTGCCGGACAAATTATCTTCATAGATGCGTTCAAACAAACCATCCAATTCATTATCACGGGCTTGCGCTGCTGCAAGCTCTTTTTGTTTCCGTTTGTGTTCGGCCTCAGCACTTTTCTGGCTGCTGCCCATCACAGCCTCCAGGAACTGATCTTCGTAGTGTACAGTGTATTTGGTAAGGCGTTTGATCTCTCCCAAAACAACCTGCTCCAAGAAGTCCACGCGGATATAGTGGGTGGAGGAACAGGTACCACGGTTGCCGCGATAGTTGGAACAGTTGAAATACTTGATATCGTGGTTGCCTTGGTTGAAATGATAATTCAGGTTGTGACCACAATCCGCACAGACCAGCAAACCGCTGAAAATGTTTCGCTCCCCATCCTTGGGTTTGCGCTTACGGATCTTTCCGCGCTTTTCCTGGATTTGCTCCCAGATTACACGGTCAATGATGGGCTCATGGACATCTTTGAAAACCAGCCAGTTCTCCCGGTCATTATCGATCCGCTTCTTATTTTTGTAGGATTTGGAATAGGTTTTGAAGTTGAGGATATCTCCGCAATATTCCTGAATAGACAGCATCTGCATAATGGTAGTCTTGCCCCATTTGGTTGGACGGTCAAGGTCGCCTTTGCCTGGGCGCTTAACACCCCGCTGCTGCCAATAGGCTCTTGGTGTGAGTACACCATCCCGTTCAAGCTGTGCGGCAATCTGCTCTGGGCCAAGGCCATCCAGGGTCATGCTGAATATCCGGCGAACGGTACTGGCAGCTTCTTCCTCAATGATCCAGTGTTTGGGATTGTCCGGATCTTTGATATACCCATAGGGCGGCTGTCCCAAAGGTTCGCCTGCGTTACCCTTGATCTTATTGCTGATACGGCGCTTCTTGCTGATATCACGGGCATACCATTCGTTGAACAGGTTACGGATCGGGGCCATTTCATTTTCGCCCTCGTCGGTATCAATGTTGTCCGAAACGGCAACCAGCCGGATATTATGCTCAGGGAAAAATTCCTCCATCAGTCGCCCCACTTCTATGTAGTTTCTTCCCAAACGGGATAGATCCTTTACAAGCAGGGCGGCAGCTCGGTTTTCTTTCAACTGCTGCATCATATCGTTAAAGCCAGGGCGGTTCATGGTAACACCAGAAACACCGTCGTCAATAAAGGTAACGATATTGGAATATCCCAAATCCTTTGCGACTTTTGTCAGCAGCTTCTTCTGGTTGCCGATGCTGTAGCTTTCACCTTCCAGATTGTCGTCACGGGATAAACGCAGATAAATAAACGCAGTAACGTCGCGTGTTTTCTTGTTGTTCGACTTTCTCATAAGTCCTCCTTTTATAGCAGTCGAGCAACAAATTTCCTTGTGTTTTCTTTACTTCACACAACTATTATACCGCGCTTTACTGCTATTGTCAGCTAGTTTCAAAGTAATTACAAACTTTTTTCGCAATCTGCTTGCATGAGGCGAAGCAAAACGTCTCCGAGGGAATTTGTATTTCCCTGTTTGAAAACCGGCTGAACGACAAACGACCTGCCATTTACATGGTAGGTCGTTTCCTGGTCAAGGGGAGGACTTTTTGCCTGTTTGGATTTCGTTTCAGGCAATGTAGTTTTATTCATAATTTCCCTCTCAATAAATTGTTGAAAGATTGATGATTTGCGAATAGGCGGAACAGACGGCCGCTGGCACGGCTCCACGGGAATCTCACCCCTCCGGCGATCTGCCGGGCCCTACCCATTGCCTGCGACGCTTCTAACGCTCGGACTGTGGCTGTAAGGGAGTACCTGTCTCCTGTGTGTCGTCGCCCATGAGCAGCCATGCTCATTTTCCGGTGCTGGAATAATCGCTCGCTTCAACAAAGGTCATGGCGCACCAGCCGCCCGGCTCGGCACAGAAGGGATGTATCTGTCTGCCTTATGCTGCGCCGGAATTATCCGCCGGGCTTTCTTTGTCA